>JBGQBO010000004.1:0-194276 GCA_041494885.1 Terriglobia bacterium
ACCGAGATCCTCGAGGAAAGGGTCGTTTCCAGTCGGGGGCGATCCAACCCTCGAGGCGTCAAACGCCAGGGCGTCCGCTACCCCAGCCGCGCATCGGTGAGCCCTAACCATAAATCCAAAAAGAGGGACATTGTCATCAAAATTATTAAATGAACAGTATTGAGCCTGACCCCATTCGCTTCCTTCCGCATAGGCCGTGATCCAGGAGTAATCTGAGGATGCAAGCCCTATGAACCGACGCAACATGGCATAGGGATAATTATGAAAAGTGTCAAGTCTCTGCAAATGGCAATTGAAAGATCGCCGCGGGCGGCGTTGCTGTTTCCCCGACGGAATTGCCCATTCCAGAGATCTGACAGGCGGTCTTATCTTGCACAGATAGTTTCCGGGAACATCGGGAGACCAGTGAAAATTACACCACAGGTCCACCCGAACGCCCGAATCGACACTTCACCAAGCATTCTTTTCAATCGTCTCTCAGTAGCTTCGCTTGTTTCTCATTCATCAGAGAGGTCTCGTTCATCGATCTCACCTCATAGGAGGTATCAGCCCATTAAGACATTGACCTGATGTTGACTGCCATCACTTAGCAGTGGAATCCTGTTCCCGCTTAAGATCTTCCCATCGAGGATCACTTGCTTGACGCCCTGGTTGATGCCTGAAGGATTGTGGACCTGGATTTGAAAAGTGGTTTCACCCACGCGGTAAGCCACCTCATAGTTCTGCCAGCTCTTGGGGATACAGGGATTGATTTGCAATGTCTTCCCTAGTCGGCATATTCCCAAGATCACCTCCAGTCCGAGGCGAAACATCCAACCACTCGACCCGGTGTACCATGTCCAGCCGCCGCGTCCGGCGTAGGACAGCGCACTGTAAACATCCGCCGCGACCACGTAGGGCTCCACTTGGTAACGCGCCAACTTTTCCGGTGTATCGCCATGGTAAATTGGGTTGAGCATACGGAACAGAGATTCAGCGCGATCCCCCTGTCCAAGTTTGGCAAACGCCCATACAGCCCACAGCGCGGCGTGCGTGTATTGCCCGCCGTTCTCGCGGATGCCAGGCGGGTACCCTTTGATGTAACCCGGATCGCGCGGTGTCTTATCGAACGGCGGCGTGAGGAGCAGCAGGAGTTGGTCATCAGGGAGCACAAGCCGACGGGTGACAGCCTCCATCGCCCGCACTGTACGCGCCGGGTCGCCCGCCTCAGACAAAACTGCCCACGATTGAGCGATCGAGTCAATCTGGCAATCTTCGTTTGCCGCCGATCCCAAAAGTGTACCGTCGTCGTAATACGCGCGTCGGTACCAGTCGCCATCCCAAGCGTTAGTTTCAAGTGCTTTCGTCAAATTGTGGGCGCGTTGCCGGCATGCGGCCGCCTCCAGCTGATCACCCCTGCGATCGCATAGCTCAGCAAAGCGATTCAATGTAGCACACAGGAACCAACCCAGCCATACGCTCTCTCCACGACCCTCGCTGCCCACCTCGTTCATTCCGTCGTTCCAGTCGCCGCTTCCCATCAAGGGCAGTCCATGCGCCCCGGCAGTTGTTCCCTTCTCTATTGCGCGTCGGCAATGTTCGTAAAGGGTATACGCTTCAGCGGTGATTGGGTACTGGTCGTAGCGTTCCGCCTCTCCCGTCTCCAATGGAGCAGCTTTGCGGAATGGCACTCTCTCGTCGAGAATGGACTCATCGCCAGTGGCAGCGACATAGTGCGCGGTGACAAACGGAAGCCATAGCAGATCGTCGGAAGAGCGTGTGCGAACTCCGCGCCCAGAAGGCGGATGCCACCAATGTAATACGTCCCCGGCTTCAAACTGATGTTGTGCGGACTGCAGGACGTGTTCGCGAGCGAGGTGAGGCGCGACATGCACCAATGCCATCACATCTTGCAGCTGATCACGAAAGCCGAACGCTCCACTCGATTGATAGAACGCCGTGCGCCCCCATACCCGGCACGAAAGCGTTTGGTAGAGGAGCCAGCGGTTCAGCAAGAGATTCATAGCCAGGTCAGATGTTTGCACTTGAATGGCTCCCAACAGGTTATCCCAGGACTCGTTCACTCGCCTCCAGACAAGCTGGACCTGCTCCATATCTTGATGTTGTTTAACTAGTCGCAATGCTTCTTCTCGATCTGCGCCCTCGCCCACCAAGAAACAAACTTCTTCCGCCTCACCCGGCTTCAGGTCAATGTGAAGCTGTAGCGCAGCACACGGGTCGAGGCCGGGCTCTACGATGCTTGCCAGTCCGATGCGATCAAGCGCTGCTGGATGGCAAAGACTTCCCAAGCGCCCCAAAAACTCGGTGCGATCCGCTGTCAAGCCATGAAGTCTCTTGTTGGCAGCCACAAAGGCTATTCGCTGGCCAAATTCCGCGCGATAAGCGTTGCGTACCAAGAGCGCTTGGCGATCGCTGTCAAACTCGGACACGACGTATTGTTGAGCGGTATCGCGGGTGAGGCCCAACACCCATTCGGCATAAAAAGTCGCGGTGATCCGCCGGGTGTGCGTCCACGTATTTTGCAGGCGCAGGTTCACCACCTTGACCGGCGCGTCCTGTGCGGCAAAGAGCCTCAACTTTTGTAAGAGTCCGTGACTATTGTGCTCAAAAATGGAATAACCGGGGCCGTGGCGGATTAGGTACGGCGCGGGCGCGCGGCACGGCAATGGCGTGGGCGACCAGACCTGCGTTGTCTCCTCGTCGCGGAGGAAAAGCGCCTCGCCCGGCGGATCAGTGACCGGATCATTTGACCAGGGCGTGAGGCGGTTTTCACTGCTGTTGCCGAACCAGGTATAGCCCGCGCCGGTCTCCGAAACCGTGAAGCCAAAGTCTGGATTGGCAATGACGTTGATCCACGGAGCCGGGGTCCACTGTCCCGGATTAAGATAGATCACATACTCACGCCCATCCGAACTAAACCCGCCCATTCCGTTATCAAAGAGTAAATTAGTGGGGCGAGCGAGCTGTGGCGTGGGTGCCTCCTCTCTTGAATCGGGAGGGACGGGAGTAAAGGGAGGCAGGCGAGTCGGTCGCATGCGCAGCGGTTCCAATTGTTGAGCCAGCGAATCCTTGGCGCCATCGAGTATGGCGCGCGCCGCCGTTTCCAGCAGCACTTGGTCGGCTTCGCTCAACTGGTCGGCATACAGAGTAAAGATGCCGCCGCGCCGGTTAAGCCAATCCTCGCTATTCTGGCGAGCGAGGATGCGTTGCAAGTGCCCGCGCAGCTCTTGCCCGTACGTCGTCCCCTGCTGGTTAAGAATGACCAAGTCAATGTTGATGTGCCGGTTGCGCCAGTACGCATGGGCCTGGAGCACGTCTTGTACCAATGCAAGATCCTCCTGGCTGTTAATCCGAACCAAGAGGATCGGATAGTCGCCGGAAATGCCAAAGGCCCATAGCCCCGATTGTCCCTTACGATTCGCCGCGAGGGTCGCGGGGCCGCCGCGCAACGCGGCGCAGGGATAAAGCAAGGTCGACAAGAGTTGTTGGATGCGTTCCAGATCTATAGTCGTCAGATCGAGTTGGCGAAGTTCCGATTCAGCGCGAACGCAAGCTTGGTCAAATGCGCGCACGATCACCCGCTCCTCCTGATAGCGGCGAGCTAACCCCAATGCTTTTTCGCGAGAGCTCGCCGCCAACGTGATAAAGCTCACCTGCGCCGACGCGTGGGGTTGTAGTTCGATCTCTTGACCAAGCGCCATAATCGGATCGAGCGTCGCGCCGGTCATTCCAGACAACCCGTCGCCATTCGAACTTAAAGCCGCCGGAGCGCGGAGCGTCTGTCCCCGACCCAGGAATCGGGCCCGGTCAGTTTCGTGCGCACCAGTAATTTTGTGCCCCGGCGAGACAACCGCCGAGTGCGCCAGATGGATCGGTTCTTCGCTCGTCGAACGCGGGCGACGCCGAAAGAGCAGGGCGTTGGTCTCGGGCAGATACTCGCTTTCGACGAACATTTTATTGAATGCCGGATGGCGCGCGTCGGCGGCTTGCGGCGCAAGAATAATCTCGCCATAGCTCGTCAGCGCGATGTGCCGGACGCGATCCGTATGATTGATCAACGAGATGCGACGAATCTCGACATCGTCGTCCGGCGCGACGGTGATTTCCGTTGTCAGACCGATGCCGTGATCGCTGCGCCGGAACTCTGCCATGTAGGGATAGAACTGCACACTGAAAGCGCTTTCAGCATTCTGGCTTTCGGAGAGTGCGGCCGTCGGTTGGTAGGCGGTTGACCACAGGTCGCGGCTCTCCACGTCCTGAAGATAGACCCAGGTCCCCCAA
Source organism: Terriglobia bacterium (assembly GCA_041494885.1). Lineage (GTDB taxonomy): Bacteria > Acidobacteriota > Terriglobia > JAIQFV01 > JAIQFV01 > JAIQFV01. Next base: position 4,282 of record JBGQBO010000004.1, read on the forward strand.
TCTTCGCGCGTCGTATCGGCGCGCCAACGCGTGAGGTCAATGTCCTGCCAACAGCTGTACCCGGCACCCGCGCTCGTAATCAGCACGCCGTAACGACCATTTGACAGAAAATGAACCTGGGGCGCGGGCGACTGCACCGGCACACTCCAAGGGGAAGCGATGTTCTGACGTGGAACTAGATCGCGTCGTGCGCCACGCGCGTCCCCCGGTTGCGGGGACTCGGGTGGCGCATCGTACGGCACCTTCTCTTGCAGGAGCGGCTCGACACTCCGTACCTGTGGATCAGCGTGGAAACGCCGAACCATTACATCCTCGTGCAAATAGTTGACGAGAGACACCAAGATCATCCCCTGGTGATGCGCCATATACGAACGCACGACCGCATGCGTCTCTCCCAGCGCGAGTCGAGTGGGTGAAAAATCAACCGACTCGTACAAGCCATATGCGCCCAGCACCCGCAACTTGTCCAGGCGCGCGATGTTCTCCATCACCTTGCGCGGGCGCAACGAGAGCGCCAGCAGCGAGGCGTAGGGCGCAACCACCAAATCTTCATCCAGGTCACGCTTGAATCCCAGTCCGGGCACGCCAAAGGAACGGTATTGATAATTCTGGTTCGCGTCAAAAGCATAGTATCCCGACTCGGAAATGCCCCACGGCACGTTCTTCTCGTGGCCGTAAGCGATTTGGACATCCACGGCAGCAAGACAACTTTGGTGCAAGAACGTCCCCTCATAACTCCGCATCATCAGAGCGGGCATCAGGTACTCAAACATCGTCCCGCCCCAGGATAGAAGCGCGCGTGTGCCGCCTACTTGGGTCAGCGGACGACCCAGGTGCAACCAGTGCCCCGGAGGGACTTGGTTTTCAGCGATGCTCACAAGGCTGGAGATTCGCGCTTCTGACGCCAGCAAATCATAATAGTTGCTATCCAGTTTTTCTGCGGTGACGTTGTAGCCGATGTGAAATAGTTGGCGCTCCTGGTCGAATAGGAAGCCAAAATCCATGGCCTGAAAATAACGCTCGGCCATTCTGTCCAGGTTTTGAAAGTCGATCAACAGAGCGTTGGCAGCCATCGCAGCGGATTCCAACTTTTCAGCCAGGCGCATGCACCAGTCACGGGCCTCTTGAAGCTCGTCGTCAAGAACTGCGGGGGTTCTGAGACCCTGCAGGTCTCTTGAACTTTCCAACCGACTTTGTAGTTCAGCCAATCGCGTCAGTCCTGCTTTGCAGACTTGGCCCAGCTCTTCAAGACTTGGCGCGGTCAAAAAGGCGTCTCGCAGCGCTTGCCAAGCGTCACGGATGGCGGGAGTCATATTTGGACGCGCGAACAGCTTGGGAAGTTGACTCACGAACAATAGCCAGGGGGAGAATTGCTCCATTTCGCGTTGCATCCCGTGCAGGTGATTTCGCACTCGGTCGGCAGCGAGGCTCAGCCGGCGCAACATCACGGCATCGATGGCCTGCGCGCAGGATTCGATCAGCGAGGCCGACAATCGGTTGAGTTCATTCCAGCCCTCGCCGGTCAACCGGTTCAGTAACGGTGCCCAGGCATCGGGATTGTCTCGCACTGCCAGCACCTGCTGCCGCATTTGTGCGAGGTGAGCCAGCAGGGGTGTGGTGGCTGACTTGAGGGCGGCCGCCCGAAGATCGTTCGCGATTTCATCCAGGAGACCCTGCGTATCGAGCAAGCCCTCCCAGTTCTGCCAGCGCAGGACGGGTTGGTGAGGCAGCATCTGACATCCTTGCCAAAGCGTGCGGAGACAGGCAACCAAGTTTCCGCTGTCCACGGTGGAAACGTAGCGAGGAGGCAGCGCCTCGAGGCTGCGCGTATCGTACCAGTTCAAAAAATGACCCTGATATTTTTCGAGATGCTCCATGCTTTCAAAAGTGTCGCGCAACCGCGCGGACAGACCCCACAAGCCAATGTAACCCTGGTCGTAGGCCGCCAAAGTGGAAAGGAGCAGCAACCCCAAGTCGGTGGGCGAAGTGCTGTGCGCGACAATCCCACGCGGCGCTTCCTGAAAATGGTCCGGGGGCAGCCAGTGGTCTTCGGGGCCGACGAACTGCTCAAAGAAAAGCCAGGTGCGGCGAGCCAAGCGGCGCAGCCATTGGCGCTCTTCGGGGGAAAGCGGTGCAGGCGCATGGCGGATCGGGCGGCTGATCCAGTAGGCGATCTCGGGCGAAAGTAACCACGCGACCAAGAGCGGGAGCGCAACAAAGAGCGCGGCGGGATTGAACAAGACGATCAGCAAGGCAAGCGCCACGGACGAAAGCATCGCCGCGAGCATCTGCCGAAAAGTCAATCCGCCGGCAAATCCCCGCACCGTATCCGCGTAGCTTGTCCACTGTAACAAGTGTTTGCGCGTGATCAACAACCGAAAGAGCGTTCTTGTAATTCCAACCAGTGTGACGAATGTTTCATAGAGAATAAATGCCAGTGCCAAAACCCACCGCACCACGCTGTTTTGGAGCGGGTGAAGCGTATTATGCCAAGACTTGCCTCTTACTCGTTGAACCAATCCGATCACTAAGCCAGTGAAGACAGGCACGGCGAGTGTCAGCAATCCAGCCAGTGTCCATGCCCACGGCGAGCCGGGCAACCACAGCCAGCCGGCGATAAATAGAATCAGCAAAGCCGGCGAAAGCAAACTGCGGCGAAGATTATCCAGGATTTTCCATCGGGCGATGGCGGAGAGATCATTCGGGATCATCCCTTTTCCCACCGAGGGAACTCTCGGGAATAGCCAGGGCAACAACTGCCAGTCCCCGCGGATCCATCGGCGCGAGCGACGCAGGTAGACAAAGTAGTGTGGAGGATACTCTTCAAACAAGACGATGTCGGTCACCAGCGCGACGCGCCCGTGGATTCCTTCGATCAAATCGTGACTGAGCAACGCGTTTTCTGGCATCCGTCCCGCCAGACTACGTTCAAATGCGTCGATGTCATAGATCCCCTTGCCAACATAAACCCCTTCGCCAAACAAATCCTGGTACGCGTTGGACACGGCCCGCGTGTATAGATCCAATCCGACGTCCCCGGCAAAGATGCGCGTAAAGCGCGAGAGGTTCACGCTGGTCGAAGTGATTTCGATCCCCGGTTGCAACACCGTATACCCGGCGATGACGGCGTCGCTGCGCGGATCGAATTCAGCGCGATTCAGTGGATGCGCAAGCGTGGCGACCAGCCGATGGGCAGCTTCGCGCGGCATGATCGTATCTGTGTCCAGGGTAATAACGTATTTGATCTCGCGTGGGACTGCGAGGTCGCCGGTTTGCACACTGAAGGCGGTTTCTCCGCCGCCGCGCAGCAAAAGATTCAACTGGTGCAGCTTGCCGCGCTTGCGTTCCCAACCCATCCATTGCTGTTCGCGCGGATTCCACTTGGGGTCGCGATGAAAAAGGTAGAACGGACTAGATGTTTTGCGGTGATATTTCTCGTTGAGCGCGCGAACGCCTGACGCGGCTTGTTCGACCAACGTGTCGTCGCCCGACCGACGCGGTTGAGGCGTGTCGGGCAAATCGGTGAGCAGGGCAAAGGACAGATGCGGATCCTGGTTGCGCAAAAAGTGCAGCTCTAATTGTTGAAGCAATGATTCGACTTCGGCGGTGCTGGTCAGAAGCGACGGGACGACGACCATGGTCTTGCGCTCGGCGGGAATGCCGTCTTCAAAGTCCATCTTCGGCAAAACCCTGGGTGGAAAGGCAAGGGTAACCATCCAGTTGACCAAACTGACGGACACGGTCAGGGCAGGTATGAAAAAGAGCAAGCCTGTCGCAGTCCATTGGAGGAAAGTCGCGCCGGCGTCCCTGGCGTAGCCCATTCCACCCAGCAAAATGATCAGGGTGAACAACCCAATGCTGCCCAGGTACACCAGCGTCGGATGATCGAATATCCAGCGGCGCAAGCGTACGCGCGCGGGAACGCGATAGCCCAGTTGGTCCTCGAGTAGCGCGCGTCCGACATCTAACAGGTAGTAGCCGACATGCGTAGCACGCGGCGCTTCCAAGCTGTCCTTCAAAGCCACATGTTTCCTGACATGACGCTGAGCCAGTTCGATCGCTTCGCGCGCGACTTGTTGCTCATCCCGGCCCGTGGCTTGTGCTAACTCCTCAATCACCTTGCGATAACGGTCGCGCGTCTCGCGATCCATTCCGACATAGACCCTCGCCGGATCGTCGCGCAGTACCTGCTCCACCCGGCTGACGCTTTCAAAAAAGAGTTGCCAATCCTGGATGGCCAGAGTCCGCAAGCTAACGATGCAGTTGGCGACGACCTCATCGTCCGTTCTCGCGTGGGGAAAAGTCATGGCGGGGAGCGAGTTTTCCCTCTGGAGGCCCGTGATGCGGCCGAGGGCCTGGGCTAGACACTCCAGGACGCCTAGGCGCAACATGGCCGGCAGCGCCCACAACTCGCCCATCGACAGTGGCGTGATGTCTTGATAGGGGTGGACAAAGCGCTTCACGTGGTCCAGGTCGAGATGCGCCCCGCTCACCTCAACCAGCTCTTGTGCGATGGCATAGATGCGCGGATAACCCTCCAGGGGACCGGCGGCGAGTTTGGGCAACTGGCGGTAGAAGCCGGGCGGCATATCCTCGCGGATTTGGCGCAGGGATTGCTGCACTAGGTAAAAATTATCCAGCATCCACTCAGCCGCATACGAAAGAGGTTCTTTCGGGGAGGCGTCTCTAAAGCGCGCGGTCGCATCTCGCACAAGCCATTCCCGCTCTCTCAATTGGTCAACGAACGAAAGCTCGTGAGCCGGATGACGAGCGACGACCCGCGCCCGGGCATGCTGGCGCGCCAGATCTTCCAACTGGCTGTCATTCGTCGCATCATCGCCGACACGGGCTCGGTTTGCTGATGAATTCTGATCGATCGGTTTATTCGTCATGCGGTATCATCTTCCATGCTGCCTGGAAGCCACTTCAGCCATGGTGGGTTCTGTCTTGTTCTGGGGAAGGTCTTGTACGATCAACAACGGGGTCGTTCCATACGCAATGAAACTGCTGACCACACTGCCGAAAGGCCATTGTGTCAGAGAGGAATAACCATGAGCGCTCATGAGGATCAGGTCTATCTTCTCTTGATCCGCCAAGTCATGCAGCGCTACGGCGGCTTGGTCGCTGACAAGCATGCGTGCTTCAACTTTTCCAGACAGCTGGGACTGAAGTTCATCGAGGTATTGAATCGCTTCCGTCCGATTGCGTTCCACGATTCGGTCAGCCAGTTCGACATCCTCGCGTGTGGGCAGTGTTCGCCGGGGCATTGCCGGCCGCTGAATGACGTGCGCCAGAAGGATCTGAGCCCCGTGGGCGCGGGCCAGGGTGCTCGCCACGGATAGGACACACTCGGCTCGCTGCGATCCATCCAGGGGAAGGAGTAACCGCCGGTAGCGCAGACCTGTCACATCCGCCGAGGTTGGCTGATAAGCGCGCACGACCATGATCGAAGTGCGGGCGCGCAGAATGACCTTCTGCACGACGCTGCTCACGTTCCAGCCACTCAAGCCGCTCTGCCCGTGGCTGCTGACGATGACGAGTTGAACGTCATTGGCGCGAGAAAACTCGATGACCTGCTCAGCTGCTTGGCCTTCCAGAATTTGCTCCTCAGTGGGCAAGCCGGCTTCTTGTAATCGGAGGGTTAAGTCGCGCAGGTAGGTTTCCGTATCAGCCTTCCTGATCTGCCAATTCAGCGGGTCAACCGCGCGGCGCCAAGTAGCCTTGCTGGATACATCCATTACGTGCACGAGGGTAACATGGGACTCGAAGGCACGGGCTATGGCTACGGTGTGAGGCAACACGCACTCGGCCAGAGACGAACGATCCATGGGAGCAAGAATTCGGTCGAACATTTTCCTTTCCTTTCTATCGACAAGAAACCTGTCGTTTGTTGTGCTCATCAGGCGCGCCATACAACAGGTGTCTTGACCTTCTGTAAAGAATTTTGTGGTATGAGGCAATGGATCTCACCGACGCCCCTTTCGGGTCCTGTGTCTTTGGAGAACAAGTATCCCGCAAATTGGATTTCGACGGCAGACAAAAAATAAGGATCAGGTTTTAAATAACATCGTGGCATCGTGGGGTCGGATCTCCATTTTCTACGATCCGCTGGATAACCAGGGCAAGCACGTGTTTTGGCTGCATCATTGGTTGGCCTTCCGAACGAGCTTCGACTCCGAGGCAGGTAAGTTCCATGATGGAGGGAATTCGATGAGGGGATATTAAAGATTTAGCTTATTTGGCGTCCTCGACGGGATTTGAACCCGTGTTACCGCCGTGAAAGGGCGGTGTCCTAGGCCGGGCTAGACGACGAGGACGCGCAGGCATTTCAGAATCAGAGTTTATATACCGCGGGGCGCTGGATCGTCAAGGGGAAAGCCGCTTCCGGTGGCGCGTCTCAAGGTCATATCTTTCAACGAGGAGTTCTGAAATCTGAGATTTGAGATTCAAAACCAATCAGAACCTAGCCGCAAAGGGCGCTAAGAAGGCGCAAAGATCGCAAAGTGTACGGGCGATTCAAACAGCAATTGCTCGGGCCCTCGAGTCATCCAGGAGTGAGACTTTCTCTCCGTCGTGTCGCTTCCCAGCTTAAGAAGCTTGTTCCCTTCGGATTCGGGCTACCCCCTTGAACAGTCTCCATCCGTGTCGTCCGTGTTCGTCAGTGTTCAACCTTAAGATCTCGCAGCTTATATCGCTGAAGTTTGCCGGTTGCGGTTCTTGGAAGATGCTCCATAAAGACAATCTCAGTGGGTGTTTTATAGGAGTGAAGTCGGAGGGACAAGAATACCTTGAGTTCGGCGGCACTGACCCTCGTATCTTCTTTCAGGACGACATGGGCGCGTGGAGTGATGAGGCCGCCGGGATTCACCACGCCGACGACGCCGGCTTCCAGGACGGCTTCGTGCGCCAACAGCGCTTCTTCAATCTCTGTAGGCGACACCCACAATCCTTGCACTTTGAAGTGGTCGCTGCTCCGGCCGCTGAAATAATAATAACCGTTTTCGTCGCACCGGTAGACGTCGCCGGTGCGGACCCATTCCGGCTCCGCTGGCTTGGAAAATCCGTCCTCCAGCTTGTAGTAGGGACCGAGGGTATTTCCCCTCACCCAGAGGTTTCCCGTGGCCCCCGCTTCGACTTCCCTTCCCGATTCGTCGAGGATGCGGGTTTCATAGCCTTCGACAACGGTCCCGCTCGATCCGGCCCGTGCCTCTCCCGGTCGGTTCGAAAGAAACATGTGAAGGGCTTCGGTGGTTCCAATCCCGTCCAGGATCTCCACTCCAAACGTCTTCTTCCATTCTTCGAACAGGACCGACGGCAGGGCCTCCCCCGCCGACACGCAAAAACGCAGGGTATCGGTTTTGAGTTTTTCGATGCGGCGATGATACTCAAGCAACGCGCGGTAGACCGCCGGGACACCGAAGAATACAGTGGGCGATTCTTCGCGCAGAACGCGGGCAATAAGCTCGGGAGTCGGCCTTTCGCTGCACAGAATTGTGGTCGCCCGCGCCGCCAGTGGAAAAGAGAGTGAGTTCCCCAGGCCATAAGCAAAGTATAGCCGGGAGGATGAAAACGTCCGGTCCTCCGGACAGAGCTTCAAAACGGAGTGCCCATAATTCTCCACGGTGTGGCGTATATGAGAATGGCTGTGGACGACCGCCTTGGGCTCCCCCGTGGAGCCGGAGGTAAACAGGAAGAATGCCGGGTCTCCGGATGTCGTGGGACATATCGGAGTTGGAGTCATGGACTCCCCCTGGAATGAGAAGGGCGAAATCCAGACGTCAGCACTCGGCACAAATTCCGAGCGTGGATTTGCAGAGAGGAACACTCGCTCCAACATTTTCAAGTGAGGACGAATTTCCTGAAGTGTTTGAATCGACTCTTCCTCAACAATCGCAAAACGCGCCGCACAGAGATTCAGAATATGTTCCAACTCCCGGCCTTCTGCAAAAGTGGAAACCAGGGCGGGCACGGCCCCGATTTTCATTGCGGCAAGGAAAGCGGCGATGAATGTCGGGGAGTCCCTGTGCACGATGGCGAGACATTGGCGATGACCCAATCCGCGGGACTGGAGGAAACGGGCGATCTGGTTGATCTGAGAAGTAAGATCAAGATAGGTAATCGAATGGTTATTCCATCGAATCGCGGGGCGGGAGGCATGTTTCGATTCCGCCAGCGTGTCGGGTAACAGCGAATCTGTGGCATTTTCTAACATTGAGAAATTGGACACGGATAACACGGAGGACGCGGAAACCGCACTCTACTGCAATTAGTCGGAGACCCCTGCGGCGACCGTCCCGGTTTGAAGCATCTTGCGGTCGTCCAGAACACCTTCCCATCGAGCGACCACCGCGGTGGCGACGCAATTCCCTGTCACATTCACGGCGGTGCGTCCCATGTCCAGAATCTGATCGATCCCCAGCAACAAGGCGATCCCTTCCATCGGCAAATTGAAACTTGCAACCGTTCCTGCCAACACGACCAATGAGGCCCGCGGCACGCCCGCCACCCCCTTCGAGGTGAGCATCAAGGTGAGCATCATGACCACCTGCGTCTTAACATCGAGGGGAACCCCGTACACCTGCGCAATGAAGATCGAGCAGAGTGACAGGTAAAGTGTAGCGCCATCCAGGTTAAAGCTGTATCCGGTGGGCAGGACAAATCCCACAATCTCGCGGGGACAGCCAAACCGTTCCATTGACTCCATCGCTGTGGGCAGCGCCGCCTCGCTTGAGGCTGTCGTGAAGGCAATGGTGAACGGTTCGCGAATGGCTTTGAAGAGCCGTAGAAAGGGGACGCGGATGATGGCACAAATCAAAAAGAGGACGACGAAAACGAAGAAGACCAGGGCTCCGTAATAACAGACCACCAAGCTCGCATACCCCCTCAAAACGCCCAGCCCTTTGGCCCCCACCGTCGCAGAAATGGCGGCCATCACGCCCAGCGGGGCAAAACGCATGACCAAATCGGTAAACTTGAACATGGTGTCCGCTACAGCGGTCAGAACTGAGACCAGCGGCTTCCCTTTTTCACCCACCGCCGCCAGCGCCAGCCCGAAAAAAATCGAAAAGATCACCAGCTGCAAAATATCGCCCCGTGCCATGGCATCGATCACACTGGTCGGGAATATGTTGGTGATGAAATCTTTTCCTGAGGGCGAGCTGGGTGCCGGCGCGCTCTTTCCCGTTACGGGGGGAGCGATGGCGGTCTGGACGGTATTTTGGGCCGGTCTTGCAATGTATTCGCCCGGCTTGAACACGTTGACGGTCACCAAGCCAATAAGCAGGGCAATGGTGGTGGCAATCTCAAAATAAATGAGGGCCTTCAAACCGATGCGTCCCACCTTTTTGAAGTCGCCCGCCCCGGCGATGCCAATGACCAGGGTGGAGAAGATCAAGGGAGCGATAATCATCTTGATCATGCGCAGGAAGATGTCCGCCATCGGCTTGATGGCGACTCCCCAATGAGGGGAGAACCATCCCAGGAGGATGCCGACAGCCAGCCCGATCAGGATTTGCACAGTCAGGGAGGGCCGGAGCCAATTTTTCATGGAAGGGTAAATCCTGGTGTGAAGTCAGTCAGGGAGATCAATAAAGACTTCATTATAATGATGAACGTAAAGGCGCGGAAATCGCAGAGAATCTGCCTATCGCTCGCCCCATTTGAGTTTTTCACGAAGCACGTCGAAATAACTTTTTTGTCTCGGCCTGACGAGAATGAAACGCCGTTTGGACTTGCGTGCGATCACGTAATCATGCTCGCGCAGCGCGAGCCCCACCTGGCCGTCCATGGTGAGGAATGTGGATTCCCCTCCCCGTCCGATCTCGACCCGCACCACTGACCGGTCAGGGATCACGATGGGCCGGTTCGTCAGGGTATGGGGGCAAATGGGGGTAATGACAAACGCCTCCATGGTGGGAAAGATGATTGGGCCTCCCGCCGCCAGGGAATACGCCGTGGACCCCGTGGGCGTGGAGACGATCAACCCATCCGCCTTGTACTCCGACAACAACTGGTTGTCGACCTTGACTGCAAAATCAATGATGCGGGCCATCGCCCCCTTGTTAATGACAGCGTCGTTTAAGGCCTGGTGCCGCGAAATCACTTCCCCTGAACGGATGACTTCAACTTCCAGGAGGATTCGTGCGTCGGTGCTATGCCGATTATCGAACACCAACTCCAGGGTGGGAAAAAGTTCCTCGAGGGTGTGTTCGGTGAGAAATCCGAGATGGCCAAAATTCACACCCAGAATCGGGACTTCCCGTTCATTCATGACTCGTGCCACGGCGAGCATCGTGCCGTCGCCACCCAGCACGATGATGAGATCCACCTTGTCCGGAATTTCGTTGCGTCCCACACCGACGTTGCCTCGATCCAACACCTCACAGGTTTCATGATCGAAGAGGATGGACACCTTGCGGCGCTCGAGCCATTCGATCAACTGTTGAATGACGGCGACAATTTCCTTCTTACGGGGTTTCGTGATGATCCCAACGGTTTGAATTTGCATGCGTTCGCCTAGGTTTTTGACCGCAGCCACAGGAAAAATTCCTTATTTCCCTCGGCTCCGGTGATGGGCGATTCTACGCTACCTTTAACTTCGAATCCACATCTCTTCCCCGCTTTGCTTGCCTTTTCGACGGCCTGGGCATGCAAGGCCGGGTCCCGGACGACACCGCCCTTCCCCACCTGCCCCCTGCCGACTTCGAACTGAGGTTTTACCAGCAACAACAAATCTGTGGAGGATTTGCAAAACACCGGGAGGATGGGGAGGATCAGCTCCAAAGAGATAAACGAGACGTCGACGACAATGAGATCGACGCGGGTTCCGATGTGCTCGAATTCGAGGTACCGGGCATTAGTCTTCTCGAGCGAGACGACCCGCGGATCACTTCGCAGCTTCCAGTCCAGTTGGTTCGTCCCCACATCCAACGCGATAACTCCTCGGGCGCCGCGTTGCAACAAACAGTCTGTGAAGCCGCCCGTGGAAGCGCCGATGTCCAGGCATAACTTCCCTTCCGGGTCGATCGAAAAGTAATCCAGGGTTGCTTCAAGCTTCAAGCCCCCCCGGCCCACATATTTCATCGGTGCGCCTTCAACTCGAACCGGTGAGCCGACGAGAACCAGTTCCCCGGCCTTTTCTATGCGTCTTCCATTCACCTGGACTTGTCCGGCCAGAATCAGCGCCTGGGCCTTCTCACGTGAATCCGCGAGCCCGCGTTCCACCAGGAGTTTGTCAATACGTTGTTTCATGAAACGCCTTCGAGTCTTGCGTTGAGGTGGTTGCAAAATGAGTTCAACTCGGATTGCGAAGTTGAATCTGCACTGCGTCCGTTCATCAATGGTCTTATTCAGCCCGATTACAAGACGATCTCAGATCTCAAATTTGAAATCTCAGCAGCGACCGGCAAGCAAGAAGAGGCTTCCTCCCACACCACGCTCGTGCGTTCCCCGTCCGAGTCTCTGCTTACTCCCGAGAGGAGCGATGCCCGTGACCAAGGACGCATAATCTTGACTCCCAGGGATGTCGAAAGCGTTCATCGATCAGTGCGGCAACCCTAGAAAGAGAACCTCTGGGTCCTGGTTCCCGAATTTAGCCAAGAGCCTTTTAGAGAGGGCGACTCGCATCGACCAATTCTTGTCCGGCCAGAATCAGCGCCTGGGCCTTCTCACGTGAATCCGCGAGCCCGCGTTCCACCAGGAGTTTGTCAATACGTTGTTTCATGAAACGCCTTCGAGGACCTGTAAAGTGGGTGTCGGGAGATGAATTCAAATGATTTGGAATGGGTGCCAGGCGGGTAACGAGAACCAATCGCCCGCTTTCAAGTCTTGGGTCGGATTCGGGAGTTGATGTGCTGAGTCCGTGTCGCGCTTATGCAAAAGCTTTGGGTGCCGCGATCCCGTTCTTGGGGATCGCGGGCCTTTCCCTGCCGGTCGCAAGAGCCCATGATCTCTGCCGCGGCGGAAGGGATCACGGTTACCCAAGCGTGCCACCTCGATGGATGCGGTCGTCCGTCCCTATAATTTATCATCCCCAAGAAGGCCGCTATAATTTAGAGCCCATGCGCCGGCTCTTTGGGGTGGGGATGCCCTCTTCCATCACAAAGGATTTGATGCGCTCGAAGATCCCGTCGGCATCCAGGCCAAACTTGGCGTACAACAGGTTCGGAGCACCCTGGGGGATGATTCGGTCGGGCACACCGATCCGCAACATCCGGGCCGGGAGCAATTTGCGTTCGACAAATAACTCAGCCACGGCGCTCCCGAAACCACCCATGAGTGCGGCATCTTCCACGGTGACGATGTATTTTTTCTCGCTTGCCAGGACACAATACAATTCCTCATCCAAAGGTTTGGCCCAACGCGCATTAATCACCGTGCAATGGATCCCCTGTTCTTCAAGCTTCCGTGCCGCCTGCAACACAGCCCCCACGATGTGGCCGTAGCCAATGATGGCTACCTCGCCGCTGTCCTGAAGAATTTCCGCTCTTCCAATTTCCAGCGAATGCAAGGGCTCGTCCAGGGATGCGCCCACGCCGCTGCCGCGAGGATAACGGACCGCCGTCGGATGAGGGATCTCAATCGCCGTGTAAATCATCTGCCGTAACTCGGCCTCGTCCTTGGGCGCCATGAGAAGCATATTCGGGAGCGTGCGCAGGTAGGCAATGTCAAATAATCCATGATGCGTGGGCCCGTCCGCCCCCACGATTCCAGCCCGATCCATGGCGAGGGTGACAGGCAGGTCCATCAGGCAGACATCATGGTAAATCTGGTCGTAGCCCCGCTGCAGGAAGGTCGAGTAAATGGCGCAGACGGGCTTCATCCCCTGTGTCGCCAACCCGCAGGCGAACGTCAGCGCATGCTGCTCTGCGATTCCGACATCAAAGCAGCGGTCCGGGAAGCGTTCCTTGAACTTCTCGAGTCCTGTACCCTCGAGCATGGCCGCCGTCACGGCAACCACCTTGGGATCGCGCTCGGCAATTTCAATGAGCGTTCTGCTGAACACCGAAGTGTACGTGGGGGGGCCGCTCGGTGACTTCTTCATCTGTCCTGTTTCAGGATCGAACGGGGTCACGCCATGGTACTTGTCCTGGGAGGTCTCGGCCGGCGAATAGCCCTTCCCCTTCTTGGTGACCACGTGAAGGATGGTTGGCGTCTCGTTGTTTTTGATTTTTTGAAGGGTTTCCACCAGCGTCGGGATACTGTGGCCGTTGATCGGACCGACGTAATCGAAACCTAGTTCGTGGAAGAGGAGCCCGGGGACCATGAAGGTCTTCATCGCATCGACGGTGTCTTTCACCAGCCTGAAGATGCGCGGGCCAATGTGCGGTACCGCGGATACCATCTTTTCCACTTCTTTCTTGAACCGCATGTACGTCTGGCCCTGAACAATGCGGTTCAAATAGCCCGGGATCGCACCGATATTGGGAGAGATCGACATCTCGTTGTCGTTCAGCACAATCAACATCTTCCTCTTCAAGTAGCCCGCCTGATTGAGTCCTTCCAGCGCCACTCCCCCAGTCAGTCCTCCGTCCCCAATGATGGCGACCACATAGTTATTCTCTTTCTTAAGATCTCTTGCCACTGCCATTCCCAGCGCGGCGGAAATCGAAGTGGAGGCATGCGCCACATTGTAATCGTCGTATTCGCTCTCCTGTCGCATGGGAAAACCGGAAATTCCCTGGTACTGACGAAGGGTGTGAAAGCGATCGCGACGTCCGGTCAGTATCTTGTGACCATAGGCTTGATGCCCGACATCCCAAACCAGTTTGTCATGGGGGGCATCAAAGACATAGTGCAGGGCGAGCGTGAGTTCGACGGTTCCCAGGCTGGCGCCCAGATGCCCTCCCACTTTCGAAACCACATCGACCATGAAAAAACGCAACTCCTCCGCCAGCACTTCCATCTCTGCAAGTGAAAGCTTTTTTAAATCAACGGGTGAATTAATGCTTGTAAGGTATTGATATTCCATATTATTGGGTTTTCCTATGGTCCGTTTCTGGAAACCTGCTACCGGTTAAACACGGCCGAAGGCTTCGGTGGTTCAGGCAGCTCGCTCGACAAAGAACCGGCCCAGCTCACGAAGGTGATCCGCCTCTGATCCGAATTCTTGAAGTGACCGAAGGGCCTCATCCATCAGCTCCCGCGCCCGCCGACGGGATTCCTCCAACCCGAACATTGCCGGATAGGTCGCCTTTCTTTTTGAGCGGTCTTTTCCGGGAGTCTTCCCTAAAACCTCGGCGGAACTCACCCGGTCCAGAATATCATCGACGATTTGAAAAGCGAGTCCGATCCGAGTGCCATAGGCAGTGAGCGCTCTGATTTGGGTCTCAGAGGCATTTCCCATGACTGCTCCGGCCCGAAGTGAGGCGCGAATCAATGCCCCTGTTTTTGAACTGTGAATGTAGTGCAGCAATTCCGCTGAAACCTTCTCTCCCTCCGCTTCAAGATCAGCCACCTGTCCGCCGATCATTCCATTCACAGTACCAATGGCACACGCTATCTCTCGCATGGCGGTCAATCGTCTCTCAGAGTAGGGATGAGTTCCATCGACCCCCGACAAAACTTGAAAGGCCCGGGTCAATAGGGCATCTCCAGCCAGGATGGCAATCGCCTCGTTGAATTTCTTGTGGACCGTGGGCTGGCCACGGCGAAGGTCATCATTGTCGAGGGCCGGCAAATCGTCATGAACCAGTGAGTAAGTATGGAGCATCTCGAGGGCACAAGCCACGGGGAGCAATTCCGGCTCCTCGGCTGCACTCAACTGGCCAGCCTCGAGGCAAAGGGCGGGACGCAATCGCTTGCCGCCCGCAAAGATGCTGTATCGCATCGCCTGATGGATGGATGTGGGCATCTGATCGGCCGCCGGCAAGAGTCGGTCCAGCGCTTCATCGATCTGACGGCTTCGCTCTATAAGAAATCCTGGGACTTCCACGGCGGCTTAATCCTCTTCGGCGCTTTCTTCGGCGTTCGAAGCTTCCCCTGATTCTTCCTCAAAGGGAGTCCGCTTCAACTCTCCCTCTGCGTTTTTCATCAGGATCTCCACCTTGCGTTCGGCCTCGTCCAGCTTGGTGTGGCAAAACCTGGAAAGCTTGATGCCTTCCTCGAACAACTCCAGGGACTTCTCAAGCTGGAGATCTCCTGACTCGAGCTGAGCCACGATTTCCTCCAATCGCTTGATGGCACTCTCAAAATCCTGGTTCTTCGATTTGACCATAGGTTTCCTGCGGAGTCAGTTGACCCGTTTGCTTGAATCTCTTTTCAGGGGAATCACCCTTCAAATTTCAACGCCCCCTGCTGGGTCTCGCCTTCAACGTGGGGGTGGTTGCCGGACCCGGTCACGCGGGCTCTCAAAGAGCCCTGCCATAACTGGATAAATAGCGGCGTCCCGATTTGAATCCCCTTCGCATCGTTCAGAATGACGCCGCCCCCCGTCTTAACGATGGCGTAACCTCGTTCGAGCACCTTGAGCGGGCTCAGGCTTTCGAGTTTACCACTAAAAATCATCAGTGCATTGCGGGCCGTGGTGAGCTGGGTCCGAAATCCAGACGCCACCTGTTTTTCCCGTTGCTCCAATCGTAACTCACCCATCCGGATCATTCTTTTCAAATCGAAGAATACCACCCGGTTATGAAGGAGTTGAAGTTGGTTGGCCCGTTCGCGACCCATCGCCTGCATTCCCAGGGAGAGCTTGAAGGCCAATTCATCAAAGAGTTGACGAAACTCTTTCAAGCGACCGTGAGCCACTGAGAACCCCTGGCTTCCGGTCAGTTCCAAAAGCCTTCGTCGCGAGCGATTCAGCAGTAAGGTTAGGGAGTTCTCGATCTGACCGTAGAGTCTCGCCAGATGTTTGGAGATCTCTTCCTTCGCCGACGAAACGATCTCTGCCGCGGCCGACGGCGTCGGTGCCCTGAGATCGGCGGCAAAGTCGGCGATCGTAAAATCGATTTCATGTCCCACGGCGGAAATGACAGGAATCTTAGATGCCGCGATCGCCCGCGCGACCACTTCTTCGTTGAAGGCCCATAGGTCTTCGATGGATCCGCCCCCCCGCCCCACGATCAAGACGTCGACATTCTGCTCGCGGTTGAAGTAGCGAATCCCCTCGACAATCTCTGCGGCAGCTCCCTCCCCTTGAACCTTGGCGGGATAAATCAGGACGTTGATCGACTCATTGCGTCGCTTGAGGATACGAAGAATATCCTGGATCGCTGCTCCTGTGGGAGAGGTGACTACGCCGACCGTGTGAGGGTACACCGGGAGGGGTTTTTTACGTGCGGTGTCAAACAGCCCCTCTCCCTGCAGCTTCGCCTTTAACTGCTCGAAAGCCAACTGCAGGGCGCCTATCCCGACGGGCTCCATCACTTCGACGTAAAGCTGGTATTCCCCGCGCCGCTCATAGATCGACAGACTGCCTCGTGCGACCACCTTCAGCCCGTCCTCCGGGCGAAACCGGATGCCCCGCGCATAGGTCCGAAAACAAACACAACGAAGTTGAGCGGTGTCATCCTTGATGGTGAAGTACAAGTGCCCTGAGGCGGCGCGAGTGAAATTCGAGATCTCGCCCTCCACCCAAACAGAGGAGAATTCCAATTCCAGCAGGGCTTTGATGCGGCCCGTTATTTCGGAAACAGTGAACACCTTGCGTTCAGGTTTTGAAGTCATCGGATCAGCCGAAGAGACCTGGTGCTTACGTGGAGGTAAGTTGGATTTAAACATAATCCAAGTAGAGCGTCAAAAGTTTCTTAGCCGGCCGGCTCGCTCCTTCATTGTTTGATGAACCGCACAGCTTCGGCGACATCCTTATCGCCCCGTCCGGAGAGGTTGACCACCACCAGGTGGTCTGCTCGCAGGGCGGGCGCTAGCTTTTTCAAGTACGCGACCGCATGAGCGGATTCGAGGGCGGGTATAATCCCCTCTAACTGACTCAGCAGTTGAAAGGCCTCCAGGGCTTCGGCATCACTCACGTGGGTGTATTCGACGCGGTGCAGATCGTGCAGCAGCGCATGTTCGGGACCGATGGCGGCATAATCCAGGCCGGCCGAAACCGAGTGCGTGAGAGCGATTTGTCCATCATTGTTTTGCAGCACGTAGGAAAAGGTTCCCTGCAGAATCCCGGGGCGTCCCCCACCCCCCTCGCTGTCGATGAAGCGGGCCGCATGCTCCCCCAGGGAATGACCGCGCCCTCCCGCTTCCACGCCTATCATTCGGACATTTTCTTCACCCAGAAATTCGTAGAACAAGCCCATGGCATTACTTCCCCCTCCCACGCAGGCAATCAGTACATCCGGCAAGCGCCCTTCGCAGGAGAGGATTTGCGCTTTTGTCTCCCGGCCAATGATCTTCTGGAAGTCACGGACCATCATGGGATATGGATGGGGACCCAGGACCGACCCCAGCAGGTAATATGTGTCTACATTGGTTACCCAATCCCGCAAGGCTTCATTGATGGCATCTTTCAGAGTTCGGCTGCCCGAATCGACCGGCGTGACTTTGGCGCCGAGCAGGCGCATCCGGAAGACATTCAATTCCTGGCGCCGCATGTCTTCAGTCCCCATGTAAATTTCACACGCCAACCCCAGCAGAGCGCAAACCGTTGCCGTTGCCACCCCGTGCTGTCCCGCGCCGGTTTCCGCGATCACGCGCTTCTTGCCCATCCGCCTGGCCAACAACCCCTGTCCCAGGCAGTTGTTGATCTTGTGCGCGCCGGTATGAGCCAGATCCTCGCGTTTCAGATAGACCTTGGGTCCGCCGAAACGGCGCGCAAGCCGCTCGGCCTGGAAAAGCGGGGTGGGACGGCCAACGTAGTCTTTGAGAAGTGTGGCTAGCTCCGAATGAAAAGTCTCGTCGGCTTGCGCCTTCCGGTACGCTGCCTCGAGCTCTTCAAGGGGGGCCATCAAGGTTTCCGGCACAAACCGTCCCCCATATTTTCCGAAGTGTCCCGAGGGGTCAGGATAATTGTAGGATCTCGTCATAAGTTCTCCATTCGGATGACGGGAGGCGTTTTCCTTCTGGCTAGCGATTCTCCCGATCAGCCTTCTCTACGGAAGCCAGGAACATTCTCATCTTTCGATAGTCCTTTTTCCCCGGCGAACTTTCGACACCACTTGCGACGTCGACGGCATAAGGACGAGCCACGCGGATCGCCTCGCCGACATTCGCTGCCGTGAGTCCCCCAGAGACAATAATGCGGTGGAACCGGGCAGCTCGGCGCGCCAGGCTCCAATCGATTGTTTTTCCCGTGCCCCCAAACTTACCGGGTTCAAACCCGTCAAGCAGTATGGCCGAAGCGGGGTGATGTTGCAGCGTCGTCACCCTGAAATCGTTGGCCACGCGGAAGGCCTTGACCACCATCAAGGGCTTCAAAGTAAGAGCCATTTCTGAAGGTTCATCGCCATGCAGTTGGATTCCATTCAGCCCCAATGCCAAGGCCAGCCGCCGGATGTCGCGTGCGGGGCCGAAATTCACCACTACTCCGATCTTCGTCACAAAGGGCGGGAGTTTTTCCAGGATCAGCGAAGCCTGGCGGATGGAAATGTATCGTGGGCTCCGAGGATAAAAATTGAAGCCAAGGGCCGTGGCTCCGAGATCGGTGGCCACAAGCGCGTCCGCCAGCCGGGTGATCCCGCAAATCTTCACCTGTGTCATGGGTTGCCTCGCAGGCGGTCCATCTCCGCTCCTGGATCGGCGGACTTCATGAAATGCTCTCCAATCAGGAAGGCATCATACCCAGCCGTCCGCAAGCGCTTCAACTGTTCGTTTGAATTCAATCCACTCTCCGCAACAAAAACGTGGCCGGGGCGCTTGTATTGAACTAATCGCTCCGAAACCTTCAAATCCACCTCCAAGGTCTTGAGGTCCCGATTATTCACCCCGATGAGAGTTGCCGAGGCGCTGTTGGCACGAACCAGTTCTCCTTCGTTGTGCACCTCCACCAGGGGCGCAAGGGAATACTTATGACAGGCGAGAATCAGGTTTTCAAGGTCATCTTGCGCCAAAAACGCCACAATCAAGAGGACCGCTGCGGCTCCATTGGATCGCGCTTGTGCAATCTGAACTTCATCAAGGATGAAATCCTTTCGGAGAACCGGGAGAGATGAGGTCATTACAATTTGAGCCAGAGAGCGAATACTCCCCAGGAAATATTTTTCTTCAGTGAGCACCGAGATCGCAGCGGCGCCGTGCCTTTCGTAAATTCGCGCCAGCGCGAGGGGGTCAAGATTTTCACGGAGGATTCCGCGCGAGGGAGAAGCCTTCTTGATTTCAGCTATGATGTTCAGCGAATCGCAGCGAGTGATCGAAGAAAGAAAATCCGCCTTCACCGTTCGCTTAAGGGCCCGCTCTTCCCACTCCGCGAGGGCCATCTCCTGCTTCAGGAGGGCGACGTTGTGGAGGACCTCCGGGCGGATCTGGTCCAGAAAGCTCTTCGGCATCAACAGAATATAGAGTCAAGAGACTCTTCCGTCAAGGCAACGAACCCGGCAATTTCTAAACCAGCCTGTGTCTGGTTGGCGAACGCCCGTCCTTCCATCGAAAGTGCGCGAGCACTTGAGGATGTGTTAGCATACTCCGCAATCGGTGCTGACTAAGAACATCATTATTTATCAGGGATCTTCCAATGCGTACTCTTGTCACCCTCACAGCATGTATGCTTCTCTCTGCCATGCTTTTCTCCTCGGCCTGCGAGCGGGCGCAACCTCAGCCCGGTTTAACAAAGCAGACGGTTGACGCAAAACATCTATCGATTCTGGAACAATCGTCCAAGGAACTAGGCTGGAAGGGAATCCTATCGCTCGCTCCTTTTCCAGCAGAGAGCGACAAAGACACGACCCTTACATTGAGGCTGACAGATCCACATGGGACGGCAATTGAAGGGGCCAGGGTCCGCTTCACCCTGTTCATGCCTTTGATGGACATGGGCAAAGAAGAAGTCGAGGCCACTATCGCCAGAAATGGGATTTACGTTGGCAAAGGGGCCTTTTCGATGGATGGCATCTGGCTCGTCCAGGCGGACATCGAACGGGGCAACCAAAAAGGCGTCTTGGAGTTCGAAATCCATGTGAATGTGCCTTAGGCTATGGAGTGCGGCAGCTTGCTGCCGCTCTCATTGCGTGAAGCTCCCCTCGCGCGCATTCCCCCGGTACAGCTCGGTGCACCGGCCAAAAGCGCAAGCCAGCTCGCGCACTCCAAACGCAGCATCAGCTCAAACCGCTTGAAGAAATTTCCCTCTGCATGCGATAATGGATATTCATAATGGATCAACCGCGAGCGTCCCTCACTAGCCGAGGCTAAAATCTCTAGAGGTGACTCAATCCCGATCATGCCCAAGGCCGTCGACGTTTCTTTGAACCGCTGCGAAGTCCTTTTCTGTCACCAGCATGAGAGCCAGTCAATCCTCTTTGAAGTAAAGCTGCCCAGCGACGATATCATGTACTTGCCGGGCACGAGGCTTTCTCTGCGCGTCAATGACGAAACTAAGCCGGTGGAGGGGATCGTCAGGCGCATCAAGCCCATGGATTGCGTCATCGAAATCGAGGTCGCCCTTAAAGCGCCCCAGCAAGAAGACATCGCCCGATTAAGAGCGGGCGATTTTTTTATGTCTGTTGACCCTTCAGGGCCCCAGGACAATGATTTCGATTTGGGTGTGGAGGGTTTTCGATATTCCGATCTTTACCTGCCCGGCCGGCTCAAAGCTCTGACGGAGCGATTCTTTGCGGAGGTGGCAGGGAAAAATCCCGACTTAGCTCGAAGCTTTGCAGCCTATCGAGAATGTCAGGGGAACGGGATGACTCTGCGTTCAGAATCCGAGTTGGTTCTTCACGTGGCCCCTTACCTCAGCGATTTCCTGGCGCGACTGTTCCATGTGGAAGCAGCACGCCAGCGCATGCTCGATGAGGCGGATGAGGAACAAGCAGTTTTCGAGTACAAATTCTTAGTTCAGAGACGCGCCAGCAAAAAGTATAAGCCGGACCAGTTAGAGCAGTTAGACTATTCCAGGTTGGATCTGCAGGTCGAACTTCTTCAGCGAGTCGCCTTTACGCGCACATTGGACAAGAAGGACCCCGAACTGGGTTTTGCGCTCATGGTCCGTGACTTGTTGAGATTGGAAAAGTCCTGTTTGGCTGCGAAGACAGCGAAGGAAGATCTGAGCCCCGAGGATCAGGCTCGAATTCGTTCCCTCAAAAGCCAAATCCAATCCAGTTCCCAGGCTGCCAATGTGTTTTCGGAAATCCCGGTTGCAAATGCACCCCATGATTCTGCTGAGCCGGATCCTGAACTGCTTCAGGCCCTGGTCGCGCTGGTTGAGGACTGGTCCGCCGTTGTCACTCACCATGAGCAGGGCAGAGCCAAGGTGCGCGATTGGGTGTCCTTCAGACATCCTGAGAATCTCGACTACCAACACCTTGTGCACCTCACCCGTCCACGAGCCGAATTGACGGAGTTGTGCGCCGGCCCCGAGAACAATCTGCGGCACCGCGACGGCTTCAGGCTCACCGACCTTCGTTACTCGTCGAAACAGATATATTCCGAGGTTGACTATTGCATCTATTGCCACGAGCGCGACAAAGACTCCTGTTCCAAGGGACTTCGCGAAAAGACGGGGGCGTACAAGAAAAACCCGCTCGGCATCCCCCTGGCCGGATGCCCGCTCGATGAGAAAATCTCCGAGGCCCATCTGTTAAAGAAATCCGGCGACTCCCTGGCGGCCCTTGCCACCATCATCATCGATAATCCCATGCTCCCCGGCACCGGGCATCGAATTTGCAATGACTGCATGAAGAGCTGCATTTTCCAAAAACAGGAGCCGGTCAACATACCGCAGGCTGAAACCGGAATCCTGACTGATGTCCTCGGTCTGCCCTTCGGATTCGAAATCTACACCCTTCTGACCCGCTGGAATCCCCTGAATGTCAAACGCCCGTATGCGCTCCCCTATAACGGCAAAAATGTCATGGTCGTCGGACTGGGCCCGGCCGGATACACCCTGGCTCACTACCTTTTGAACGAAGGTTTTGGCGTCGTTGGAATTGACGGTTTGAAGATTGAACCGCTGCCCCGGAGCCTGACCGGGGATGAAAATCATTTGCCCACGCCGATTGCCGATTGGAAGGCCATCTATCACCCCCTCGATCAGCGCGTTTTGGAAGGCTTTGGCGGCGTCAGTGAATACGGGATCACGGTGCGCTGGGATAAGAATTTTCTGACGCTCTTGCATCTGACGCTGGCGCGGCGCGACAAGTTTCGCATTTACAGTGGCATTCGCTTTGGAGGGACCCTCACCATCGAAGATGCCTGGGACCTCGGTTTTCATCACATCGCCATCGCCACGGGCGCCGGCAAGCCCACCCAAGTCGGCATGAAGAACAGCCTGATCCGGGGGGTCCGGATGGCCAGTGATTTTCTGATGGCACTTCAACTGACCGGGGCTTTCAAACGCAACGCCCTGGCAAACCTGCAGGTTCAAATGCCCGCTCTTGTCATTGGCGGAGGGCTTACCGCCATCGATACCGCTACGGAGCTGATGGCTTACTATCCCATCCAGGTTGAAAAATTTCTGGACCATTACGAGACCCTGGCCGGTGAATATGGCGAGGACAAGGTTTTATCGATGTACGATCCCGAGGAGCGGGAAGTGGCCGGCCGATTCATTGAACACGGGAGAGCAATCAGGGCTGAGCGACGGCGCGCGCTGGAGGCCCATGAAGAACCCAATTTTGTGCCACTGGTTCGACAGTGGGGCGGCGTATCGATCTGTTACCGCAAGTCTATCGTTGACTCACCGGCTTACCGGCTAAACCACGAGGAAATCATCAAGTCACTCGAAGAAGGGATCTATATCGTCGAGCGGGTTTCTCCGGTCGAAGCTCTCACCAGCTCCTATGGCTCTCTCGACGGCGTGGTCTTCGAGCGGCAGACCCTCAACGATAAGGGGAGATGGACAGGAACAGCAGAACGGGTGAACCTTCCGGCCCGAACCTTGATGGTTGCGGCCGGAACAAATCCCAACATCATCTATGAGCGGGAACGGCCGGGAACCTTTGAACTGGATGAACAAAGGGAATTCTTCAAAGGCTATCACCTCAAGTCCCGATCAGGTAATGGCGACGGGGCCGCCCTTATGGAAGAAAAGGAATTCGAACTGGTCACGGGCGAAGATGCAGGAATCCCGGCATTCTTCACTTCTTATTACAGCCCGGCCTCTGATGGATCCGGAGAGGGCCGTTATATTACTTATTACGGCGACAATCACCCCGTCTTTGAAGGCAATGTCGTTAAGGCCATGGCTTCCGCAAAACTGGGTTATCCCCACATCGTTCAGGTCTTCGAGAAGCATCTAAAGTCCTTAAGTCAGGCAGAGCAGCCCGCGCGGGACGCACAGTTCAGCAAGCTCATCGACCGGATTGAGGAGGATCTGATCCCCCGGGTGGTTCAGGTTTTGCGCCTGACACCGACCATTGTCGAGGTGATTGTTCACGCGCCAATGCAGGCTCGCAAGTTTCAGCCCGGGCAATTCTTCCGGTTACAGAACTACGAAGTGGACAGCCCGAGGATTGACGAGTCCACGCTCATGATGGAAGGGCTGGCCCTTACGGGAGCATGGGTCGACCGTGAAAAGGGGTTGCTGTCCATGATCGTTCTGGAAATGGGAGTCAGCTCCCGCCTGTGCGCCACCCTTAGACCGGGGCAACAGGTGGTGGTGATGGGACCGACCGGAACCCCGACGGTAATTCCCCGCAATGAGACCGTGCTGCTTGCAGGAGGCGGACTGGGGAATGCAGTCCTTTTTTCGATCGCCAAAGCACTTAAGGAAAATGGATGTCAGGTGATCTATTTTGCCGGATATAAGAAGAAAGAGGATTTCTACAAACGAGAAGATATCGAATCCGGGTGCGACCAGGTGGTTTATAGCGTGGATCAGGGTGAAATGATTGAGACCCGCCGGGCGCAGGACCGGACTTTCCGCGGAAACATCGTTCAGGCCATGAAAAGCTATGCCGACGGATTGTTGGAACCTGACCATGGCACGCCGCTGTTTAATTTCCATCAGATCAGCCGCATCATCGCCATCGGCAGCGATCGCATGATGGGGGCCGTTAAGGTGGCCCGTCGAAGCGTCCTGTGTGATTACCTCAACCCGGACCACACGGCCATCGCCTCCATCAACTCCCCCATGCAGTGCATGATGAAGGAAGTGTGCGCGCAGTGCCTGCAGATGCACGTCGACCCGCTCTCGGGTGAACCGACGGGCCCGGTGTTTTCCTGTTTTAATCAGGACCAGCCCATGGATGAAGTCGATTTCAAGAACCTCAATGACCGCCTCCGTCAGAATACCGTGCAAGAAAAGCTGGGCAATCTGTGGTTTGAGCATTTGATGAAGAAGCGGCCCGATTTGATCCTCGTGTGACGATTTGATTACCGCTGAGGCTCAGAGGTCGCAAGAGTTCTGCGGGCTCAGCGTCACTGCGGTGAAAAGTTCTCAAGTTAAGAATCCCATTCCAGGAATCGCCAATGAAACATCTTCGAATGTTGCTTACAGTTCTTTGCCTCATCACCCTTGTACCTGCCCTCCCTGCAAGTGCCAACGGATCAGCCGAACCCGCATCCAAGAACCCCGTGGTGGTCCTGCAAACGTCGATGGGAGACATGAAGATTGAACTTTATCCGGACAAGGCTCCCATCACGGTGAAGAATTTTCTCGACTACGCCCGGATTGGCTTTTACAACGGGACCCTCTTTCACCGTGTCGTGAGGGGATTTGTGATCCAGGGTGGAGGGGTGACACCCGATCTCAAGGAAAAGGCGACGCGTGCGCCGATCAAGAACGAAGCCGGCAACGGTCTCCTCAACAAGCGCGGGACCATTTCCATGGCACGTGAAGAAGAGCCCGACACGGCTTCGGCGCAGTTCTTCATCAACCTCGTCGACAACGCGAGACTGAACCATCACGGAAACTCCGGTCGAGCGATGGGTTACGCAGTCTTTGGAATGGTGATTGAGGGAATGGACGTGGTCGATAAGATTGGAACTTCCCCGACGAAGGCCGTCAACGCGGAGTATGCAAATGTTCCCATGACCCCGATCATTTTGAAATCCGTAAAGATTATTTCAGAATAATTGTAATCACGTGCCCTGTGGCGTTATAATACGGTGTGGTTGAATCGGCGTCGGGTTTCCACGGACTGATAAATACTCCGAACGCGCGATCCTGTTGGATTGTTCCATTGCTGTATTTGGAGCGCTTTAGAAACACACTTTCCCCGAAAAGCTGATTCATCCAAGTGTATTCCCTGCGGATGTAGGTCCACCTTGGCTCCTGCTGTAAAGCTATCCGAGTCGAGGAAGCGGTCGTTCTGTCCCCCATCCCTCACTGACGTCATTTCAGAGGAGGAATATTATTTATGAAAAGAACGGTCTTGTTTCTTGTCGTAGCGTTATTGTGTATCCAATGCCTTGAAGCACAGCCTCTCCAAAACCAAAAGGACATCTTCGTGTTTGGATACGAAGGACGAACAACGGTCGTGACGCTTCCTTCGGAAAGAGAGGGGGGAGGTTTTCTTATTCAAGAGGGAACTGTTTCTGGGAAGAGTGGCGTTTTCCAGGAGGCGCCCATCATTCATCGGTATGCATCACAGATCGTGGTCGGCGGGAATTACCGGACCCATGTCCTTCTGGGCAATCCTACGAGCGACTCCAAGACGGTCATGTTGAACTTAAGCGAATCCACTCGAGGGTCAATGCTTGTAACCTTGGTGATGGAGGGTATTCCGGGTTTTCCACCCCTTCCTGCCAGTTCGTTCATGACAACTTTGAAGGCGGGTTCAGCGGTAGCCATGACTCTGCTGCCGCTGATGAGTCCCGAGGTAGTCCAGGCGGGCTGGGCGGACGTGTCAATGACGCAAACTTGCTCTTCCGATTGTGCTGACGATATCACTGTTCAAGTTGTATACGACATAATGGATGGGACTGAGGTTATGGGGATAGTTGGTGTTCCGGCAACTGAAACCGGTACAGAGTTCTGGGTCAACGCCCAACAGACACAGACGATTGGAACCGGCATTGCCATTGTGAACCCCGGTCTCTCAGACACCACTGTCACCCTGGAAGCATTAGGGCCCATTAGTATCCCCGTAAACGGCATTCCCTTCGCCAGGGTCGCATTGACGCTTAGAGCAAACAATCAAATGTCACGTTTTGTCAATGAATACATGAGTGCAGATCCTAATTGGGCCACCTTCCTTAATTTGCTGTCGGGGGATATGTCGATGTTGGGTATTCGAATCACATCACCCACACCGGTCGCAGTCACAGCGCTGCGTACGGTTTCAGGGAAGACTTTTGTGATTGGGGGCATTCCGGTCCACAAACGGAAGTAAACATCATCCTGGGAAGTGGAATCGAAGGCCTCTGATCGAAGAATTTTGGATTCACCTTCGCGAAGGACTCGCGGAGGTGCCCTCTCCACGACGCGTGGGCGGACTGCTCAAATTCTCAGGTGGATTTCACTCGCTCCTGAAATTAGTGTGGCATCCCAAACACATAGTAGACGGCACACAGCAGACCGAGCACCACTGACCCCCAGTTCAATTCCCTCCCCCGTCCCGATAGAACCTTGATCACGGGATACAAGACCAGTCCTGCGGTCAGCCCGTTTCCGATGTTGTAAGTGAACAGCATCATGACGACCGTTGCAAAAGCGGGCACCCATTCGGTCAAATCCTCAAAATCAATCTTCGTGATCGATCGGACCATCAATACCCCGACGGCAATCAACGCCGGGCCATAGGCGTACTTGAGCTGTTGCAGCGGCTCCAGCAGAGGGACAAAAAAGAGTGAGGCTGCAAAGAGAACCCCTGTCGTGACCGCGGCCAGGCCGGTTCGGGCTCCCTCGCGGATGCCCGTTGCGGACTCAATGTATGCACCGCTGGTGGTTGTGCCGATCAGGGCGCTGAACATGCAGGAAACGGCGTCGACCATCATCGGCTGTTCGATCCTTGGAAAATTTCCCTTTTCGTCCAACAGGTCCCCGGTGGCTCCGACCCCGACGAGAGTTCCCAATGTGTCCAAAAACCCCATCAGGAAGAGGGTCAGCAAGACGGGAAGAAAACTCAGCCGGACCACTCCTGCAATATCCAGCTTGAACGCAATGGCGCTGAGCGAATACTCACCTGTAAATGGGAGGGCGACCACCGCCTGCGGAGCATGGGCAAGATGCAGGAAATACCCAAGGACCGCAGTCATCCCGATTCCCATCAGAATCGCTCCGCGCACCTTTCGATAGAGCAATGTCACCGTCAGCAGAAACCCAAAGATCGAGAGAAGCACCAGGGGATCATGAAGATTTCCAATTTTCAATGGGACATCGGGAGCCCGCAGGGTCGCCGCGTTCGCTGCGAGCAGGGCTTGCGGAGGCATGCCAGCGACTGCGCTGGTAACGAGGCCGGTCTCATACATTCCGATGAAGGCCAGGAACAGCCCAATTCCTACTGCGAAGCTATGTTTCATGCTGACCGAGATTGAATTCGCCAGCCAGGACCGGATTTTTAATAGCGTGATCAGGGTGAAGCCCACCCCGCTTACAAAGACAGCACCCAGGGATAATTGCCAGCCGATGCCCATGGCGGTCAGCCCGTAAGCGATGAAGGCGTTTTCGCCCATATACGGCGCGACGGCGATCGGCCGGTTGGCATACAGCCCCATCAACAGACAACCAAACACGGCCGCTAAGATGGTCGCGACAGTACTAGGTCCGGCAGGGATTCCGGCGAATTTCAATATGGCGGGATTGACCACGATGATGTAGGCCATCGTGACGAAGGTGGTGGCTCCGCCCAGCAGTTCCGTGCGGACCGTCGTGCGATTTTCCCGGAGCTTGAAGAAGGTCTCCAACATGCGGCCCAGCATAAGGAGGAGGGCTTAGGGAGTCAATTTGATTTTGGGGCAAGGCCTGGAATGGCGAATGCCGGGACCACTTCAGGAACTTAATCTAACCGCAAAGGGCGCCGAGGAAGGCGCAAAGGCCGCAAGGAAAAATAAGCAGGGAACGGACGGCGAGGGGGATCCCAATTGCAACCCAAGAATAGAAAAACCGGGTACTCTCCCAAGTATCATCATCCCCGAAGGGGATACCTTCAATAGCCCAGGGCTGCGCTCTTTGCAACCCTGGGTGAAAGTCCATGTTGCCGCCTCCTGCAGAACTCCGAAGGAGTTCCGAAATCCCGGGATCCTTCGCGACTCGTTCAGGGTCGGATGTCCGTCGAAACGAACTCTGCTGGGGTTGTGTCATTGGGGGTTGTTGCCGAAATCCTCAGACCGAGAGGGCCGCACTAAGTTGCTTTCCCCCAATCTCCGTTAGGAGCAGCGTATTTATAGACTTGCAAACAAATCAGTCCGGTCCAGCTCCATTCGGAGCGACATATTTGGCAGCCAAGCTCTTTATCCTGATTTGGATCTGAATGGATGTCGCTCCGATGGAGCTCGCGCAACACCATTAAGGACACCTTGGTCTATAAATAAGCCGCTCCTAGCGGAGCTGACTGATCCCGGAGTCAAAATGCCCCCGTGTTCCATATCCCGCTGCACGGGGACTCGTTGATCAGTCCCGGGCAATCCGTCGATGGCGGGCTAATGCAAACCTTGGAATTAGAGTTACACGGGGTAATTGTAGAATCTTGGCGGTAGGGGCGCATAGCTATGCGCCCCTACGTTGAATCACGCACAATTTGCCACATTTTCACTGACGTTCGTATTAGTTCCAAGAGAGCTAGCCTGAGGGTACCCGGTGGATTTGTGTGGCTTGGGTTGACTCCCTTTGGAGGCGATGGTAGTTTTACGGAGCATTTCATCTCGAGAGGAATTTCATCTCAATGCCATCATCATATCGAAGTAACCCTTGGCTGCTGATTCGTCGTTTTACCGCTCCTCTCATCCTGGGCATTTGCCTTGTACCGTTTCTGATACAGGGTCAATCCCCAGCACCTGCAAGCAGCACCAAGAAAGGCTCATCCAGAAAACCTGCTGCCGTCTCCACACCCGCTGGAGCCGCGAACGCCGCCAGGCTGCCGGTGGTCAGGCCCGAGTCGGTGGGGATGTCGAGTGAGCGGCTGGCGAGGATCGATGCGGTCGTTAAGGAAGCCATCGATCATCACAACACCCCGGGCGCTGTCGTTCTCATTGGTCACAAAGGCAAGATTGTTTATCGGAAGGCCTATGGAAGCCGGTCTCTTGAACCCCAAACCAAGCCCATGGAGCTGTCGACCCTCTTCGACATGGCGTCAATCACAAAGGTGGTGGCCACGACGACTTCACTCATGATCCTATTGGAACAGGGTGCATACCGGCTGGACGATCCCGTGTCAAAGTACTTACCCGAGTTTGCAGCCCCACTCAAAGAGGGGGAACCGAAGTCGCCCCCTCCACAGTCCGCGACAGCAAGCCAATCCGCGGTGATCCCTCCAACCGCCCCGACCTGGGACGCCACCGACAAAAGCAGGATTACCATTCGTCAGCTCATGACCCATTTCTCCGGACTCAAACCCGATTTCAATCTTTTCGAGAAGTGGTCGGGATACGAGGAGGCGCTCCGCCGGCTGAAAACCGAAACGCTTCAATCTGCCCCGGGAACAAAGTTCGTGTACAGCGACCTCAATTACATCGCTCTGGGAGAATTGGTACTCAAGTTGTCGGGAGCACCGCTCGATGTGTTCGCCCGTCAGCATGTCTTTGAACCCCTCGGAATGCGTGATACGGGTTTCAAGCCCGACGCTTCACACCGCCTGCGGGCCGCACCCACCGAGAAACGTGCCGCCACGGAGGCCTACCTCGGGGGCAAAGAGGCCAGCGGGCCCGGCGATCAGATTATCCAGGGTGAAGTTCACGATCCGACGGCTTGGAGGATGGGTGGCGTGGCAGGACATGCCGGCTTATTTTCGACAGCCGACGACCTGTCGGTTTATTGTCAGATGATTTTGAATCTCGGTGAATTCCGGGGAAAACGGATCTTGAGCCCTCTCGGCGTGAAGACGATGACCTCAAACCAGGTTCCTGCCTCGCTTGCCCGGGAGGCTCCCGGAAATGTGCGCGTCGCGCGCGGGCTGGGCTGGGACATCGCCTCCTCTTATTCCAGCAATCGCGGCGACTTGTTCCCCGCTAATTCCTTCGGACACACCGGATTTACCGGCACGGATCTCTGGATCGACCCATCAACGAGCACCTTTCTAATTCTGTTGACGAATCGAGTTCATCCCAACGGAAAAGGCAATGTGACGGAGCTGCGGGCTAAGGTGGCGAATGTTTTGTCAGCGTCGATCCTCGAATCGAAATAATCACCCGTCGCGTCAAGAGAATTTGCCAACTGCCGGAAAATATTTTATAAATAAGGGGTCATGAACGAGCCATCGGTGTTTAAGAATCCGAAGGCAGTAGAGCGCTGCCTCGAACTGCCCAACCTCATCTCGTTCCGATTTGTCGGCAGTTCCGGGCATCGTTATTACTCTCAATTACTGGGTGCCATTGAAGGGGTCGTGCAAACAGCCCAGATCAAGCGGCAGTTTCAAAGGAGCTCCAGCGGCGGGCGGTACGTTTCTTATCGCTTCGACATCTTTTGCACAGAGATGGACGAAGTCGAAGGCATCTACCGTGCCGTCGGGAAGCTCCAGGATACAAAATTCGTATTGTGAGCTTCCTCCTGCATCTTCTTCACTTCCTGAAATCACCCTTGCGAGCTTCTCATCTTTCGTCTACCATCACGAATTCCCTTGGACACGCGGATCACTTTTCAGGATAAATAACATGGAACTTCGAGGAAAAACAGCCCTGGTTACCGGTGGAGCGCTCCGGGTTGGTCGAGCCATTGCTCTCACCCTTGCGGAGCGCGGCGCGAACGTGGTCGTGAATTACAACCGGTCTGCTGACGCCGCCAACAACACCGTGAAAGAGATCGAGGCGCACGGCGTTCGGGGGCTGGCCCTGCAGTGTGACGTTTCTCAGGTGGCTCAAGTCGAGTGGATGATGCAGTCGATCGTAACGCATTTCGGGACGATCGACGTGTTGGTCAATAGTGCTGCAATCTATGAAAAAGCATCGCTCGAAAAGGTCACCGAACGCGATTGGGACAGCCATCTGGATATTAATCTGAAAGGCTCATTCTTTTGTGCCAAATATGCCGGACAGCACATGCTGAAGCAGGGCCGGGGCAAGATTATTAACTTCGCGGACTGGGCAGGCGTCCGTCCCTATGCCGATTATCTCCCCTACTGCATTTCCAAGGGAGGAGTCATTACCATGACGCGGGGCCTGGCCAAGTCCCTGGCACCGAACATCCAGGTCAATTGCATCGCCCCCGGCCCAATTCTTTTGCCAGCCGATTTTACAGAGGAAGAGACGCAGAAGGTGATCACTGCAACACCATTGAAACGAATCGGATCACCCAAAGACATCGCGGCAACGGTCGTATTCCTGGTCGAAGGATCCGATTTCATCACGGGGGCCATGATCAGTGTGGATGGCGGCCGGCTGATTGCGTGAGGCAGGTGTTTGGTGTCGGGTGCCGGGTGCCAGGAATAGCGAAGTCAGAGGTCGGAAGTCAGATGAATCGTCCGGCTAGTTTCCAATGTTTGGCATTTTAATTCCGACTTCTGACCTCTGACTTCGTTTTCACTTACTGTTTGTTTGGGGGACTGCCACAATGTACAAGGTCACGAAAGAGCTTCACTTCTGCTACGGTCATCGGCTCTTGAACTACGAGGGCATCTGCATGCATCCCCATGGACACAACTCCAAGGTGGAAGTGGAATTGACGCTTCCCGGCTTGGATGAGCGCCACATGGTGGTTGATTTTGGAGAGATCAAGCGGGAGATTCAGACCTGGATCGATGACAACATCGATCACAAGATGGTCCTCCACAAGGACGACCCCCTCGTCCCGGTGCTCGCCGAGTTGCACGAACCCATGTTTCTCATCAACACCAATCCGACTGCGGAAAGTCTGGCGCGCCTGATCTACGAGTTTGCGGCTTCGAAAGGATTTCCGGTGAGCGAGGTGCGATTGTGGGAAGGGTTTACTTCCTATGCGTCATACAGCCACTCGAAGCAACAGGTCGCGGAAGAAGCAGTGGCCTATTCGAAGGCATGAGTGGGGATTTCCCTAACGTTAACTCGGACGCACAAATCCACCCTGATGAGAGTGAATCCAGGATGACCCCCCTGACAAGGTGACGCCAATCGATCCGGGTTTTTCCTTTCTTCTACCTATTTTCCCACGGGAAGAGGCGTCCCGCTATCCCCGAAAAAGTTGAGTGTGCTGCTTGAGCTGGCCCCACTGGAATTCAAAAGTATGAACTGCGTTTGATATCCCCCGCCATCCGCAATCTGAGGGAAGATGAGCGGAGCAGGCGCCGGTTTGGTCATATCCGCAATGGGGAAAGTCGTCATGAGGAAATCTCCCCTCGAGTTGGAGAGCGACCTCAGGGTTAACGCCACAAAAGGAGAGGATGCGCTGATATCCAGGACGCCAGTCGTGAAATTGCTCGGCAGGCCCGAAATGAACTCTCCCGCAAATGCTGCTGTGTGGCCGTTGCTGCTGAGCGGAATTACACTGCTCCCGACAAAGGTGACACCATCGGTTTGAAACGCCGTCAAGGTCACCGGGACGGCAGTGTTGCCGGGGCTGGCCATCGCGAGCCCAGTGTTGTGCCCCCCCGTTAGATCGACATAGATGCGGGCGTGCGTGGTCGGGGCGGCGGAGGGGACGCCGGATTCGGTGACCAGAATCCCATTCTGGGTGAGGCTGAAGAGTCCCGATCCGATGGGAGTCGAACTTCCGTTATCCGGGATGGTTTGCAAGGATCCGCCGTTGACTATTTCGCTGGACCCATCCGTCACCGCGATGTAAACCCCTCTTGGGGGTATGGTGTACGAAATTATCGAACCGCTGGGGCCCGTCGTGAGATGAACAGTCATCGGTAGACCCCTGTCATCATAAAACTTCATTGTGCCGCTCTCGGTGTTGTTCGTGGTGTTCAACAACATCAGGGTCGTCCGGTATCCCCCGCCATCGACCATTTGAGGAAAGAACAGCGACCCCCCGGGTGGGAGTTGTGTCAGATCGGCGATGGGTGTCGTTGTCAACAAGGTCTCGTTTCGCTGGTTTGTTGTTAACCGAAGTGCGAGAATCGAGGTCGGTTGATCGCTCGCCACTTCCAACGAGCCGTTGGTGAAGCCGGCAGGCAATGTCAGACTCGGCCCCAGTTGATCAATGAACTTGGCAATGTG
Source organism: Terriglobia bacterium (assembly GCA_041494885.1). Lineage (GTDB taxonomy): Bacteria > Acidobacteriota > Terriglobia > JAIQFV01 > JAIQFV01 > JAIQFV01. The sequence goes on from JBGQBO010000004.1 coordinate 37,549, forward strand.
AGCGTGCGGGCCTAGGTTTAGGGTTCCCGTCTGCAACGTGCCCCCGCTGGCATCCCGGAGTGTTAACGTCAAGGTGGCCGCCCCAGTCCCCTGATTCACGGCGGCGAATCCGGTATTAATATTGAGAACCCCGGCGTTCTCGACGTCAGACTTTCCTGGGACATTCGCCCGGTAATCGATGAAGAATCGTGCATTTTTCGTTGGGGGAGATGCCGGAACACCGACTTCACTCACCACCGTCCCATTCTGCAAAAAGCTGAAAACAGCGGTCCCGTAAGGATCTGTGCCGCTGTTGACGGTCAGGGCAGCATAGCCGGCATGCTGCAGGGCGCCATTGCCTCCTGTAATAGAGGAAACGGCACCGCCCCCCTGAAGAGATAGAGCCACTTGGGCGTGAGGTCCTGTGGAGGAAGAGAAGATAAACACACCCGATTGCGTCGCCGCATAAACCGTTCCAGGGTTCATGGGGTCGAGGGCCAACCCATTGACCTGCAGGTTGGCAAGCCCCGCACTCATCGAAGTCCACGTGGTTCCGCCGTTAGTGCTCTTGAAAACCCCTCCATAAGTTCCGACATAGAGCGTGGTGGGAACCATCGGATCAATTACTAAAGAGTCCATGTAGTCGTCGGTCAAGCCTTCCCTGATTTCACTCCATTTGACTCCGCCATCAATGGACTTCCCCAACCCGCCGTGCCCTCCCACATAGAGGGTATTGGGCGAGGTGGGGTCGATTACAATCATAATGATCATATAGAGCGGACTCATAGGCATGGCATTCCAGGTGGCGCCCCCGTTGGTACTCTTATAAAGGGCAAAAGCATTCGTACTGAGATAAACAAGGTCATGGTTGGCCGGATCGACGGCCACACTCCTGATGTAGCTATTGTTTGGTAGGCCGGTACTAGCAGGGCTCCAGGTGGATCCATCATTTATACTTTTGAACAGCCCCGAGGTGGTCCCGAGATAAAGCACGTTGGGAGTGGCGGGGTCGATCGTCAGAACGGATATGTTCGCGGGCGGTAAGCCGCTATCGGAGCGATTCCACGTCAATCCGGCGTCCGTACTTTTATAAACGTGGTCAGCGCCGAGATACAGGATAGCGGGAAGAACCGGATGAACTGCGACTGAGGTGCCATTGAATGGGGAGGAGTTACTCAGATGGGACCAGTTGCCGTCGCCCGTTCCTTTGAACATCCCATTAGTACGCGAAACTGCATAAGGTGTTCCAAGAGTGTCGATTGCGATGCTTGTGATGCTGTGTCCGTACAGGTTGGAATTCATGTAGTTCCAATTATTCCCATGATTGGTGCTCTTCATAACTCCCAGGCTCTGTGTTGCAGCATAGATGGAGCCTGCGGAGTCCACTGCTACGGTGAAAACGAAGTCGGTGCAGACATGGTCCCAGTCTGAACCTCCCGTCGAGTGCTTGTAGATGCCATTGCTGGTCGCTACATACACTTCGTCCGAGGAAATTGTAATGGAGTAGATAATAAGATTGGCTGAGAAGCCTGCGGGTATCCAGTTAGCACCCCCATCGATGCTCTTGAAAAGAGTCCCAATACTGCCATCGATGACATAAGTCGCAGCGTAAAGAGTTCCGGTGGCATTGGGATCCACTGCCACTGCAAATACATTGAGACTGTTCAACCCCTGGTTTGCGGCAGTCCAGGTTTCCCCGGCGTCAGTACTCCTGTAAACGCCCTGATTTGTCCCGACGTAAAGATTACTTGGGCTGTGGGGGTCCAGGGCAAGATCGCTGGGCCAAGGATTGGAAGGGAGGCCGCTCGTTTTGGCGCTCCACGTCAAACCTCCATCGGTACTCTTCAGGACGGAGGATTTGTTGACTGCAAAAATCTTGTTCGGCGAGGACGGATCGAGAACCAGCCCAGTGATAAATGTATCGAAACCAGAGGATGTGTTCTTCCAAGTCAACCCCCCATCTGTGCTCTTGAAAACCCCGCCACCGTACGACCCTAAATATATAGTCGAGGGAGTGGTGGGATCGACCAGGAATTTGTGAACAGGACAGGAAATTCCTGAATACGCCAGTCCTGAATTAACGGTGGTCCACGTGGCGCCTCCATTGGTGCTCTTGAAGACACTGCCGCCCTCTGATCCTGCGTAAACCGTGTTCGGGTTGGTTGGATCAGTCGCCAAGGCATGGATCATGCCGCCTTCCGGTCCTCTGCTGCTCCAGCTATCAACCCCGGCGAAGAGCGTTTGAGCGGGGGTTTTCCAAAAGAAGGCGAGCAGAGTGAGGGTGGCAAGTCGCACAATCCACGACTTCGAGCGCGATCTTATCATTGCTGTGAACATTGTGGGCCTCGTTACGGGGAGCGGGAAAGGACGGTACATAACGGCCTCCTTATTCCATCCAAAAAAAAGGCCGAATTGCCAGGAAGACTGCCTCCTCGGCAACTCGGCCGATCCATAGGGATGAATATAATTGCTTAGAAAACTCTTAGCCCTGACGACAGAAGTTCATTTTAAAAAGTTGCAGGTAGCAGCGTATTCGCTGACCCCTCATAATTTCAACGGCGAGAATTGAGGGTCTTAGCAACAGGATGCTCCGCGCCCCGCGACACTCGCAAAGGTTCTCGACGAATTGTTTTATGATGCGAGGGATCCTCGGGGAAAAGACAACTGCTCTTAAGAAAAGCCGGACCTAAACGATCTGGGATCGGGAAGCACACAAAGCCTCAGACAGATGCGTGAAAGTTCCTTCCCAGTGCTCGTTCCAATTTGACTCCTCGCGGGCAGTGAAGTCAAGGGATTTCACAGGCACGTTCACTCGATGACTATGCAGAAGGTACTCTTTCACGGCTGTTCAAGCCGAGAGGACCAGCGGATTGAGTAGGCAAAGGTTGGAAGACTGATTCAATAAATTCCCTTGATATATCCCCCGTCGACCTGAATGGCCGTCCCGGTAATATAGCCTCCTTGCTCGGAAGCGAGGAAGGCGATCAAAGCCGCCAATTCCTCGGGTTTGCCGAGCCGACGCATGGGTATCTGCTGCACCCATTCTGCAATGATTTGATCCTTGGAGACCCCCCGGGCCTGGGCTTGCGCTTCAGACAGCTCCGACAGCCGTTCTGTGAGGGTGTATCCGGGCAGGACCGAATTGACCAGAACGTTGTCGGCAGCGTACTCGTTTGACAGGCTCTTCGAAAGCCCCGAGATGGCGGTTCGAACCACGTTGGATAAAAGCAGGTTCCCTGCCGGCTGCTTCACGGTGATGGAGCTGATAAAGATGATTCTTCCCCACCGCCGCTGTCGCATTTGAGGAACGACGGCCCGGCAGAGATTAACGGCGCTCATCAAGGTCAGGTCAAACGCCTTTTGCCAGGCATCGGGGGGCGTCGTCGAAAAAGTTGTCGCCGGCGGACCCCCTGCATTGGTCACCAGAATATCAATACCGCCGAAGCGCGCCACAGCGTGAGTCACAAACTTTTCAATTTCCGAGATCTGAGTAATGTCGGCGACCACGGGCAGAACCTCCGCATGAGTGGCGGCCCGAATCTCCTCGGCTGCCTTCTCAATGGCCGTGTAATCGCGTGAACAGATCGCAACGCTGGCTCCCTCTCGTGCCAACTCCATGGCGGCAGCCTTGCCTAAGCCATGACTCGCCGCGGCCACTAACGCGCGCTTGCCTTTCAGTCCAAGATCCATATTGATCCTTCCCTATAAAAGGATTCCTCCTCGGGGGTGTCGGGATAACGTCCGAGATGCAAATCTATCAGAAGCCAGTGGACACAGGAAGAAGAAATCGACGGCTGCGGGGGCAGAACTGAGGGGAGCAAAAGGTCGAGTATGGTTGGTGGGGAATGGAGGCGGCGACCCGAATCGAACGGGTGAATAGAAGTTTTGCAGACTTCTGCCTTACCACTTGGCTACGCCGCCGGCTTTCGAAAGTCGCCTCACACGAAAAATGTATTCTCTCGAATCCATTCTTCGATTAGGCAGGCGCAAAAGCTCTTTTTTTTAGGGTGATGTCAGGCTGAAAAGTCTGACGGTTCTCTTGACGCCTGCCTAAACCCGGTGTTGCAATCTGGAGCGGGAAACGGGGTTCGAACCCGCGACCTCAACCTTGGCAAGGTTGCGCTCTACCAACTGAGCTATTCCCGCCTAATCACAGCTCAAAGATCGATGAATAAGATTAATTCCCTAACAAATTCAGCCTAACTTCATTCTAGTGAGCGGCATCAGAATTGTCAAGACAGCTGATGGCCCGGAGAGTTTCATCATGGGAGTGCAGGCTGACAGTGGGCCCTCACCCGCCTTTCCTCCGTCTTCGGTCTGGCGGATCGCGGGGGGAACGATTACCCGGCAGCTTCTCGAAGAAACTTCGCGGCCTCTTCAGGCGGGGTCGGATTGATATAGAACCCGGTCCCCCACTCAAATCCTGCCACCTTGGTCAGCTTCGGCATGATCTCGATGTGCCAATGGTAGAAATCATTCCGCTCTTCTCCAAAAGGCGACGTGTGAATCATCAAGTTGTAAGCTGGCTGTTCCAACACCTTATCCATGCGCGCGATCATGTCTTTTGTTATCTTTGCCAGGCTCTCGTATTCATAGCTTTGGGCTTCCTCAAAACAGGAATCGTGCACCTTTGGGAGGATGTGAGCCTCAAAGGGAAATCGCGGGGCGTAGGGCGAGGTGATCACGAAGTGCTTGTTCTCGATGATGACTCGGACGCCGTGTTCGCGTTCCTGGCGGATAATGTCGCAATAGATGCATCGTTCTTTAAGCTCAAAATAGTTTTTGGCGCCGTTGACCTCCTCGCGCACGCGTTTGGGCACGATCGGCATGGCGATCAATTGGGAGTGAGTATGCTCCAGTGAGGCCCCCGCCGCCGCCCCGTGGTTCTTGAAGATCAGAATATAACGGAATCGCCGGTCTTTCTTTAAATCCAGCATGCGGTCGCGAAACGACCAGAAGACATCTTCGATTTCCTTTTCTGTCATCGTGGCCAGGGTCTTCTCGTGGGTTGGTGTCTCGATGATCACCTCGTGCGCGCCGATGCCATTCATCTTATCGAATAGCCCCTCACCCTGTTTGTTGAGATCTCCCTCAATACCCAGGACTGGAAACTTATTAGGAACTACACGGAGTCTCCATCCGGGAGAGTTGGGCGCGCTGCCGTTCGAACGGTAGGCGAGGACTTCCGGCGGGGTCTTGGTTTCGTTCCCCGGACAGAAGGGGCAGTTGTGTGCGCCCTTCATTTCCACCGTTTCACGGACAAAGTCGGACGGACGCTTTGCCCTCTCGGTGGCGATGATGACCCATCGTCCCGTTACGGGATCCTTTCTGAATTCGGGCATTGCTTTTCAATTGCTCCTTTCGGAAAACTCACCTTAATCAATTTATCCTCGACCCAAATGCCCGCCTAATCAGCTGAGAGACTGGGACCTCACCTGGACTCAATTGCACGGACACAATGTCAAACCGGGTGTTCACTGAATGCAAATTGGCCAATCGAAGATAATCCAGCGAGGTATTCAGGATTTGCCTCTGCTTGAAGGCGGTAACGGCGTCTTCCGGCCGCCCATGCTCTGTCGTGGCGCGGGTCTTCACTTCAACAAAGCAGAGTATATCACGATCCCAGGCGACGAGATCAATCTCCCCATGAACCGTCCTGAAATTTCGCGCCACGATCTTGTACCCGCAATGTTGCAAAAATTTGAAGGCCGCCCTTTCCCCTAGGCGGCCCAAGGCCAGCGGATCGTGCGGATTGGTTGACGGAGGTGAATCGACCCGAAACAGGCAGCCGTGCGCGGCCCTCCAGGAATCAATCAGCGTCTTTTGAAGTCTTTGCCAGCGCCTAGCCATACCCCCCCACTGCGCAGGCCAGCCTATCGGCCAGGATAGAATGGCTCAATGATCAGGGGGGCCATCCGTAATCGTCATAGCAGAATTCCAGACGGAGAAAAATCCTCCGACCCGATCAACCCCGCTCAATACGGGTAAGTACCTCCTCAATGATGTCGACGGCCACATCCGCCTGGCGCTGATTGATCAACAGGGGGGGCATCATGCGGACGACATTTTCACCACATCCGAGGATCAACAAGCCTCGTTTGAAGGCCTCCTGAAGCAGGCGGTCACGTTCCTCGTGTGCCTTCACTCGTGTGTTCTTGTCGCGGACCAGTTCGATAGCGATCATCAGACCGAGTCCACGAACCTCACCGACCAGGGGATGCGTTGTGGGCCAATCGGAGATCTTCTCAAGCAGATAGTTTCCCATCCGGGCTGCGTTTTGGATGTACTGTCCCTCCAATAATTTGATCGTGGCGAGCGCCGCCGCGCAAGAAACCGGATTCCCTCCGAAAGTTGAGGCATGAGCCCCAGGAGGCCAGTTCATCAGATCGGCCCGCGCAATCATGACCCCGATGGGCATCCCGGAAGCCAATCCTTTAGCCGTACACAAGATATCGGGTTCAATGCCGAAGTGCTCCACCGCCCACATCTTTCCGGTGCGCCCCATGCCGCTTTGCACCTCGTCGGCCACAAAAAGGATGCCATAGTCCTCACAAATCGACTTTAATTCTTGAAGAAACTCGATGGGTGGAATGACGTAGCCGCCTTCACCCAACACCGGTTCCACAAAAATGGCAGCGACTTCCTCAGGAGGCACTGTAGTCTTGAAAACCACATCCCGCAGGAATGTCCCGCAATCAATGGAGCAGGTTTGTGGCGTCAGGTTATAGGGGCACCGGTAACAATAACCATACGGAACATGCGTTACCCCGGGAACCAGGGGACTGAATCCACGGCGTTGGGTCACCTTGCTTGCGGTGAGCGACAGGGCACCGAAGGTCCGTCCGTGGAAGGCGCCGTAAAAGGCGATGAACTTGTCGCGTTTGGTGTGGAACCGGGACACCTTCATGGCGGCCTCGATTGCTTCAGCGCCGGAATTGCCGAAATAGACCTTTCGAGGCGCCTTTCCGGGAACCGAATCCGCGAGCTTCCGGGCCAGTTCTACCATCTGGGGGTAATAAAAATCGGTTCCAGACATGTGGATGAATTCAGCGGCTTGCTTCTGGATCGCCGCGACGACCTCGGGATGCGCATGCCCCGTGGAACAGACCGCGATCCCTGCACTGAAATCGAGGAATGTATTGCCATCCACATCCTCCACCATTGCTCCTCGGCCGCGTTTCATGACCAGGGGATAGGGGCGCGTATAAGAGGGGGATACGAACTTTCGATCTCCCACAAGAACCTGTTTTGCCTTGGGGCCGGGCAATTTGGTTTTGATCCGGGGGAGTGAGCTTTGTGTTGCCATGATAACCTCCAATATTCGGATTTCAGAATAATTCAAAAGGACCCAGCCTCCAGACACAGGCGGTCATCATCTCAGGAATCCCGTGCGCGGTGAGCATTCACCTAGGAGGGGGAAAGTCGGGGGAGGCTTAAAACTCGGGCTAATCGCCGCTAAAGAGATTGGGACGCACATCGAGGGGGCGATGGCGGGTACTCGTCATCAAGGTGGAGAACAGTGTTATTCTCTTCGTTTCCATCTCAAACCCGCTCTAGTATCTTCCAGAATGATCCCCTGCGCAAGCAATTGATCGCGAAGCTCATCGGCTTTCTTGAAGTTGCGCTCCCGGCGCGCCTGATTCCGCTCAGCAATCAGCGCTTCGATCTGCGAGTCGAGAATCTGGTGGGTGGGATCCTTTAATACAGAGAAGATGGACTGGAAGTCAGTGAACAGCGCCCCGATGGAGGCCACGTTCCCCTGGCGAAGGTTCCCCTCGGTCATCGCGATGTTTCCGTCGTGCACAAATTCAAATACCGCGCCGAGGGCCTGGGCGGTGTTGAGGTCGTCATCCAGCGCGGCCATAAACTTTTCGCGCGCAGCCCGAGCCAGGTTCTCTACCGGTTCATTGAGACCCTCGGGAAACTTCTCCGTTTCGAAGCGGAGCAGGAAGTCCTCCAGACGCTCGATCGCCTTCTGAGACTGGGGCACCGAATCAGTTGTAAAGTTGAGAGGTTTTCGATATGGGACCGAGGCCAGGGTATATCGTATCGCCCGGGGTGAATCCCCCTTGGCGAGTAAATCACGCAAAGTAAAAAAATTCCCCTTCGATTTCGACATTTTCTCGCCGTTCACCATCAAATGCTCACCATGCAGCCATAATTTAACGAACGGTTTGCCCGTCGCACTCTCGCTTTGTGCGATCTCGTTCTCGTGATGTGGGAAGATGTTGTCCACGGCGCCACAGTGAATGTCGAACGACACACCGAGGTACCGCATGGACATGGCTGAACACTCGATGTGCCATCCTGGTCGTCCCTTTCCAATGGGCGTCTCCCACCAGGGTTCCCCGTCCTTGGGAGCCTTCCAGAGCGCGAAATCGCGAACATCCTCTTTTTCGTACTCGTCCACATCCACACTCGCGCCCGATTTCATCCCATCGAAGTTCAGCTTGGCCAGTTGACCATACTTGGGGTAAGTGGAAATCTTGAAGTAATAGGAGCCGTCTTTTTCATAGGCATGCCCGCTGGCGAGGAGCGTTTGGATAAGCTGGACCATGTCCGCGATATGGTCTGTGGCATTCACCACCTTATCCGGCCGTTCGATGGAGAGTGCCATGCAGTCTTCAAAAAAGCAGCGGGTGTAATTCTCCGTGTAGGCTCTAAGCTGGGCCGGTTCCTTCGCCTTTGAATCGCGAATCGTTTTGTCATCCACGTCGGTAATGTTCATGACGTGGGTGAGCTGATAGCCCTTCAACTTCAACCATCGACGCAGGATATCTTCGTAGACGTAGGTCCGGAAGTTACCGATGTGCGCAAAATCGTAGACCGTCGGCCCACACGCGTACATGCGCACGTGATTCCCTTCCAAGGGCTTGAAATCCTGTAATGTCCCGGTCAGAGTATTCTTTAATTTAAGCATTTGTTTATTCGTGCTGGGCGCACTCCGTAAATCACGGAAACCTCATTCTCAAACTCGCCTTGTCATTCTAGCGGTCGCCTTTGCAGGGAGTCAAGAAAACACAGTGCTCTTCCCAACAAAAAATCCCCACAAAGTTTGTGGGGATTTTCGGTTTGGACGTTCTGCAGACTGTGCAAGAGATGCCGCCAAAATCCACGGCAGGGTTACAGCTTCAATGGCGAGCTGGAGCGGACTGTCGGCCCCCTTCAGAGCGCATTGACCCTCCCGACGGTGCGCTCATCGGGGAAGATCCGGAAGAAGGGGCTGAGCCTCGCCCCAAGCCGCTTCCCGGACTCGGGCCGATGGAATCATGGCTGCGTGACAGACTTTCGCCGCGATTTGTACCAACACCTCGGCCTGCATTTGTGACGACGACAATGGGTGAAAAAAAGAAACCGCCATAGGGGGAGAAAAAGTTGTTCTGGCACGGCATGTAAGTGTAGAAAGTATAGAACGGGTCATAATACCAACCGCAACTCCATCTGTAAGGCCCAAAACCGGAGTATCCAAAAAGGCCGCCAGGGTAATAACCTTGAGAGAACGATCGGATGACCCCCAAATTGGATTGAGCCAACTGCTCCGAGCGGAAAACGCCCCATTCACTCAGGTTGTCAATTTGTTTAGTGTCAAAGTGATTGAAGGCCTCCTTGGCATCTCCACTCCCAAATGTTGCGATGGAGGATTTTTTCATGCGACTCGTCTTTCCATTTGCGGCAACCGTGACCATTTCCCCTCGAAAGACCCGCGCTGTGGCCGATCCTGAATCCTTGATATCAAATCGGTAGATGCCGTCTTTCCTCATGTTGAACTGTTGTCCGGAAACTGACACGACAATCTGACCAATGGATTTCATATTTCCAGCTTCCACTTCCATTGAGCCTGACAGCAATTCCAGAGAGAGAGCGGTCAGACGGTCATTGACCAGCCGCATTGCTGACTCCGGTCCCATTCGCACAAAGGAACCTGGATTGAGCAGCATTTCGACGCGGCTGTTTTCATGAATCTTCAACTCATCACCCTGGCGCAGTTGCAAAAGCGGCTTGGCTTTCTCCCACCGCATGTCTCGGGCATTGTGGACCTCTGCTTGACCCTCGATCACATTAATCAAGCCGCCCTTAGTTGAGATATAGGGCTGTCCCAGAACCATCGCAGGCAGGAAGGCCAAAAGCACCACGAGACACGTGAACACTCCCACCCACTGTTCAGTTCTTTTCGTGGCTTTATTCATAGTTTTTTCCTTTTTGGCTGAATATCGTAAATTGCTTATCTGATTGCTCTGTCTCCCTGCTCAGTGTGATTCATAAACCCAAGAAAAAGTTGGCCATAACCCGTATTTTATTTGCAGTCTCGTAAAGCATGGACCCAGGGGCAAACACCCCTAGGAGCGCAATAACGAGTCGAAGTATTGCAAAGCTTCTGGTGCCATCCAATTATAGGCGCCTACTATCTTACCACGTACGACACCGGAAGGATCAATAATATACGTCTCCGGGTACTTAAAGGTCCCGTATTGGTGAGGAACGGACTGGTGGGTATCGAGGAGGATGGTGAAGGACAGGTTGTTTTCTTGTGTAAACTTCTTGACCGGTTCCCAGTCGCTGTCCACGCTAACGGTCAGAACGGAGATCTTTTGGGGGGCCGTCGCGGCAAAGCGGCGGTTCAACTGTTCAAGAAAAGGGGCCTCCTCAACACAAGGCGGACACCAGGTTCCCCAGAAATTGAGCACGACATATTTTCCACGGTAATCTGAAAGTCGGACACTCTGCCCGCTGGCATTCTTTAACGAAAAATCAGGGGCTGACTTCCCCACCTCGGCGGGCTGGTCCTCCGATCCACGCCTTTGCGAAAAGTACCATCCAAACCCCACCAGGATGAGGACGACGCCAAGAATGAAGACCTTCAGTTGTTTCATAAAGGGATACCAATTCTCGAAAGCCCACAGATTCTTAGGCTCGACCCGGGGGGGCCATCTTTGCTCAACCCGGGTTCAAATACTTGCTGGCCGGGATCGAACGCTGTTGCCAGGAATTGAATTGTAGGTTTCTCGGTCGAGTTTGACAAACAAAAAAGATAGAATGTGATCGCTGCCTGACTGGGAGGCCATCTGAGTTTGGGTTGGATTCGCTACAAGATGAATGGGCCCGATGAGCTGAGTAGTAGGAGGAGGTTCTGATGCCGGAACTGCCAGAAGCTGAGACGATTGTCCGTGGCCTGCGCGCTCACATCCTGAATTCCAGGATTCTGTCGATTGAATTTCCTCGCGCCCGGTACTTCCGTCCGCAGCTTGAAAAACCGGTCGAGCAGTATCTCGCTTCCCGGATCACGGACATCTTTCGTCATGGAAAATCCGTGATCATGCAAATCGAGACTCTTCAAGAGGGAGATCAGTTCGTCGTCATCCGCCTGGGGATGACCGGCCAACTGCTGCTGGGAGATCATTCCGATCGGCACACTCATGCGATTTTTGACCTCGATCCTCCCGGTATGCGCCTTTGTTTCCGCGATTCCCGCCAGTTTGGCAGGATGCTCTTCGTCAAAGACTGGCGGCCTGTTTTTCAATCCCAGAATGCCCCCCGACCGCTCGCCCGGCGTGCAGCCGCCCAGGGGAATGCCAAACACGGCGAGCGGAATCAGCCGGCCGGCGTAACGATTGTTTCCGATCCCCTGAAGATTTCAGGCGATGAATTCCTAAAGATTTTTTGGAGACGCCGTGGCATGATCAAAGCTGCCCTGATGAACCAGCATTTATTGGTGGGGGTTGGAAACATCTATGCAGACGAAAGCTTGTTTACCGCACGCCTTCATCCCAAACAAACATTACAGCGGCTCTCGAAGCGGCGGTTGCTCAAGTACTTTGCAATCCTTGTTAGGACGTTGCTGGATGCCATTGACCTTGGGGGCTCTTCCATTTCAGATTTTGTAGGCGCCACCAACGTCCTGGGAGAGTTCCAATTAGAGCACCGCGTTTACGGACGCACCGGCGAAAGATGCCTCCGAAGGGGTTGTCCCGGCATCATCAAGCGCACCGTGGTTTCAAGCCGTGGAACCCATTATTGCCCCCTGTGCCAACGGAAAATCTGAATGCCCCTGAGAAGCAGAGACGACCCAAGGCTTTGAGTCATTTCGGGCCCCCTGCCTGGTGAATTTGCGATTTCGCTTTTTTTACGCCTATGGTTTGCCTTCAAATATCCTTGGTCGCCCGGACTTCGATTCACGGGCCGCCGGGACTCGGTGGCAACCTTCAGCGGTACTTGGATCAAGGCGGGACTGCGCTCTAAATCCCGAGCCTCTTAATGGCTCCGCTATTTTTTCTTCTTCTTGAAAAGATCCTGGAGGGACTGGATGGTATCCCCGATTTTGGAGGGGGAATTGGGTTGTCCTTTCCTCAGAGATAGGAGTCGCTGGGTGTCCAACCTAAAATGCGGAGCTTGAAACGCGCCCGTAATCTGAACCGGGACCGTGGCTTGCTTGTTCTGATTTTCCAGGAGACCGGAGAGCAGGCCACCCAGGGGATTCTCTGCCCGGATCTTTTGACTGGCCCCCCGAGAAAATGTGGCCAGGACATTGAAGTTCAACTCGCTATCAAAGTTGAACCCTCCTTGACATAACAAGCTGAGATCGGGGATTTCAATCTGAAGGTCGTTGGTGCGAGCCCAGTTGTCACCGATGTCGAAGTGTCCGGCCATCTTGTTGATGGGAGTCTCGCCTTCCGGGAAGCTGACTCCCACCAACTTTGCTACGAGAGCTATCTGGTGGCCGATACTGACGTGCGACAGTTTGCCGTTCTGCAGTTCCAATGCAGCCCTCCCGGTCAACTCGCGTAATACCTGCGCTTGATTCTCCCCGCGTATCTCCAATGAAAGATCACCGCTGAGCAGACCGTAAAACAAGTTCTTGGACGAACTGTTGCTCGATAGCAATTGGTTGGCATCGATTCGGCTCAAGTGACTCGTGAGCTCGAGCGAAGGCCGGGCTTGAAGAGAGTTGACGGTCATCGTCCCGCTTTCATGCCCGGAGTAAATATCAAAATCCAACGGGTTAAATTTCAAGGTGCCTTGAGACACGGTAAATTGTCCTTTGAGATTCTCGAATCTGACTTTCGCTGCATGAAGGGATTTCGCCTCAATAGTGCCCCTGGCAGGTGAGTTTGCCAGGTTATTGAGGTCGAGCGGGCCCACCTGCCCTTGAAAATGGACAGGCTCCTTCTCCATGATGCTGCTTAAGGTCAATGAGAATGAAAACGCGGATCGAGCTGAAATGTTCCGGGCCGTTAACTCAAGGACATCATAACTCTTGGGGTCATTGGGATGGGTCTGATCAAGGATGACGATCCGTCCGTTTTTTATGGCTAGATTGGAAATATCCAAGGAACGGATACGGAGCGGGGCTGCAGCAGTTGCGTTGCTGGCCGCGGTGGGGTTGGGTGCCTTTGCCTCTGATTCAGCCATTGAAGAAAAATTCCATTCCCCCTGTGAGTTCCTAACAAGCCAAACAGTGGGCCCAATCATCTCGAGCGAGGTGACCTGGATTTGACGTCGCAGGAGGGGCCAGAGGTCAAGGTGCAGCCGGAAGCGCTCAATCCTGACGAAATCACCACTGCGGAAGGAGGGGTCATCGCTGATCAGCACATCCTTGGTTTCAAGAGCGACGGGCAAAAGAGATAACCGCAGGTCGTGCAACACAACCTGGCGGTTGAGCGCCTTTCCCAGACGTCTTTCGATAACGTCCCGATAGGCGTTCACATTCACCAGAAGCGGCACGGCCACTACAATCCCCAGCAGAACAACGATCACGCCCAGAGCGATCCACCATTTCTTCGACACGGCTGATTTTCCTCCCCTCCCAGCCGGTGATTTTACCCTTACGCAATCGGCCCATCAAAACATTTCCTTTCACGACCGTTGACAATGGGACAAGTCCACATAGAATAGAGACCGCTCCAGGACGATCAATTCAATTGAGACCATCTCTTCGAGGTGTAATTCCATGCTCAAGGAAGGCGACAAGGCTCCCGATTTTGCGGCGACCGACAGCTCCGGCCGGCCGGTTCGCTTGAAGGACTTCACAGGGAAAGACATTGTTCTCTATTTCTTCCCCAAGGCGAACACCCCCGGATGCACGATGGAGACCTGCGATTTCCGTGATCACCAAAATGAGATCCGGAAAAAGGGCGCCGTCGTGCTGGGAGTGAGTGCCGACAGTCCTAAGGCTCAGGCGGGTTTCGCGAACAAATATAGCGTCCCGTTTCCATTGTTGTGTGATGAAGACAAACAAACTCTGAAGGCCTATGGAGTATGGAAGGAAAAGAGCCTGTACGGCAGGAAATTTATGGGAATTGAGCGCACGACAGTGATCATTGGAAAGGATGGGAGGATCCGGAAGATCTTCGCAAAGGTGAAAGTCAAGGGACACGTTGAAGACGTTCTTCAAGCGCTTGGATAGCCTTGGCCTATTTCGAGTCTCCGGGTGGCCCAGCGACCTGAAAGACAAGATGACAGAGAAGAAAGTCAAACAGACATCAGGTTCTTCGTACAAGGATCCCTCTCGTGAGCTCATGGAGCTGAGGGAGTCTTCCATCCACGATCGAGGGGTCTTTGCGACCGTTACCATTGCTCCTGGTCAGCGGATCATCCAGTACTTGGGAGAGGAAATATCAGCCGAGGAGTGTGACCGCCGGGAACAGCTCTACAGTGAACTCGAGGTCACTTACCTGTTCGACCTGGAGAATGGATACGCCATTGATGGAGGAGTGAACGGGAACCTCGCGATTTACATCAACCACAGTTGCGACCCCAACTGCCTCATAGAATTCGAGGGGAATAATATCTGGGTCGTTGCCCGGCGGCCCGTCGTCTCCGGAGAGGAACTGACCTACGATTATTGGTTCGACCCTGCCGATGATGATGCAACAACGGTCCCCTGTCATTGTCGATCCACCGCATGTCGCGGAACCATCAATCGGCCGAGGGACATCGGGTGCGATAAGGACAGCGACGGCGAGAAAGGCGGTCCTACCATTCACGCTAAAGGGGAGGATCGGGATCGGCTGTCCCCGGATTAGTACAACCCCATCCCGACGAACGTTCTGCTTCTTTGAGTAGCGGAGCCTGGTCCGTGGAGTGCGGGTAGATCCCTTCAATCGTCCCTTGATCTCGGGCTCATTCTACAAATCAAAAGCCACCCTCATGGAAAACATCATTAGATGATCTGCCACCTCAACAGGCTTCATCCGAAAAGCACATCTCTTACAGCAGTTGCGGTTACATTCGTCTTGCTTCTCCTCGAACCGCTCCTTCCCTGTGCCAGTTTTGGAGAATCATTGCGAATTCGCAAGCGGTCGACAGAGAGGCTTCTGATTGTCGGTGTCACAGTCGTCAATGTGAACGCCCTGAGCGCGGCCACGGCGTTGAGGCCCGATATGACGATTGTGGTCGCAGGAGACCGGATCGTCGATTTGCGGCCTGCCACTCAAGATGACCTCAAGAGCCTCAAGCTCGGAAAGGAGGATTCGGGGGAAGAAGGCATCGGGTCCAGCCATTCCATTGATGGTCGAGGATTATTCGTGATTCCCGGCCTGATTGACACCCACGTTCATCTGGAGTGGGGCAACGACGAAGTATCGATGCTGAAGATTCTTCTGGCCAACGGCGTGACAGCTATCTTGGAGGCAGGAAATCCCTCGGAAAAACTTTTCCGCATCAGACGTCAATCCCTCTCCCGTGACTTTCCGGGCCCGCGAATGGAGGTCTGCGGCCCGCTTATTACTTCTCCCCCGGCAGCGTGGTCCCACATGACAGTCGTAACGACGGCGAATCAAGTCAAACAAGCCGTTCGAGCCCGAGCTGTGGCAGGGGCCAAATTCGCCAAGATTTATGCGCAGTTGCCCCCTCCCCTTTCCAAGAGCGTCATTGATGGGGCGCATCGAAGGGGGATGCGTGTCATGGGGCATCTCGGCAGCACCAACGCTCTTGAGGCGACCACGCTCGGCATCAACATCATTACCCATCTCTCCGGGATTGCTGATGCCGCCCTCACAGACCCTGAGACGGTTCGCTCTCAACACGCCCTGGGATTCTCCCAGGGTTGGCAAGCGACCAATGCCGCGTGGGGACAGGTGGTCCCAGAAAAACTCTCCGACCTGATTCGGCGCATGGTGGCCAATCGCGTCGCCCTCTCCCCCACTCTCTGGTTTCAGAAAGTCTTTGCTACACTGGGAGAGGAAACCGAAGAAAAGCAAGAGGCTGTGAAGTACTCACACGCCCCTCCCGGCCTCTTGAAAGGATGGCAGCACTTCACTATGGACGTGGGCGATCCCGACATCTACAAATCGGCCTGGCCCCGCCAAAAGCAATTTGTTCGAGCCTTCTTCGAGGCGGGAGGTATCCTGATCGCCGGAACTGATACTCCCAATCAATTCGTTGCACCGGGGTTTGGACTTCATCAGGAAATCGAGACACTCGTCGAAGCAGGGATTCCTTCATTTGATGCATTGAAGGCAGC
Organism: Terriglobia bacterium; assembly: GCA_041494885.1. GTDB lineage: Bacteria > Acidobacteriota > Terriglobia > JAIQFV01 > JAIQFV01 > JAIQFV01. The sequence continues at coordinate 53,987 of JBGQBO010000004.1, forward strand.
CACGGTCAATGCCAGCCGTGCCCTGGGACATGAGGAGGACTTCGGTTCCATTGAAATTGGCACTCAGGCAGACTTTGTGGTCATTGAAGGGAATCCGCTCGACAATTTGAGGAATGCTCGCAGAATTCGAATAGTCTTCCGGAGTGGAAAACCATATTCCCCTCGACGCCTCGTAGCTGGGCTCGTTCAATAGAGATCAATTTCAAGCCCTCCTTGGAGATTCAGTGCGCTTTTGAATCTTTTGCGGGAAACGTTTAAAATCACGCCGGAGAGCAGGAGTCGATGATCCCATTTCGTGACAACATTCCTTCACGAACCTTTCCGTTCGTTACGGTGGCACTCATCCTCGTCAACTGCGTGGTGTTCGTGCAGGAGTTGATGCTGGGCCGACACCTTCCCGCCTTCTTTCAGCTCTACGCGCTGGTTCCACTGCGGTGGCTCGATTCTGTCCTCTCACTGAATCCCAATGCCCTTCCGGAACTGGTCACCCTGTTCACCTCCATGTTCCTTCACGGGGGGTGGCTCCATTTGATCGGAAACATGTGGTATCTCTGGATTTTTGGGGACAATGTCGAAGACTATCTCGGGCACTTCCCATACTTGGGGTTCTATGTGGTCTGTGGCTTATTGGGTAACCTCGCGCACGTCCTTTTCAACTGGTCCTCGCTCGTGCCTTCTCTGGGAGCCAGTGGCGCCATCGCGGGGGTGCTGGGCGCTTATATACTGCTCTTTCCCGCCGCCCGGGTCCTGACTCTGATTCCTCTTTTTGTCTTCTGGCCTATAATCGAACTTCCCGCAGTAATTCTCTTGGGGTTCTGGTTTGTGGAGCAATTTCTTAGTGGTTTTTCTTCTTTTGCGATGACACGACAAGCGGGGGGTGGAGTGGCTTGGTTTGCGCATATTGGAGGATTCATCGCAGGAATGATTCTCATTTCGCGGGCCAAGAGGTCACGACGGCGTCACTCGTATGTCTGAAGGAGAATTGAGCACATCGATGATTCGTTCCAACCTGGGCGCGGCAACCATAAGTATCCTCTGGCCTGGGGGAACAAAGGAGTGAGTATGAGGTGGCTGGCAGGTCTTGGTAGCCTGGTTTTCATTGGATTGAGCTTACAGGCACAGACGCCCGTGCCCATCATTCGCGAACCCTTCCACCACCTCAAGGAGGAGAATTCCTTCGTTAGAATTTTCGATGTCAAAGTCCCTCCCTGGAAGGCGACGTTGTTTCATATCCATGCAGAGGACTATGTTTTTGTCACCTTCGGAGACTCGATCCTCAAATCCCAAACCTTGGGCCAAAAGGAAGAGGACCTGATTCTCAAGAGAGGCGAGGTGCGGTTTAAGGCTGGTCCGGTCACCCACCGGGTCCGTAATCGAGGCGGGAAACCCTTTCACAATCTGACCATCGAGTTGTTGCGTCCCATCCCAGGGCGCACCTCAAGTTCCCCGGCGCTTCCCCTCGGCAATCACCAAACCTTGGCGCTCGAAAACGATAGGATTCGAGTCGTCCGGACGATCCTCAAGATTGGCCAATCGACAGGGCCCCATACACATCGGGGACCGGGTATCGTTGTCGTCATTAAAGGAGGAACCCTGTTGAACCAAATGGAAGGAAAAGGAATGGAGGGGCGGAGTTTGAGAGCGGGGACCTTCTCGTGGCGTGAGGCAGCTTCGACCCTAATAATTACCAATGCGGGCAGAAGAGTCATTGAGTTGATTGATATCGAGATCAAGTGATTAATGACAAGGATCGAGATGCTAAATCAGTCGAAGCTGTGAACCCGCCCCCCGCAGGGGTGAAGTGAATGCCCTCAATGGAACGCGCTAATAGAATGAAGAGATGAACCATCGAGCACTTCCATCCGGAGGTGTTCTTAACCTGATGCGATTTTGGAAGGGGCTGGGAATCCATGGCATGGATCAGGACGGTTTCTTGTGAGCAGGCAACGGGAAGACTGAAAGAAGAATTTGAAGCGGTCATTCACCGCGCTGGACGGGGGTTCAACATTGTATCCGCACAGAGTTTGGACCCTGACGTTCTCCACGCGTCCCTTAATCTTTACAAAGCAATTATGCAGGGCTCGTCGAGCCTGTCACGCCTCGAGCGCGAGATGATTGCCGTGGTCGTTTCAAAGACCATGGGCTGTGTTTATTGGGTCGAAGCGCACGGGGAGGATCTCCGTGAACTCACGCATGATGACCGGTTGGTCAGACTTATTAAGATGGACTACCGGATGCTTCTACTCGAAGACCGCGTCCGCACGATGCTCGATTTTGCAGTTCAGGTGACCCGTGATGTTCACTCCATTAACCGACCCAGAATTGAGGAACTGAGATCGAGCGGTTTGAGTGATGAAGACATCCTAAGCGTGGTGGAGGTGGCGGGTTTCTTTAGCTACTACACCCGCCTCGCGGATGCGTTGGGGGTGGAGCCGGAATCTTCCCAGGCAAGAGAAGCTCAAAACAGACAGGTCGGGGAGACCCAAGTAGGGCTAAATCCCGAGAAAGCGAAGTGAGGCCATGCGCAAATTCCTCTCTATAGGGTACTTGATTGGCCTTTGTGTGTTGGGTCGGGCTGATGCCGCGTGGGCGGATGCAGTCCCGACACGTAGCTTAAGCCCGCAGCAACAGATCATAAGACTTTTGGAAGACCAGGTAACCGCATGGAATCAAGGTGATATCGAAGGTTTCATGAGGGGTTACTGGAATTCTCCAGATCTCGTTTTCACAAGCGCTGGTGAGGTTCGCCGTGGCTGGCAAACCACCCTCGAGCGCTACAGAGCATCGTATCCCGACCACGACCGCATGGGCGAGCTTTCATTCAGTGATCTGGAAATCCACCTCTTCCCTGCCCCTTCGGACCGCGGTGGAACTCCGCTCGTGGCTTGGGTGTTGGGTAAATGGCGGCTGAAACGCGCGAGCGACAATCCCCATGGGATCTTCACGCTCATCCTGCAGAGATTCCCGAATCTGCCGGGTCATCTGAATGAACAATGGAGGATCGTCCATGATCACACATCCGCCTCTTCGCCGGACCCAAAATAAGGTCGTGATATCCACGGCAAGGCGCAATCCGATCATTTCGAATTTCATTTACTCAATTAAGATGGGCTCCACAGCCTGTAACGAGTAGTCGGGGGTCATGTCTGCGGCCCAGGCGAAACTCTCAGGAGGCCGCTGGGGCCTCGAATTTGGAGATCCAGGTTTGAATGTCAACTCGAATGGGCATCTGCCCGCGTGGGACTGCGTTCCTTGAAGACTGAAATCGCCAAAGAATTGATTGGGAATTTGGAGATCGAGGTCCACAAGATCTTTACCTCCCCCACCAGCGCGATCGCCCTCTCCCATGTCATCAGCAGGGGGGCGTCTCCGCGGCCCCTACCGCCCTTGATCCTTTCCCATGGAGTTTTCGTTAACCGGAACATTTGGTTGAGCTCGAAAGGAAAAGGGATGGGGGCATGGCTGGCCCGACTCGGCTTCGATGTGTGGCTGCTTGAAGTGCGCGAGCACGGACGGGCCTTCGTCAGTGGTCCCCGTCGCCGTGAAACTGGGTTCGATGATCTGGTGGATGTGGATGTCCGAGTGGCGATAGACAATGTCCTTGAGCTCACGGGCTCGAAGAAGGTGTTTTGGATTGGGCACAGCCATGGAGGAATCCTCATCAACGCGTTTCTGGGAAAGTATCCCGACGCCAATGCCTTACTCTCGGGATTCGTGACCCTGGGCACTCAAACCACCGGGCAAAGCAAGACCTGGCGACAGCGCGGGCGGTTGATTGCCATTCCCCTGATCGTTTCGCTATTCGGTTATTTCCCCTCGCGCCGGCTCCGCCTCGGACCGGATGACGAATTTGGGCGGGTCATGATGGAGTGGTTTTGGTGGAACTGGAAAAGGAAATGGACCAATAATGGCTTCGACTACCAAGCTGCTCTGAAGGATATTTCAACCCCGTCGCTGTGCCTCGTGGGCATCCGAGATGACATGGCGGATCCGGAGGGCTGTAAGCGGATTTTCGATGGGGTCGGATCCCCTGACAAGACCTTTCGCATTCTTAGCCGGCGGCTTTCAAATCGTGCCGACTACGATCACACTTCCATCATAATCAGCGCTGATGCGGAAAAGGAGGTATGGCCCATGATCTTGGATTGGATCGAGAGTCGGGGACCCCAGCCTTTGAATCGAAACATGGATTTCGACGGCCCCGCAGGAGGGCACCGTTAGAAATATGGTAGGATCTACGCTCAGCCACAGACTATTCAGCAGTCAATCCGAATATCACGAATGAAAATTCACCTCTTCATCCCCTGCCTCGTCGATCAGTTCTATCCCGGCGTGGCAGTCTCCATGTGCCGTGTATTGAAGAAGCTCGGCGTGGATTATGTTTATTTGACGGATCAGACCTGCTGCGGCCAACCCGCGTTCAACTCCGGCTATCATCGCGAGGCTTCCGAGCTGGCGGAGCGTTTTCTGGAGATATTTAAATCGGCGGAGACCATTGTGGCGCCTTCCGGCTCCTGTGTCAGCATGGTCAAAGTCTTCTACCCGCAACTGGAGCTTTCTCCCCCTGCGCGACAAACGCTTGATCGTCTGGGACCCCGCCTCTTTGAGTTTTCAGATTTTCTCGTCCGCAAATTGAATGTGGTCGACGTGGGGGCGCAATTCAAAGGCAAGATTACTTACCATGACTCTTGTCACCTCCTCAGGGAGCTGGGAATTCAGGAACAACCGCGCCAGCTCATTCGAAATGTGCGGGGAATTGAGTTTGTCGAATTGGACGACATGCAGACTTGCTGCGGTTTTGGAGGAACTTTCGCTGTAAAATTTCCCGACATTTCGACAGCGATGGGCTCCGACAAAGCGGCGGCCATTGAACGCACCGGAGCCGACGTAGTTGTGGCGAACGATTCAAGCTGTTTAATGCAGATTGCCGGCGTGCTCTCGCGACGAAGGAGTCGTGTTGTGCCCATGCATCTTGCCGAATTGCTAGCGCAAGGAATCTGATTGCTGGGCGAGCGGTCTGCTCGCCTACCTCGAAAGAGCTTGTGATCACCGAACCGATTCACTTCAAAGAGACCGCCCGGAAGAACCTCGCAGCTGCGGACCTTCGCGAAAACCTCAGGCGTGCGACCGACCACACCCTCCGGCTGCGCCAGCAGGCCGTCTCGGCTGTGCCCGAATGGGAAGATCTGCGGGCGGCAGCCCATGGCATTAAGAAGGAATCGATCGATCATCTGGCGGGGTATCTGGAGAGCTTCGAGTTGCGCGCGATTGAAGCGGGCTGCAAAATCTTCTGGGCCGAGACGGCAAGTCAAGCGGTCGAATACGTCGTGAGCGTCTGCCGCCAAAGAGGCGCCTCTCTGGTGGTAAAAGCAAAATCGATGACCACCGAGGAAATGGAATTGAATCCTGCTCTGGAAGCCGCGGGCATTCATCCGGTCGAGACGGACCTGGGCGAGTTCATCATTCAACTGGCCGGCGAGACTCCATCTCATATTACGGCGCCTGCGTTGCACAAGTCCCGCACTCAGATCGGAAGGCTTTTTGCGGAAAAACTCGGGATCGATTTTTCAGAGGACCCGAAGGAATTGACGCGAGCTGCCCGCGCTGTCCTGCGAGAGAAGTTTCTAAAGGCGACCGTCGGGATTAGCGGCGTGAATTTCGCCGTGGCGGAGACCGGCTCTCTGGTCCTGGTCACCAACGAAGGGAATGGCCGACTGTGCACGACTCTTCCGAAAACGCATATCGCCATTATGGGGATTGAAAAAATCATCCCTCGCTTCGATGATTTGCGGGTTTTTCTTAAGTTATTGGCCCGCAGCAGTACCGGACAAAAACTGACCAGCTACGTAACCATGATTACCGGCCCCCGAAAACCCCGGGAGATGGACGGTCCGGAGGAATTGCATGTCGTTCTCCTGGATAATGGTCGCAGCGAGCTACTGACGCATCCCCACACCCGTGAGGCGCTCTATTGCATTCGGTGCGGTGCTTGCCTCAATGTCTGCCCGGTGTATCAGCGGGTGGGAGGGCACGCCTATGGATGGGTCTATCCTGGCCCCATCGGCGCCGTGATTACCCCTGAATTGCAAGGCCTCCAACGAGCACGAGAGTTGCCGTATGCCTCCTCCTTGTGCGGAAGCTGTTCCAACGTTTGTCCGGTCAAGATCGACCTTCATCATATGTTATTGTGGCTCCGGAAGAGTGCCGTGGAGGCACGTCTAACCTCAGGGGCCGAACGGTGGATCATGAAGATGTTTGTCGCCACGATGAAACATCCCCGCCTGTATCGTTGGAGTGGACTGCTGGGAAGGTTGGCCCAGATGATCTTTGCTTCCAAGGGAAAAGGTTTGAGAATCCCCCACTGGAGTGAGGGGCGGGACTTCCCGCCCTTGCCGAACAAATCCTTCCACCAGTTATGGAACGAAGGGGAGGTTCGATGAGCGGTCCGGCAGATCATTCACGACAATCTCTGCTTGCGAAACTGAGGCGGCTCTCTACCCCGCTCCCTCCCCTCTCTAAACCACCATCGAAAGCCAGTGGTTTTGAGTCTCAGTGCTCACCGCAACCCGGAGTCCATGAAGAAGTCACCGATGAAACGATTTCGCATCTGGCGCAGGAGTTGAGGCGACTTGGAGGTGAATTTCGGACCGTGGCCCTCTTGGAAAGTCTGTCGGCCGCTATTCTCCAATTGGCGCGCGAGTCGAATTACAAACGAGTCGCAGTCGGTTCGGATCCGCTCTTGAAAGATGCCAATCTGGTATCCGGATTGCAAAATTTCCAGGACTTTAAGGTGATTTTGAACGACAGCGTTCCCCCGCCAGCGGATCAACTCAAAGAGGCCCTCTCAAAGTGCCAACTCGGCATCACGGGCTGCGAAGCGGTGATTGCGGATACGGCCACCCTGGTTCTCACTCATGGCGGGTTTGGCGGGCGGTCGATTTCGTTGCTCCCGGAATGCCATGTGGTAGTGGCCCGGCACTCCCAGGTCTTCAATTCTCTTGACGACTGGATGAATTCGCAGTCTTTTGCCGCGGGAAGTCTCCCCAGCTGCACCACTCTCATTACAGGCCCCAGCCGGACCGCCGATATAGAGAAGGTCCTGGTAACCGGTGTGCATGGCCCCTTGCGGCTCATACTCCTCTTAGTGGCCGGGCCTTGATTAGCAGTCGATTTGATCTGTCTCCAACCCGATCAGAGGATTCTTTCTGGTTGCGTTCTATGACAATTTGCATAGAATACCCGTTTCACTTCATCCGTTGTGGCAGACTTGTGTAACACCTTCGTTTTGCACTCTTCGAGTGAACCTCTGGAGGAACTTCGAATGGCCAACATCAAGAACTCAATTACGGAGACGATTGGAAACACGCCGCTGGTTCGATTAAATCGGGTCAGGGACGGCGCCGTGGCTGACATTGTGTTGAAGCTGGAATCAATGAATCCCATGTCCAGTGTCAAAGACCGGATCGGACTTTCCATGATTGATGACGCCGAGAAGCGCGGTCTGCTCGACAAAGACACAGTCGTTGTCGAGGCCACCAGCGGCAATACGGGAATTGCCCTCGCGTTCGTTTGTGCGGCGAAAGGCTATCGCTGCATCCTGACAATGCCGGAAACCATGTCGCTGGAGCGGCGAAAGGTGCTGCGGGCGCTCGGCGCCGAACTGGTCTTGACCCCGGGAACCGAAGGAATCAAAGGCTCCATCGCCAAGGCAGAGGAACTGGCGCGGTCCCTGCCGAAAGTATTTTTGACCCACCAGTTCGACAATCCCGCCAATCCAGAAGTTCATTACCGAACCACGGGAAAAGAAATCTGGGATGACACGGACGGAGCTGTCGATATCGTTGTTGCAGGAGTAGGGACCGGCGGGACAATCACAGGTGTTGGAAGGTATTTGCGTGAACGGAAGCCCTCGGTGCGGTTGGTAGCAGTTGAACCGGACACCTCACCGGTGCTTTCGGGCGGAGCCCCCGGCCCTCATAAGATCCAGGGACTCGGTGCGGGGTTCGTGCCTGCGATTCTTGATACCAAACTCTACAATGAGGTCTATCGGGCGACGCTGGATGAATCCGTCGCGATCTCGCGCCGCCTCGCAAAGGAGGAAGGGATCTTTGTTGGAATTTCCTCGGGCGCCATTGCCAGCTGCGCTTTGAAGGTGGGTTCTCGCCTGGAAAACAAAGGCAAGATGATCGTCGCCATTATTCCCAGCTTCGGCGAGCGGTACCTTTCGACGGTGCTGTTTGAGGATATTGTGGCGTGAGCATCTGAATTCGTGCTGGAAGCCGCTGCCTGCTTATCCTGCTTGAGAGCATTCGCTGATGGATTCTATAGGAACCGGCGTCAAGCGAACTTCTGTGCCTGACGAAGTTTTCATCCCTCCCCCCCGGAGAGGAAATTTCAGGGCATAAATCTCGCGAAGATGGCGATATCAGCGGCACCCCTAGGAAGCAATTTCCGCTAATTCTTGACGTCCCCTACCGACAAGCGCTCGAGGGCTGCCAGCAACTCCTCGCTGTGTTTGCTGACGTCGACTTTATCGAAGATCTTACGGATGACCCCCGACTTATCGATCACGAAGGTCGCCCGCCTGGCATATTTCAGCCCCAGGAAGCTTCCCATCACCCCGTATTCACTGGTGGCTAATCGGTCCCGATCGCTCAGCAAAGTAAAATTCAACCCGTACTTTTGGGAAAATTTCTGGTGCGATTCAATGCTGTCCAGTGAAACGCCCAGGACTTCGGTGTCTTTCGACGCGAACTGGGCCAGATCATTGCGAAAACTGCAGGCCTCCCGGGTACACCCCGGAGTGTTGTCCTTGGGGTAGAAATAGAGTACGACGTTCTTCTTTTTCTGAAAGCTGGACAAGCGCACCGGTTGTCCGGCTTGCGACGGGAGTTCGAAATCAGGAGCCGCATCACCTTCCTTAAGCTTCATCGCCGTCTCCTTTGGATTGGAGCATGCCTCGTAATAAAACATCGCGGTGGCAGTGATCCCCACCATAGCGACCAGCACGTAGAGCGTCTTCGTCATCGGTGTGTTTTCCATTTCGATCATGATCTTATCATAGAGTGCCAGCCTGGGGTGCCGCAGGTGCCAGGATACTACCTCCCCAATCCATCCTCTCGATCGGCCTATCGCAGGCATCGTCCGAGGCGGGCGATACCTGCGGCACCCGACGAAGATTTCCAACCGTGTGGGTGCCGCAGGCATGCGTTTATGGCATGCCTGCGAATGCAAGCAGTGACAGGATACGACGTCCTCAACGCTTCCTCTCTGTCCAGCCCTCGCAGGCATCGTCCAGGGCGGACGATACCTGCGGCACCCCGCGAGGATACCCAACCGTGTGGGTGCCGCAGGCATGCGTTTCTGGCATGCCTGCGAATGCAAGCAGTGACAGGATACGACTTCTCAACGCTTCCTCTCTGTCCAGCCCTCGCAGGCATCGTCCGAGGCGGACGATACCTGCGGCACCCCGCGAGGATACCCAACCCGGCGAAGATTTTGTTCCCGCCATAGCGGAATCACCGGCCGTTTGCTATGATTCCCAGGTGTTTGAGTATTGAACCATCAACAGTCAATCCCAGGGAGCATTCTTCCGAGGAATGCACTCATTACGATCTTTCCTAAAAGAGAGGACTTGAATTATGTCGACCGTGAAGTCAGTTCATGCCCGTGAAGTTCTGGATTCCCGTGGAAATCCCACCGTAGAAGTCGAGGTTCAATTAAAGAACGGAATATGCGGTTCAGCCATTGTCCCCTCCGGAGCTTCGACCGGGGAGCGGGAGGCCATGGAGCTGAGGGACACAAAATCGAAGAGGTATTTCGGGAAAGGAGTTCAAACCGCCGTCACCAACGTGAATAAGATCATTGCACCCCGGCTGCGGGGCATGAATGCCTTCGATCAGGGCGCCATTGACCGGAAGATGATCACCCTGGATGGCACAGTCAATAAGTCAAGACTCGGCGCCAATGCCATTCTTGGGGTGTCACTGGCGGTGGCCAAGGCTGCCGCGCAGACGAGAGGGATCCCGTTCTTCCGTTACCTGGGCGGAAGAAACGCCAACCTGCTTCCTGTCCCCAGCATGAATGTGATCAACGGAGGTCGGCACGCGGATAACAACGTCGATTTTCAAGAGTTCATGATCGTTCCCCACGGCGCGAAGAGGTTCTCCGACAGCATCCGGATGGGGATTGAGACATTTCACGCGCTCAAAGGCATTCTGAAGAAAAAAGGTTACAGCACGGCGGTGGGCGACGAAGGAGGATTTGCGCCGGAATTGAAATCAAACGAAGAGGCTGTTGAAGTCATCCTCCAGGCTATTGAGTCCGCCGGATATAAAACAGGGAAGCAAATTTCCATTGCCCTCGATCCCGCGGCCAGTGAACTGTATGAATCGGGTAAGTACGTATTTTGGAAATCCAGCAAAACCAAGAAAAGCAGCGCCCAAATGATTCAGTTGTGGCAGAAGTGGGTGCGGCAATACCCCATTGTGTCTCTGGAGGATGGATTGGCGGAGAACGATTGGGAGGGCTGGCAAGAGTTGACGCGAGTGCTCGGCAAGAAGATCGAGTTGGTCGGTGACGATGTGTTTTGCACCAATCCCCGGATTATCGCCCGCGGCATTAAAGAAGGGGTTGCCAATTCAGTCCTAATAAAGCTCAATCAGATCGGAACGCTCACGGAAACTCTGGACGCCATCCGAACGGCGCGGAAGGCGGGCTATGGAATTTTTGTCTCGCATCGCTCGGGCGAAACAGAGGATGCCACCATTGCCGACCTGACCGTCGGCGTCAGTGGCGGCAAGATCAAGACTGGATCCGGTTGTCGGAGTGAGCGCATTGCGAAGTACAATCAGCTTCTGCGCATCGAGGAAGCGCTCGGGCCTCGGGCCCGCTTTGCAGGACGGAAGGCGTTTGTGAATGGATGAGGGAGAAGGTGTCGGGGGCCGGGTCCCGGGTGTCAGGTGCCAGGGCGGTGATGGAGAGGGATCCGGAGTTGGGATGTGCATTTTACAGCCATGTGGTCTGTATCAAGGAAAAGGGACGCGGAGGAGGGGCAAATGAAGATTCGACGATATCGATGGTTACTGGCAATCGTAGCCATTTCCTTCATAGGAATCCTGCCAGGGTGCAATCCACCGAATTATCCCACCGGCCCCATCGAACTGAAATATTACGCCTCCGGCCCGTGGGTTGTGACGGTGAGCCCGGGCGCCGCCTGCTGTGATTCGTCCGGGAACCGGTTCGATCTGTATTATCCCACAAACCTCGGCGCCAATGGATTCCTGCATCCCATTCTTACCTGGGGGAATGGAACCAATTCGCTGCCGAGCAATTACGCCTATCTGCTCACTCACATGGCTTCCTGGGGTTTTGTGGTGATCGCAACGGAGGACAAGAACACCGGCGCGGGCCAAACCATATTGGACGCTGCAAATTTTCTGGTCACCGCAAACAATAATGCTGCAAGTCCCTTTTTCCACAAGCTCAACGTCAATCAGATCGGGGCGTTCGGGCACTCTCAAGGAGCAAGCGGGGCTATTAATGCCGTGATCAAATCCGCGGGGTCAATAAAAACCGTGGTTCCAATCGAACTCCCCGCCCAGGTGTGGTGTGGCAGCCCGCAAAGCTGCGCCGATACCCGGAACCTCGTGCACGGATCAATATTCCTTATTGATGGTTCAGCGGATTTTCCTATCTCACCTCCCACACAACTGCCCCAGATCCCCGGTGAGCAATCCATCCAGGGCTACTATGACGCGGTGCCCAGTGGCATTACGAAGCTTAAAGGCACCCTCATTGGTCCCAATCATAATGACGTCCAAGGCCAGCCTAACTGCACAGGAGCGTCGCCGCCTTGTTTCAACGGGGTCTATGGATACCTGGGTTATCCAACGGCGTGGATGATGTACCAGCTCCAGGGTGATGCCTTCGCTCATGGAGCCTTTGTAAACGCGACAGGAGAAATGTTCTCGGAAACGAAGAACTGGGAACTCGTCGCAAGCAACGTCAATTAATGCGAGGCGATGGAAGAGTCCCGGAACTCGAGGGATGATTCGATTTCGGGTGGCCCGGTTGGTGGGCCTGCGGCACTCGTTCCAGCAACTGACATTACTGACAGTAGGGAAACCAATGGCGTCGGACCTTGGACTTTAAAGCTAAGTATTACATCACAGACGACACAGCCCGCGATTTCAGTTCGCGAATCCGGTCCCGCAGCGAGGCAGCTTTTTCAAACTCGAATTTCTTGGCCGCATCGCGCATTTGGCGCTCCAGCTTGGCGACGAGCTCACCTAGTTTCTCAGGTTCTGCAACCCACATCTCATCCGCCAAATCCGTTTCCACCTCGACATAATCGGCTGCGGCGATCGAGACCAGAACCATGTCCACCGGCTTGATAATAGATTCCGGCGTAATGTGATTTTCCTGGTTATACCGAATTTGGATCGCCCTCCGGCGATTGGTTTCCGCGAGCGCTTTCGCCATGGAATCGGTCATCACCTCGGCATAGAGAATGGCTTTCCCGTGGAGGTGGCGCGCCGCGCGGCCGATTGTTTGGATGAGCGATCCTGAGGACCGCAGGAAACCCTCTTTGTCGGCGTCGAGAATTGCCACCAGCGAAACCTCGGGCAAGTCGAGGCCCTCTCGCAACAAATTGATTCCGATGAGGGCATCAAACTCCCCTTTCCGCAGATCCCGCAAGATCTTGATTCGATCCAGGGTCTCAATGTCGGAATGCAAATAGCGGCACCGCACCCCTGTCTCCGTGAGGTATTCGGTCAGATCTTCTGCCATGCGCTTGGTCAGGGTGGTGACCAGGACGCGCTCCCGGCTCTCTGCGCGCAATTTGATTTCATGCATCAAATCGTCGACCTGTCCTTTTACGGGGCGAATTTCGACCGCTGGATCCACCAGTCCCGTTGGCCGGATCACCTGCTCCACAAAAACACAACCTGTTTTTGTCAGTTCATAGGGGCCCGGGGTGGCCGAGACATAGATTGCCTGGTTCACCCGGTGCTCAAATTCCTCGAAGGTCAAAGGCCTGTTGTCGAGAGCCGAGGGCAGGCGGAATCCGTAGTTCACCAGGTTCTCTTTACGGGAGCGGTCGCCATGGTACATACCGCGAACCTGTGGAATCGTTTGGTGACTTTCGTCCACCACCAGGAGGGCGTCGCGAGGGAGGTAATCCAGCAGCGTCGGGGGGGCTTCACCCGGCCGTCGATCGCTGAAATGCCGCGAGTAGTTCTCGATGCCGTGGCAATACCCGATCTCTCGGATCATCTCGACGTCGAAGAGGCTTCTCTGCCGCAAGCGCTGCGCCTCGATCAGTTTCCCCCTGGCCTCGAGCCGCGGCACCCAATCCTCCATTTCACCCAGGATGCGCTCGATGGCGATCTCCAGCGTGGAGCGCGGCATCACAAAATGCGTTCGCGGATAGATGGGCATTCGGATGAAAGTTTCTTTGACGGCTCCGGTCAGCGGATCAATACGAGAGAGACTCTCGACCTCATCCCCCCACATCGAGATCCGAAGCGCATCGTCGGAATATGTCGTGAAGACTTCAATGACGTCTCCCCGCACCCGAAAGGTCCCGCGCTTGAACTCCACATCATTCCGCTCGTAGAGGATTTCCACCAGCCGGTGCACGATCTCCTTCCGCGAGATGTGCTGGCCCTTTTCCAGAAACATCAACATCCCGTAATAGGCTTCGGGGGAGCCGAGGCCGTAAATGCAGGACACCGAGGCCACAATGATGCAATCCCGACGCTCGAAGAGGGACTTGGTCGCCGAGAGCCGCAACTTATCGATCTCTTCATTAATGGTGGCTTCTTTTTCGATGTAGGTATCGGTCGCAGCCAGATAGGCCTCGGGCTGATAGTAATCATAATAAGACACGAAATATTCGACCGCGTTGTGTGGAAAAAAGGTGCGGAACTCCTGGTAAAGCTGCGCGGCCAGGGTCTTGTTGTGGGCCATCACGAGGGTGGGACGGTTCACCGCCTCGATCACTTTGGCAATAGTGAACGTCTTTCCCGAACCGGTGACACCGAGCAACACCTGGTGTTTCTCACCATCGGTCAACGCCCTGATGAGCTGTTCGATGGCCGTGACCTGGTCACCGCGGGGAATAAAAGATGTCGCAAGTTTGAAGTCCATAGTTGTTTGCAAGGTGTCAGGTATCGGGTGCCAGGTGTCAGGAGCGAGAAGTCAGAGGTTGGAGGTCCAAGATAACAGACGAGGGAGACGTGTCCGAAATCCGAGAGCCACATATCAAGTGTCTGTGAAGCTTTCTAATCTTCAGCAGAAGGTCTTTGACATCGGATCTATTCCTCTGATTTTCCGATCCCCGACTTCTGATCTTCCTCATGAAACAACTCAAGGGGTATCACGAGAGCCCTGACACCCGATACCTGATCCCTGACACCTTATTTCACAGCTTCGTTCCCAGGTGCAACGCCGCAATGCCGCCATTCAAATTGAAGAAAACGACATCGACAAAACCAATCTGCTCCATCAGCTCTTTCAGTTCTCTCTGGGAGGGAAACTTTGACACGGAATCAGGGAGGTAGGTATAGGGCCCTTCCACTCCGCTCACCCGCGCTCCCAACCAGGGGAGAATTCTCGAAAAGTAAAACTGGTACAGGTGCCGATAGAGAGGCATGAGGGGCCGGGAGAATTCCAGCACGCCCAGGACCCCGGCGGGCCGCAGGACGCGATACATCTCCGACAGCCCCTTTCCGTAATCCTCCAGATTCCGTAGCCCGAACGCGATGGTCACTGCATCAAAGCTGGAGTCCTTAAGGGGCAGTTTCAAGGCATCGGCCTCGGAGAAATTGATGCAGGAAGAAGGGTCCTGCCGGGCCCGCTTATTGACGCCCATCATCAGCATCGGATGGCAGAAATCCATTCCCACGACACGCCCGCGGGTCGCCGCACCCAAGGCCAGTGTGAGGTCCCCCGTTCCGCAAGCCAGATCGAGCGCATCGAAATCATTCCGTCTCAGGCGGGCCTTAATCTTTTGGACCGCAACTCGACGCCACCACCGGTCAAAGTTGAGAGAAAGCAGATGATTCGCAAGGTCATACCGATGAGCAATGGCGCCGAACATGGCGCGGACCTCAGCAGCTTTTCTCGCCGGACCGTCGGTTGATGTAATCGCTTTTCTCCCTTCTCGTCCCTCGGGGTTCCTGCACTGGGAGGCTTCAAGTGGCTCCAGCGCGTTGATGGAACGCGGTCAGCGGAATTCGACCGTGGAGCCTGGTCCGGTCCCTCAATTCAATTCCTGCCGACCCCCTCTTTTTGAATCTCGAGATATGATTCGCGAATCAATTTGGGATCGATCTCAGCGACAACCTTCGCGGAGCCGAGTCCCGTGGGCAGAACGAATTGAAGCGTTCCCGCAATCGATTTCTTGTCGTGCTGCATGCGGGAAAGAACCGTACTCGCGGAGAGGTCGGAAATCCTGGGCAGTTTTCCGACCGCGCGAATACAGGTGATGATGCGTTTGGAATCGACCGGGGAAATCAGAGACAACTTCTCGGCCAAACGGGTAGCCATCATACTCCCCCACCCCACGGCTTCTCCGTGTTTGAAGCGGCGGTATGAAGTTCGGGCCTCCAGCGCGTGTCCAAAGGTATGGCCGAAATTCAGGATCTTGCGTAATCCGGATTCTCGCTCGTCCTGACGCACAATCTCTGCCTTTGCGGAGGCACAATGACGTATGACCGTCTCAAGGGCCTGCAAATCACATCCCAGGATTCCTTGCATATCCGCTTCAAGGAAGTCAAAAAGGGGCCGGTCCAGCACCACTCCATACTTGATGGCCTCATAAAGCCCGGCACGCAACTCCCGCAAAGGCAAGGTCTCTAAAAAGGTCGGATCGGTGACCACCAGGGCCGGTTGATAAAAGGCGCCGACCATATTCTTCCCTTCCGGCAAGTTCACCCCGGTCTTTCCCCCGATGGAACTGTCGATCTGGGCCAGCAAGGTGGTTGGAATCTGTGCCAGAGGCAGCCCTCTAAGGACGGACGCAGCCACAAATCCGGAAATGTCGCCCACGACCCCGCCGCCCAACGCAAGAATCAGGGATTTCCGATCCGCTCCCCGGCGAACGATCTCCCGGCAGAGTTTTTGATACCATCCCAGGTTTTTGAATCGCTCGCCATCTGGAATCAAGAGGGGGATTGACCTGGCCATGATGCTGCGCGGAGAGCGTATCAAGCGCGCATATTTACCCCAGATTGTACCGTTCGTGATCAGAAAAACCTTGGTGCTGGACTTGATGAGATTTCCCAAGGCGGGGTTTTGAATCGCCTGTCCTTTCCCGACCACGATGGAATAACTGCGTTCATGGAGTGAAACTTGAATTTCAATCATGGTTCGGGACCTCTGATCTATTCGTCAGGTCAAGCGCTCGCCATGCAATCGGGGGCTCAGCCCTAGTCCGCTTTTCATCCGAGGAATCCTCGGCGAACCCATGTCAAAACTCTTGGGGCAGAGACGACTGTGGGACGCCCCCTCCGATGCGGCCCTTAGCGATACACAAACCAAATAACCTATCATACCCCTTACGGCGCCAGCAAATTAATTTCCAGATCCCGCCAAGTAGAGATTGTGAAAATTCTCCTCCTGAAAAACTGTTGCTCAATTTTTTTTTGGTGGAGTATGATGCCCTTGCATATGAAGTCCTGTGAGTTGGAGAAAACAGATTTCTTGATTGTGGGAAGCGGCGTCGCCGCCATGCGCTGTGCCCTTGCTCTCGCCGACGCGGGCAACGTCCTGATGCTGACGAAGCAGTGTTCCCTGGGTCAACCCTCCAAGCATTCCAATGGGGTGATCGCCATCGCCTCCAGCGACGAAGAAGAAATTCGGCTTCATTACGATGACACGGTGTGCGCCGGAGAAGGGTTATGCAGGACCGAGGCTGTCAAAGTCTTGGTCGAGGAGGGTCCTCGCTACATCGAGGAACTCATCTCATGGGGAGCCTCTTTCGAGCGCCATACGGCAAAGGTCCTTTTGCCCAAGCAGGACGCCAAAGCACGTCCCTATATCTTCAAAGGGCGTTCTCAGACCACCACGAATGAAATCCTGGAAACATTGCACAAACGACTAGTGTCCCTACCGAATGTCAAAGCGCTGGTAAATACTGCTGCGGAGGATTTGATCCTGGTGAACGGCTCTCTTGCGGGGGCGCATTACTGCGATCTGAAGACGGGACGCCGGCATACGGTGACCGCGAAGGCGGTGTTCGTGGGTACTGGGGGAATGGGCCAACTTTATCCCGAGACCACGAACTCCGAACTTTCGACCGGCGACGGTCTGGCTATCGCCTTCCGGGCCGGGGCCGAATTAAGCGACATGGAATTCATTCAGTTCCATCCCACCGTTCTTTATTTGAAAAACGCCCCCCGTGTTTTGCTTCCGGAATCTTTGCGCGCCGAAGGGGCCTATTTGCGCAACGCAGACCTGGAACGATTCATGCACCACCATCATCCCCAGGAAGAACTTGCTCCCCGCGATGCAGTTAGCCGGGCCATCATGATGGAGATGATGAAGACTCAGAGTAGTTACGTTTATTTGGATTGCACGCATCTTGATTCCGAAATCCTGAAGAAGCGGTTTCCCGGTGTTTATCAGATGTTCCTGGAATTCAATATCGATATTTCCGAGAACATGATCCCGATCCACCCTGCGGCGCATTATTGCATTGGGGGCATCAAGATCGATACACAAGGAAAGACCTCCCTCCAAGGGCTTTATGCGGCCGGAGAGGCTTCCTGTTCCGGCGTTCACGGGTCCAATCGCCTGTCATCGAATTCCCTCCTGGAAAGTCTTGTATTTGGCGCCCGGGCAGGCGAAACGATGCGCGGTGAAGGGTGTACAACCCAAGGCATAGTGCACTCCAATGGTCATTCCGAAAAGACCCCTCCAACGGGCAAGGTTCGAATTTCGCCCGAAGAAATGGGTGCGCGATTGAAAAAATTAATGTGGCAGAATGTTGGCGTCATCCGCACCGGGCAGAATCTCAGGCAAGCCCTCCAGGAGCTTGGAGAATATGAGACCCACTCCCGGCCGTGCGACACTCCCCCGCACGATTTGCGGTTGCGCAACCTGCTCTCGGTGGCCTCTGTCGTTACGTCCTCGGCGCTGGCCCGCGAAGAAAGTCGCGGGGCACACTACAGGGAAGACTTTCCGCTCCGAAAGGATGCAAGGTTCTCGAAACACTCCAGCATTTCGAAGAGCCGTCCGGTCTGCTTCACCGATTGAGACCCATCCCATCTGAATGAGACAAAAAATCAACCTCTTTCTCCTCGGACTGGCACGTTTCAGGTCCGGCCAAGCGATCCAACCGGAGGGGTCCACCTTGGCGGCCCTCTGGACATTTCCCAGCGTGCTGGTCGCTTCCCTGATGATCGCCTGGGCCGCTGAAGCGGCGCAGTTCCTGATCTCCCAGGGGCTGGCCCTTGCCATACTGGCGTGGTTGCAAACGTTACCCGAGTTTGCGGTCGAATTCGTCATCGCCTGGGAGAAGAGGGTCGACCTGATGACGGCCAATCTGACCGGCTCATTGCGTCTTCTGGTCGGGCTGGGCTGGCCACTGATCTATGCCACGGCAGCATTCTTTAACCGCCGAAAGACCAAACAGCCCCTTCGCGAGATTGTGCTCGAACGCGAGCACGCGGTGGAGGTCGTCTCCCTGGGGGCCCCCATCCTTTACTTTTTTGTTATTCTCCTCAAAGGGACACTCACGGTTATTGACAGCATTATCCTGATGGTCCTCTATTTCGTGTACCTCTATATTCTTCAAAAAATCCCGCCCCAGAGCGAAGAGAAGATCGAAGAACTGGAATATGTGCCCCGTAAGATTATGACCTCGTCACGTCGCGTGCGGAATACCGCGATCATCGGCCTCTTTCTGGGGGGCGGCATGATCATGTATTTTGTGGCGGAGCCGTTCCTTCACAGCATGCTTCTGCTTGCCGTGTCCGTTGGGGTCTCTCAGTTTGTCTTTGTCCAGTGGGTCGCTCCGTTCCTGTCGGAGTTTCCAGAAAAGGTTTCTGCCCTCTATTGGGCGCGAACCGTCAGGAATGCACCCTTGGCCCTGATGAACATGGTGTCATCGAATATTAATCAATGGACGTTATTGGCCGCCATGCTGCCGATTGTCTATTCCATCCGGATGGGCGCGGTCACGCCCATTCCATTCAGTGCCTACCAGAAATTGGAGATCGCTCTAACCATTTCACAGTCGCTCCTGGGACTGGTACTGCTCATCAACATGCGCTTCAGCTGGTTTGAAGCCTGTCTTCTGTTCACCCTTTGGTTTGTCCAGTTTGCATTTTCAGCAGTGATCCCCAGTGAATCCTTCTTCTCAGTCCATCTAATCGTCACCATCCTCTATTTTGTCTGGTCTGCGGTGGAGCTGAGCCGGATGGCGTTTGGAGCCCGTGAATTCACCGCCTTCAAAGTCTTCCGGGATCTCGCGAAAACTCATCTGACCAGGCACGCTGAAGCTGGCAAGAAATAGAAAAGCCAGCGACCGCATGGGGCGGCTGCTGGCTTTCTTTAAAGAAGGACGGTGCCAGAGCTTCATCTCTGGCCGGCGCTATCCAATCTGTGACCCTCTCTCTCCCGCTGAACCTGACGGTGCCACTCAAAAGGGAAAAGGGAGTCTTCTGCGACCATAACGATCGTCACTACCGCTCTGACGCGAGGGTGGTCCGGGACGCTCATAGTAGCGATCGCTCGAGGGGTCCCGTGCGAAGTGGGTCAACTCACCTTCATCAAAAACGAGATTCCGATCAAGGGTCATATCAACTTCTGTCCCCCGATAAAGATCAACCTCATTGCCCCGCTGTGCCAAAGCGATTATCAGCCCGGCGACAGCTCCCGCTCCCGCCCCAATAGCCGTGCCCACACCCGGATGTCCGGAAGCGGACCCGGCAATTGCTCCGATGGAAGTCCCCGCAGCTCCCGTTGTGGCAATGGTCCCGGCGTCCCGGCCCTTCGTCCCCGCGGCCTCAATCTTCCCTTCCTTCAAGTTCCCGGGGATCCGGGCGTCGGCCTGAGACACGGTCGCTGTGAAATCGCGCGTGGTTCCGTTGGGCAGCGTGAGGCTGTCGAACCTCAGATACATCTCGGCCCGACCCTTGCCGCGGCCTGAGCGCTTGACCTCGGTAATGGTCCCGCGCACATAGCTGCCCACAGGGATCACCACCCGATTCCCCACCGTAATGGGGAACATGGTTTCCAAATAGACCGGATCACCAGACCTGGCATTTCGAGAGCTCACAAAATTGACCACAGACAGCGGAACGCGTGTCCCCGAAGGAACAATGACTTCCCGGCGTTCCACCCTAGGATCCTCAGGCACCGCTGGCGCCGGCGTTGATCCGGGCACTGCACCTGCCTCTTTCACATCCTCCGACTTTTTCGGCGGTTGTTCTTGCGAGGGACTCTGCGCCCAAACGATGCTGACGAGTCCCAGCAGGAGAACCGTGAATAGCGGCATCCGGCTCCACTTCTTTGTCAACATAATTCCTCCCATGTCACGGATTCTTTTGGCTATTCCATCTTGCTGAGATGCCGGCCCTGTTTACAACCCAGGGCTTATGAGGATTGAATCTCTGCGGCGAATGGGTTCCCCTCTTCAACCGGCGTGAACGGCCTTAATACGCCGCTCTCTATTATACTCCTCTTTGACCACTTGTCGCTCAAGGCGTTCATCCTTCTCGCCGCTAACCACATAGATTCATAGGCGATTGTTTTGGTTGTTTAGGGAGGTGAGTTATGCCTCGCCAAATTGACTCTACCAGGGGGGCTCGTGTAAGATGAGTGCGGTTTTTTTGCCTTTGAGTGTGGACTCATAACGAGATGGTATCCTTCAACAGCCGGATGAAATACGCTAAATTCCTCCTTCCCCTGGGTTTGGCGTTGGCCCTCGCCTCTTGTGACAGCGCCGGCCCCAAGAAAAAGCCGGTGGTTATCCCTCCCGTGGTTTCGGTTCCCTCCCCCGCCCTCTCAAAGCTTCCGGTGCCGGATAGTTATCCCCTTCCGCCGGTCCTCGCCCCTGCACCCTTTGACGCAGCCGAACGAGTCATCGAGCAGGCGGAGGAAAACTATCGTCGCGGAGAGGAGGATTACCGGCAGGGGCACCTGGATCGCGCCAAGAAATCGTTCGACCTTGCCGTGGAAATAATGCTTCGATCCCCCGTTCCGTTGCACTCTGACGAGCGGCTGGAGAGAGAGTTTGATAGTCTGGTGGATCGAATTCATGGATACGAAGTGATTGCCTTCAAGGAAGGGGACGGCTTCACCACACAGAAATATGAACCGGCTCCTTCGGATGAAATCTTAGCCATCGAGACCTTCCCTTCAAGAATTGACGAAAAGCTCAAGGCGACGGCCGAAAAGGAATTGGCCGAGGTCAAGCATGATCTTCCCATTACCGTGAACGAGCGGGTCCTGAATTTTCTTGATTACTTCACCCGGGGGCGTGGTCGGGGGGCGATGGAGAATGGACTCCGACGGGTCGGTGCCTTTCGACCCATGATCGATCGCGTTCTTCGGGAGACCGGGGTGCCCGAAGACCTCATCTATCTCGCCCAGGTCGAGAGTGGATACCAGCCACTGGCACTTTCCAACAAGAAGGCGAAAGGGATTTGGCAGTTCGTTCCCTTTCGGGGGGCGGAGTATGGGCTCGTACAGAACTGGTGGGTTGATGAGCGGCAGGATCCGGAAAAATCGACCCGCGCGGCGGCCCAGCATTTGAAGGATCTGTATGAGAATTTCGAGGATTGGTATTTGGCCATGGCCGCCTATAACTGCGGTCCGGGGGGTGTTCAAAAGGCCATTGAACGCTCCGGTTATGCCGATTTCTGGCAGATGGCTGCGCACCACGTCCTGCCGCTTCCAACCGAAAACTATGTCCCCGCCATCCTGGCGGTCACCATCATTGCAAAGAATCCGGGAAAGTACGGGTTCAATGTCGAACCCCTGCCCCCGCTTAAGACTGAGCGAGTTGTTGTGTCCACTCCGACAGATCTGCGGTTGATCGCGGAAACCATCGATACCTCGGTTGAGACGCTTCAGTCGTTGAACCCGCAACTGCTTCGAATGGCAACGCCCCCAAACGAACCCGATTTCCAGCTCAATCTCCCTCTCGGGACGAAAGAGAAGTTTCTTCAAGAGATAGCTTTAATTCCGGAGGACAAGCGCGTACTCTGGCGCCGTCATCGGGTGACTGCGGGAGAGACGCTTTCGACGATTGCGAATAAATACCGCACTACGGTGAGCGCCATCGCACAGGTCAATGAACTGGCCCAGGGGTCCGTACTGGAGGAAGGGACCAAGGTTGTCATTCCTGCCACGACTTCAAACTTAAGGACCTCGCTTGTTAAACATCGCGTGGAGCGGGGAGAAAACCTGGCAAACATCGCGGCCAGGTATGATGTAACGCCGAGCGAGCTTCGCAAGTGGAACCGGCTGGGAGTGAATACCAAACTTCGCCCCGGCCAGCGCCTGACCATCCGCATGGCAACTGAAGATCAGCCCGGACGCGCCACCGGCAAACCTGCCGCACATGCGAAGGCTTCACCCCATCCTGCCTCACGGAAGGGCACTCCTGCGGGGCGTCCCTCAACTGTCGTCCATAGCGTCCGCTCGGGCGAGACGCTTTTTTCAATTGCTCAGAACTACAACACCACGGTGGAGTCCTTGAAACAAATCAACGGGATCCACAACGCCCGGCAGCTTCGGGTCGGAGAGAAGATCCGGGTCAGCGTTGCTCAATGAGCGGAGCCCCAATTCTCTTTCCCCTCGATCAGGGGAACAGCCCCCATCCAACCCAACATCCGATAGGAAAGATAGGATTTTAGGGCACTCCTCAGGCCACGCGTTTTGAGAACTGACGGTTCAAGAGTGGTCTCAGACACGGGAACGAGGATTCCTGAAAAGCGATAATCCCTTCCGCCCCCTGACGCAATTTTGGGGATATGAACGAAATGTCTTACTGCCGAATTTCCTTGGCTTCAGTCTTTCGCTGAAGGGTGGAAGGAGGCAGAGGAAACTCCATGGAGTTCTGTGGCTGTCTTCCTTTGGCAAAGAGACTTCCCCACTCGCACATGGCATCAATGACTGGCTTAAGACTTTTCCCCCACCCCGTGAGGGAGTATTCCACCTTGGGTGGAACTTGTGCGAAAACCTCGCGGTGCAGGATTCCATCCCTTTCCATCTCACGGAGTTGTTGCGTCAACACCTTTTGAGTCACCCCGTTCATGCTCCGCTGCAATTCAGAGAATCTTTTCACCCCATGAGAAAGATGGTAAAGAATCGGAACTTTCCAACGACCTCCGATCACGCTTAACGTCATCTCGGCCGGGCACTTTGTACGTTTCCGTATCATGAAGCTCTCCCGCTTGGTAACTTTTTGGTGAGTATATCACTCAAAAGTGCCCTCTTCACAAGCTGAAATCTTCGTGGTAAAGGGTGTGTTCATTCACGGAGGGGAGATCGGGTCCGGACGTGGAAGTCTCGCGCATCCCGGGTAAGAAGACTCCATTCTTTTTCGGGGGTGAAGGCCCGAGCCGGATGTTGAGAGTGCGGTGGCACGTTCGAGGTTATTGTGAACACTTATCCAACTTCGCGGGTGTTCACGGAAGACACACCATGGGAAGAAAAGGAGCCATTCCAATGAATGAGATTATTACCCTTTCTTCGTTCCAGGAGGGATATCCCGATAATTCGAAATCGGCTAATCTTCCGAGCCTTTCGGATGACCCCCTGCTGGATACTTACTCTCAAGCGGTGATTCGAGTGGCCGAGAAAGTGAGCCCCTCGGTGGTGAATATTGATGTGGTGCAGGAGGCTGGAAACCGCCGATCCCCCAGCCCGAAACTTCGCCGAGAGACACACGGGAGCGGTTCGGGATTCATCTTCACGCCTGACGGTTTCATTCTGACGAACAGTCATGTGATTCACCATGCAGCCCGTATTGAGGCAGTTCTGTCGGATGGGAGAAAATTTGAAGCGGACCGCGTCGGCGACGATCCGGAGACAGACCTCGCCGTCATCCGCATCCATGCCCCCAACCTGTTGCCTGCCATCTTGGGGGATTCGCAATCGATTAAAGTCGGCCAACTCGTGGTCGCCATCGGCAACCCCTATGGTTTTCAATGCACCGTCACGACGGGGGTTGTCAGCGCTCTCGGCCGCTCTCTTCGGTCGAGATCGGGACGCCTCATCGAGAACATTATCCAAACCGACGCCGCCCTGAACCCGGGCAACTCGGGAGGGCCGCTGGTCACATCGAGGGCGGAGGTCATCGGGGTCAATACCGCTGTCATCCTTCCGGCCCAAGGGATTTGCTTTGCCATTGCCATGAACACGGCGAAGTTTGTTGCGGCACAACTGATTAAAAGCGGCAGGGTCCGGCGAAGCTACGTTGGCGTGACGGGGCAGGCTATCGCTCTCCATCGCAGGGCCGTCCGTTTTCACAACCTGCCGGTGGAGAGCGGCGTGCTTGTGGTGTCAGTGGAGCCCGGGAGCCCGGCCGAGACGGCAGGACTCGTGGAAGGCGATGTGATCGTCGACTTCGGCGGGGAGGCTGTGGGGGGAATCGATGACCTGCATCGGTTTCTCACTCAGGAAAAAGTCGGTGCGAGTACCTCGCTGACCCTTCTGCGGGGGGTGGAGAAAGTGAATCTCTTCGTGGTGCCGGAGGAAGCAAAGACGAGCGCGAACGATCCCGATTAAGCGGTCACCTGGAGGACTCGGTGGAGAATAAATTTAACGGTTCTGATTCACCCTTTAGAAAGGAAGGTCAACTATGAAAGCAGCAGTGGTACCTGCGGTCCATGGCAAATGGGAAGTTAAGGACATTGCCACACCCAAGCCCCTCGCCGATCAAGTGCTGATCAAGATCTACGCCAGCGGGCTTTGTTATACGGACGTTCACATCACCGAGGGGATGATACCCACGGAGTTTCCCCGGACTCTGGGTCACGAACCGGTGGGAGAGATTGTCGAGGTGGGCTCGGCCGTACGAACCCGCAAGGTTGGCGATCGCGTGGGGGTCCCCTGGATCCAGGCATCGTGCGGGCGGTGTGAATGGTGCTTGCGCGCCAAGCCTCTCTTTTGCGCCCAGCAAGTGGGAACCGGAGTCCATACCCAGGGCAGTCACGCGGAGTACATGCCCGCTTTTGCGACCTCAACCATGTTATTACCTGAAAATCTGTCCTATGAACAAGCAGCGCCGATCTTCTGCGCGGGCTATACCGTGTGGAGTGGATTGCGTCTGGCCGAGCCCAAGCCCCACGAGCGAATTGCAGTGCTGGGTATCGGCGGACTGGGTCATCTCGGACTGCAATACTCCAAGGCGGCGGGCTTTGAGACCATTGCCATCACTCATTCGAAGGATAAGGAGAAATTCGTCCGTGACCTGGGCGCTGACGAAGTGGTGGCCAGCGGTGAGGCGCTGCGCGCCTCGGGGGGAGCGGATGTCATTCTGGCAACCAGCAATTCTTACAAAGCCACCTCAGATGCCTTGAAAGGATTGCGCCCTGATGGCAGATTGGTATTGATGGGTGCCTCGAACGAAACACTCGAGGTCACGGCGGAGCTCATCTTCCTGCGGGGTAGGATCATCGGTTCAACTCAGAACCACCCGGAGTATCTTTACGAGGCACTCGACTATGCGGCAAAGGGTAAAGTGAAAGTGATTGAGGAGACCTACAAGCTGGAGGAGATTGGGAAAGCGTACGAGCGAGTCGCCAACGGGCAAGTCCGCTTCCGGGCAGTGATCACCCTTTAGACTGGCCCATGCGCGTTGTTGAAGCAAACCAATCGCCGAGTCGCCGTGTCGCGTAAAGGGCGACGACTTCCGGCCAGGGACGCGTAGTTCACTCGCCTTGGCGTTCCAGGCGTCTCATGCAGTGATGTCTGGATTGTGCGATTGGAATTCCTCCGTCGCCAGTTTTTGTAGAACCTCTCGTGTTTATGAGTTCAACCCTTTCCTTATCACAGTTCTGACCTTTAGCTTCGATCTCATCCCGAGCTCTGCTCGTCCTCCTTTTGCTGCTTCGCAGCGAGAACCGGTCGCAGGTTAGTCAGTGTCTTCAGCATGTTGAACCAGAAGGGTGCGCCCAGACTCAACAACGCTGCGGCACAGAGGATTCCTGCCAGATGCCGCTTCCATTGCGGGTGGTAGGGTAGGAAATCCCATCCAGGATAAGGATCCGGGACCAGTTGAAATTCAGTTTTGTTTAATTCGTCTTTAAGAGAACTGACCTGCATCTTTAGTGTATCCATTCGCGTCTTAAGAGTCGCCTGGACAACATCTCGAAATCTGCGCACCAATCGGTCAGCCTCATCGCTGTCTTTGACCTGTACCCTGATCCAGGTCTCACCTTCCTCACTGCTTTGAAGAGGCGGCGGATAGCCCAACCGTTGAGCGGCCTCCGGGTTCTCCCCCTTTAATTGTTTAATGGCGTCAACAAAGGGCGAGGAGGAGGTTTTGCCGAGCACATCGCCTGCTTGATGGGTGATGGATTCAGCGCTGGCCACCAGGCTGGCACGCACGGCAGCATCAGAGGAAAGCTGAGTCGAAAGCCGGAAGGCATCCAGGTGTACCACAAAAGCCAGGAGGATCGCACAAACCACCGTCCAGATCCGCATCTGCACGGCAAAGCGCTGCGACACCCGGTCCATCATGGAATTGAATCTTAGCTCGATGTCTCCAATCGCGCTTTGCGCCCTCGAGACCAACTGGGGAAAGAGGGTCTCAATGCTCTTGATCACTTCGGGTGAGAGGGTTTGTATTTTTTGAATAACCTGTTGAACTCGCGTCTCGGCACTGGCGTCGCTCTCCGTAAGCACCCGCTTGAGTATTTGCTGCCATTCTCCCGAGTCGCCCTTGGGAAGCGGAGCGCTTCCGAGTTTTCGCAAGGAAGCCATAAACTCCTCCGGCCGGATCGAAGAAGCCAGTTGCCACTGGGAGACCAGCCGCTCGACCCATCCGATCTTCTGGACAATCCACAGCAGCCAAGGCAATCGGTTTTCAAACCTTGAAAACGTCGAGTCGGAAACGGTGGGGTGATGAAGGATTTTTCCGGTGATCTCTGCCGCATGCTTCTCCAATTCCGGATCAATCGACCGGAGCAACTCCTCAACTCCCCACCTCAAGTTCGTTCCCCGGAGTCCGAAAAAGGCTGAAATCATCTGCGTCAGAATAGTGATGAACAGGCTGACGCCGACCATGACGACCGCAAAAGCGATGAACGTATCCAGATGTTGGAGCATTTTGAGATCCTCCCCCGTTTACGCAACGCAACAACCCGTGGGTCATTGATCCCTGCGATGAAAGCGATCTAGCCCACTTCCTTCAACCCGTGGCAACAAGCCGTTGCTGGACGACCACATCCTCCTTGGGAGGAGTTGCGCCCGTGAGAAAGTCCGGTAGATTAAACTTGGCCTGTTGCTTCACGACTACCAGATCGAGCATGGCCCGCGCCGTGGCGGTACCGGGGTCCAGAACTGAGGCCGCTTCGAGAAAAGCCATAGACCCCAGCGGGCGGACGGCTTCGCCTCCATAGACACTCTTGATCTTGCTGTTAAATGTTTCTGTTATCTTGGATCCGAAATCTGAGAGGGCGGCAATCGCGTCAGAGGGGCGTGTGGCGGCGTCCTGCAAAAACTTCCCAAGTGTCACCCCCGCATCCCGGGCGCCACGGACGACACTGGATTCAACCAGCAACAAGCTCATAAGCAGGTTGTCACCGATTCCCTCGACGCTCTCTCCCTGCATACGCGATGCCTGGTCGGGCTTAAAGAATGCGGCGGTTCCTTCCATCCCGGGAGTTGTGGCTAACAAGGTGTACACACTCTCCAGGTTAGTCCTAAGATTCATCGTTGTCTGTAAAGCGCAGGCCATCTTCTTTCTCTGGTCCGGATCCTGAATCTCCCAATACACATCATTGGGAGGGGTCCACGGCGGGATGGCCGCGTATACCAGCAGCACCATGGCCGGCACGATCTCTCCGTAGTTCTTGAGGTTCTGAAAATAATAAAACGGAATCAATTGCTTCAATTTCGACTGGAGAGCAACGGAGACGTTCCGGTACTGAGGGGAATTCTTGTCGGGGGATGCCTTAAGCCACGCGGAGGCAACGGCTGCAGGCAAAGTCAGCTCGAGCGAAACAAGGGTATTCCCGAAATTACCCGGTCCGTTGTCTTCAATTTGATCGATGGTCTTATCCAGATCGTCAACCCACGCTTGGTAGGACTCCTTCTCACTCCCAGGGGGAGAGGTAAAGACATTCGGAAAATATGCAGCCACATAGGGTTTGAGCTGGTACTGCAGATCGGCCCGTCTCATGTCCTTTTTCACTTGCCGGAACGAATACGAGTAACTCAAAGGGTCCGTCGAATGGATGCGAATCTGGTTGTTCCCAACCTTTAAATAACCGCCCACGGCCAGCCGGCTGTTTCGTTTGTTCTTTGTCGTCACTATATCATCGGCGTCGAGCTCGTAGATGAGAAGGCGACCCTCGTCAGCGTTCACAGCATTCACTTTGGCGAGGGCTTGGTTGATGTGGTCCAGGTCGCTGCTGTAAAAGGGAAAATTGATCTCGACATGGTTGTGCCGTTCAATTTGATGGGTGAGGGTTGCTGCATTGAGAGACACGCCAGTCCTGGGCTCTATGAGAAGAGTGTCGAAGTTTCCTGTCAGGGCCTGCTTGAAGGTCTGCGCCACTCCCGTTACACCAAAATCAAACACGATGTCCAGAAGGGCGGTACGGGTTGTCGACTGCTGATAGGTGGAACTAAAGTGGAACTCGTACTTTCGCTGGAGCGCGGTGACTGTCTTCTGATAGAACTCCGTGCCCTTGTCTAGTACGAGCTGTATGGTTTTGCGGATTTGTTCCAACTGGGAAAGGTCCAGCTGCGCGTTGAGGAAATTGGACAGCCTGGCCTTTAACCATTCATCGAGGGTATTGAAGGCCGCTGCATCAGAAACTCCTTCCACTTGTTTCAGATTCAAATGGGAATCAATAAACTGTCCTAGCTTCACAAGGACGGTCTTCTCAATGAAATCATCCTTGAGGACCTCGCTTGTCACCTGGGCGATGCGCTGTAAGTCTGTAAATTCCTGGGTGCCCGAGATCGCCTGGAGAACTCCACCGGCAGCCGCCATTTCCAACCAGGTCCCCACAGGCGTCCTGAAGAAATCGACGTCCTTGAGGAGCTCATTGATGAGATTTGCCAGGTCGTCTTGATGGCCTCGGCTGATCTTATTCGCAATGTCCCGGATCTGGATCAATTCGGCTTGTGCACGCGTTGGATCAACATTAACAAGCCTCGCCAGAAGGGTGGCCACGCCATGAGGCAAGTGGTCCCACAAGTCGAGGAAGCCCACCAATTTCGCTCTGGATTCTTCGAAGAACGCCCGGGGATCAATTCCGGTGACTTCACCGAGGAATCTCAATGTGTAGTCCACAGTCAGACCGGCCAGGGCGTCAGGGGGGCTTACCTTGGGGTCAGTCCATTTTCTGAGGGCGTTAAGATCCTTGACAACTTGTGCGCCCTGCACACCGAATACAGCCTTGATGAAGTCATCCATCTTGTCAGGCAAAAACTTTGTTCCTTGAACGCTGACTCCCCCATTGAAAGCGAAATCCCATCCCTTCTTCCGTTGTTTGAACAGCCGGAGCCGGAGATGTGTGTCCAAAGGATCGCCCGAATCGCGGCTGACCACGACGGCGTACTTTGCGCTTGCCTCAAACCCGATTGCCGCCGAGACTCCCAGCTGAAGCCGCAAGCCGATATCGCCCCGAAGGCCGCCAAGCTGTGCTTGTCGGACCCAATTGAAGTCATAGCCGTATTGCGCCCCCAGTTGAACGGCAACGGCCCCATCCACATCAGCAATGAGCCACGTCCCGGGCTCGAGGTCGTCAATAGTCGTAATCTGGGAAGGCAACAACCAACTGTTGAGGGTTTGCTGCACGGCCGTGAGTGCCCCGGTGTTTGTTTGCAGCCGCCGCACGATGGCGTAGATCCCTTCCCGGCTCCCGTCGGCTCCAAAGCTAATCGATCCGGGAGCTCCCAGGGCCATAGAGCCCTTGGCAGAAGAGAGCAAGTCATATCCCCACCGGAAGACGACGTAAAGCGCATTGGGATCTTTCTCCAACTTCATTCCGGGCGCGATGTTATCGTTAAGCTCCAAGGCGGCCAGCATAGCCTCGGGGTCGAAGTACACACCGAGCTTTGTGAAAGCGCTCGCACTTCCGGCGAAGCTCACCTTCCCGCTGCCATCTCCAAACTTAATATCTCTTCCAGCGCTTGCTTTGACCGACTCGCGTCCCAGCTCGATCGTTCTTCGAGGGAAGGGGCTATTGGTGGCCAAGGCGTTTGCAACTTCGAGATCCGCGATCGGGGGAAGGATCTCAATTCCCACGGCAGAATCCAAGCCAAGGAACTTTTTATTCCTGTCGAATTTAATGAGACTTGAAGGGTTGGAACTCGGTGAGCTCAATACGGCCCCTCCTCGGGTTAATTTCCAGCGCGGGTAAGAAAGCTCAGCGTTGACATTTCGTTGGCGCCCGCCAAGGTGGTCTCGAGGTCGAGGCGGCAAAAGATATGCGCGCTATGAAGTCGGCTGCCGGTATTTCGACACATATCCAGAAAAGCCGCCCATAGCATCCCAGCACTCGAAAAACTGCTTCGCCCCAACGCGACCGCGGTCATAAAGGGCGTCGCTGTCCTCAGGCTTCAGATCGAAATCGGTGGTTTTGACCTTCTCTGTCCGGATCTTGACGGTGCGGACTTCCGTGCCCTTGTCCATGTGGCGTTGATCATGTGCCTCCATCATGGTCGTAAAGAGGGCTGCAAACAATGTGAGAGGGCCGCCAATACGATTGGGCCGGTCGTCGTTGGGAGCAACCAGCTTAAAGCCGAATGTCGGCCATCGCGGCGTCCGGTTGGGCGGCGCATCAAACAAGTCAACCGGGAAATTGCTCAGCACGCCGCCATCCACGATATAGCATCGGCGCTGCTTCGCGGTAAAAGTGATGTGTTTGCCTCGAGTGGTCTCTTGTTCCTGTTCCCCCTCCGTCCGGGGAAAGCGATCATCCCGGCAGGTCAGTTCCACCGGTTCAAAGAAAAACGGAATGCTCATCGACATTCGAACAGCCCGAGCGATCTCCAGTTTATCGGGATCGCCGTCAAATTCCTCGAAATCGGCGATGTCTTGCGGCAAGACCAACATCCGCCGCCGTGTGATATCTGAAGCCACCACTCGCAGGCGGTAGCGGTAAGGACTGTCCTTGGAATCCTGCGCATGAGCGGAATTGATAAGATCCGCGAAGGTGTGCTTGTTCTTCTTTTCCAAGAGCCCCCGTAACCAACCCTCGAAAAACTCTCCCTCATAAATCCCTTTTTCTATGCCGAGGCTCATAACCGGCCCCAGCAAGGGAACCTGGTCGAGCAGGCTTTTGTCCTTAAACCGCTCATATCCGACTGTTCCATCGGGAGACGGTTCGCGCATGAGCCCGTCCAGTTCAGCCTTGATCTCGGCAGCGGTATAACCAGCGGCCACCAGGGCCGCCGTAATCGCACCCGCTGAGGTCCCGGCAACATTTTTCCATGTATAACCCTTTTCCACCTCGCAGTGCGACAAGGCCCCGACCAGTCCAACACCCTTCACACCACCGCCTTCGAAGACTGCATCCGCGACCATGGGTTCAGAAACCGAACTTGTGTTGTTCGTATCGGGCATTTCGTCCTCCTTTGGGTTTATGCTAGGACTGCCAAGGGAACTGGCCTTGTGACGCCCCTTTCAATGGACGCCTCCCGCATGGATGAGGCGATCAAATCTGTGAATTCTATTGTCTATCCGAAAGCAAACGAAAAGGGAGGAGGAAAGAAGAAATCTCCTTCCTCCCTAATTAGTAAAGAGAATGCACTCAGCATTTAGATGAATTGCGGTGCGACCCGAAGGAGTCTACCGAAATAATGAAAGAGTCTGGTGACAATGAAAACGGCGCTAAACTTACACCTTCCCGATTCAGTACGTCAAATCCTTTCAGGCCTGAGGGCTAACCGGATGATTGCTCCCCGCCGGCAATCCTGCCATCCAACATTTCCCTTTGCGATCCTCCTGTTTTCGTCGATAATGGGGGCGTACGATTAACCCTCCCCCGATAAACTTCCTGCCATGCTATTCAAAACCCTGAGTGCGGCCGTGTTCGGTATTGATGCATATTTAGTCGAAGTGGAAGTCGATATTTCCGCCGGCAAGGGCGACTACATTACAGTGGGCCTCCCCGACCCTGCCGTTAAGGAAAGCCGCGAGCGGATCAAATCCGCGATCAAGAACTGCGGCCTGGATTTCCCTTTTCAAAACATCACTGTTAACCTGGCGCCCGCCGACGTGAAGAAGGAAGGATCCGCCTTCGACCTCCCTATCGCCATTGGCATCCTGGGCACCAACGGAATCCTCCAGCAGAAAAACATTGATCAGTATCTCTTTCTCGGCGAACTGTCCCTGGATGGAGGATTACGCCCCATCAAGGGGGCCCTGTCGATTGCCGTGCGAGCGAAAGAATCCAAGGTCAAATACCTAGTGCTTCCTGAAACCAATGCCCGGGAAGCGGCGGTGGTCGATGGGATTGAGGTCTACGCCATGAAGAGTCTGCCGGGAGTACTCGACCTCGTCAATGCCACGACTGTTTTCACGCCGGTTCGCATTGATAAGGAAGCGATGCTCAGCGAGGCGTCGCAATACAGTGTGGATTTCAGGGATGTCAAAGGCCAGTATTACGCCAAGCGGGCCATGGAGGTGGCGACGGCAGGGGGACACAACATTCTGATGATTGGTCCTCCCGGTTCAGGAAAAACGATGCTGGCAAAACGCATTCCGACGATTCTGCCGCCGATGACCTTCGAAGAAGCCATCGAGACCACCAAAATTCACAGTGTCAGCGGACTGCTCCTGCCGTGTCACGGGTTGGTCGGCACCCGGCCTTTCCGTTCCCCGCATCACACCATCTCCGATGCCGGACTGATCGGCGGGGGGATCATCCCGCATCCAGGGGAGGTCTCGCTGGCACATCACGGGGTGTTGTTCCTGGATGAACTGCCGGAATTTCAACGCAACGTTCTGGAGGTGATGCGCCAGCCGATGGAAGACGGTCAGGTCACCATTTCCCGCGCGTCGATGTCACTGACCTTTCCTGCTCGCTTCATGCTGGCCGCCGCCATGAACCCTTGTCCCTGCGGGCATTTCAACGATCCCACACGGGAATGCAATTGCACGCCTCCTCAAATTCAGCGTTACATCTCGCGCGTCTCAGGTCCGTTGCTCGATCGCATCGACATTCACATTGATGTCCCGGCAGTGAAATATAAAGAACTCGCCTCCAAAGAAACCACGGAGAGCTCGACCGCCATCCGCGAGCGGGTGGCATACACCCGCCGGGTCCAGCAGGGGCGCTTTGAGGGTGAGAAGATTTATTCCAACGCTCAGATGACCCCCCGTCTGATCCGGAAATATTGCGTCATTGAGGAAGCGTGTAATCGGCTTCTGGAAAACGCCATTACCAAGATGGGGCTGAGCGCGCGGGCCTACGACCGCATCCTCAAGGTCGCCCGCACCATTGCCGACCTGGAGCAATGCGAACACATCGCCGCCCCCCACATCAGCGAAGCCATTCAATACCGGAGTCTGGATCGGAACTACTGGGCATAGGTTTCTAAAGTGGGGCAGACGTCTCGTCTGCCTGATCTGAGTGGGTGGGGTTGGATCGGGACAATTGAGAAACAGGAGGAGGGGAGGGGGTCAGATCCCGACTAGTGGACAATTGACACTCTCTTCCTCAGAGCGGGTATCGCAGGTTGGAAGGGGATTTGGCATTATTCCCCCTTTCCAGCGGTCTATAAGGAGTTCTTGTTATGGAGCATGACAATGATTCTTCCCCCTTAATGGAGTCCCGATGGCCAGGCCATTACGTATTCAGTGGGAGGGAGCGTGGTACCACATCACCTCGAGGGGGAATGAGCGCCAGCTGATTTTTCGCGACGACGAAGATCGGTGCGAATTCCTCGGCCGGCTCAGCGAAATGACGGAGCGATACCGTCTGCGCCTCCATGCTTACACTCTCATGGATAACCATTGGCATGGACTGCTGGAGACGCTGGAAGCTAACCTCAGCCGGGCCTTGCAGTGGTTGAACAGCGGATACAGCGGCTGGTTTAACCGCCGACATGGACGAACGGGCCACCTCTTGCAGGGACGCTTCAAGGGGATCATTGTGGAGCCGCAACGGTGGGGGCTGGAGTTGAGTCGCTATGTGCACCTTAATCCCATTCGCGTAGGAAGGTTTGAGTTGAACAAGCAAAGCCGACGGCGGAATCAATTGGGTTTGGCGAGAGAACTGCCGACCGAATTGTGGAAGGAACGAGTTGACTTTCTGAGACACTACCGGTGGAGTTCCTATCGCGCCTACATTGGACTAGAACCCGCACCCGCCTGGTTGACCACAGAGACCGTTCTGGGCTGGATGGGTGGACCGGAAGGAGCGCGGCAACAGGCGTACCGGGATTATGTGGAAGTCGCCGCAAAGGAAGGGCTAGATCAACTCCCGTGGACCGTGTTGCAGGCACAGGTTGTACTGGGAGACGAGGCGTTTCTGCAAGGTCTCTCACCCAAGGTCCATGGCAACGAGCACGAGCAGCCGAGTCTGTACCAATTGAAGCGAAGGCCGGAGTTTGCTACCGTAGTCGGAGTCGTGGAGCACTTGAAAGAGGAGCCTTGGGAGCAATTCCGCAATCGCCATGGTGACTGGGGACGTGATATGGTTCTTTATCTTGCCCGACATCATTGTGGGCTGGTCTTGAAAGATCTGGGAGAGCGGGCAGGCCTGATCAATGAACGGTCCCTCACGAAGGCCATCCATCGCTTCGAAGTTCGGCTAAAGAAGGACCCCCTGCTCGGCAAACTGCTCGCGTTGGCACAGGTTGAATTGTCTAGAAGTCGGGATCTGACCCCAATACTGTTCTGTGCCTCTGGAATCGCTCTGGGGAGCAGGAGCCGGCGATCTGCGTGATCGGTTGCTGGAAGCTCAAACGCCGGCGGAGAAATTTCGAATTTTAGAGCAGTTTTTGACGCGTCGCGCCGTCCGCTCGCTGGAGCTCCATCCCGCGGTGACTTACGCACTCAGCGAGTTCCAGGGGGTTGCGCATTTAAAAACCATTTCCCAGGTGGTCAATCAAATGGGTTTCAGCGCCCGGCGGTTCATCCAGGTTTTCAATGAATCCGTCGGACTGACGCCAAAACTGTTTTGCCGGATTTTGCGTTTTCAAGAGGTTCTGCGCTTCTTCAGCAATGGGCAAGAAATCGATTTGCCGGAGATCGCATTGAATTGCGGCTACTTCGATCAGGCCCATTTCATCCATGACTTCCAAAGCTTTTCCGGACTCAGCCCCACCGCCTACCTCACCCATCGAAGCGAACATGTCAACCATGTTCCTCTTTCTTAGTTGGTCAATTTTTTACAATACAAATCGATTCGACGGGAAACATACTGACTGGCAGAAAAGTCAATTATACAAAGGAGAACATCATGGCAAGCAAAGTCAGACCCATCCCGGAGGGCTTTCCCACCGTGACGCCCCATTTAATCACCAAGGACGCCCCCCAGGCTCTGGAGTTTTACAAGAAAGCCTTTGGAGCGATCGAGTTGATGCGCCAAGCAGGTCCGCAAGGTAAGATCATGCACGCCGAAGTTAGGATTGGGAGTTCGGTCATCATGCTGGCCGATGAGTTCCCTGAAATGGGGGCGCTGAGTCCGGCGTCGGTGGGCGGATGTCCCGTGACTTTTTATGTCTATGTGGAGGATGTGGACGCGGTGTTCTCTCAAGCCATCGCCGCCGGGGCGAAAGAGAAGGAACCCGTCAAGGTGGAATTCTACGGGGACCGGCGCGGAGGAGTGACAGATCCCTATGGATATGTTTGGTACCTTGCCACGCATGTGGAGGACGTTTCTCCCGAAGAACTGGCGAGGCGTTCTGCAGCGCACGGTCAGTGAAGACTCTGAGGGCTTTTGCCCTGTTTCGATGGTCTCTGAGTGGAGGGCGGACAATGCCTGCTTACATGAAAGCGCTTTGTTACGGGGCTCTGCTGACCGGAGCAGTGTTGTGGACCGGTTGTAATCGTAAGTCCGAGCCCCCCATCGATCCGGAGATCTGGTCTGAGATCCAGCAGATCCGGGCGATCGACAATCATGCGCATCCGGTACGCGTGGTGCAAAACGGCCCGGCGGACCGTGAGTTCGATGCGCTGCCTGTGGATCATTTGGAGCCTTCGTCGGACCCACTCAACATGCGGCCCAATGCCCCAGTGGTGCTGGAAGCGGCGAAGGCCCTGTATGGCTCTGGCGGTGGAAGAGCATCGGTCATGCGCGAGAAAGGCGACTCCTATCCCGCATGGGTGCTGGACCAAATGGGTGTGGACATTATGCTGGCCAACCGCGTGGCCGTGGGTACCAGCATCCTGCCTCCACGGTTCCGCTGGGTGGCGTATGCGGATGCGCTAATCTTCCCGCTCGACAATTCTCACCTGGCGCAGCAGAACCCCGACCGGAAGGCCTTTTTCCCGCTGGAAGACGTCCTCCGCAAACGGTATCTCGATGAGTCCGGATTGAAGGCGCTGCCCGCGACGCTTTCCGGGTACCTGACGGGTGTGGTGACGCCCACGCTCCAGCGGCACAAGCAGGGGGGAGCACTGGCCGAGAAGTTCGAAGCAGCCTACCTGCGCTCGCTCCAGTTCGACCGCGTCGACCGATCGGTCGCAGAGCGGGTATACGCGCAATTCGCCGGCCGGGGGACGCCGCCCGACACCGAATACAAAGCTCTTCAGGATTATTTGTTCCGGTACATCGCGGCTGAATGCGGACGTCTGGGAATGGCGGTCCACCTCCACACCGACGCGGGAGGTGGAAGCTACTTCGACGTGGCGGGAAGCAATCCGCTACTGCTCGAATCGGTTCTGGAAGATCCGGATCTGCGCACGACGCGCTTCGTCATGATCCATGGCGGGTGGCCGTTTACGCGTGAAATCACCTCCCTCCTGGTCAAACCCAATGCCTACCTCGACTACTCGGCCCAGGACCTGGTGCTGTCGCCGGCGACATTGGCGGTCGACATTCGCCGGTGGCTGGAATGGGTGCCGGAGAAGGTCATGTTTGGGAGCGATGCGTATCCTTACTCTGACCAGATGGGATGGGAAGAATCCGGCTGGATTGGCGCTCGTGTTGGCCGCCAGGCCCTGGCCATCGCGCTCACGGGAATGTTGCGCGATGGGGAGATCTCACGCAAGCGCGCTACCGAACTCGCTCGTATGGTGCTGCGAGAAAATGCCCGCCAGCTTTATGGCCTGTGAAGATGCCGAAATGAATAGGGTCGTATCTTTCCAATCGATTCGCTGCAAAACCCTCTTGGCTCGATCTGTGGAAAACTAAATCGCCCTTAGCAGGCCTATGATGCATTTCTGCCGTGTCGGGAAACATGTTTGATCCCCCGAAAAATTGAATAATTCAAAATCTGGGGGGGGTTGCAGCAGGTTCTCCAACCTTCAATTGGAATTTGGCTGGATGGAAGATCTCGGCAATCGGCTTGTCCTTCTCCACCCTAACTTCGAACCGACAGAGCGCGGCGGAGATGGTGACCAAGCCTATCCCACCTGCCCGAACACCCTATGCTGTGACGTGATACCATGTCCCTTCGCAGACGCCTGGCAGCGCTCTCGCCATGAACACTCCGTCTCGAGGGTACGGTTGATCAGACTCAGGCGGAAGACTCCTGACCTCAGGAATTCATTACAGAATTTGGAGTTTGGACGATGAGACACCGGACAGATGCTTTTCTTAAAGGAAAAAATGACCCGGGTTTCCTCTCTCGCCCCACGATCCACCTTTTCGTGCATTGCCTCGGGGCGGTTGTGACGCTCTTTGCTCTGGGCACGATACTTCAAGGGCAGAACAGCATTCAACAGAAGGAAGCGCCTCCCAAACTGATTGGTGTGAGACCCACGGCCACACCCGCCGGGACCGTGATCGGCCTCGATGGCTATCGCCTTGGTGCGGGGACCGTCGAGGGTCTTTATGTCACTTTCACACAAGAAGGGAGACGGTTTGATGTTCAGGGCGGAGGATCTAGTTATTCGCTCAATGATCTTCAAGAAGGATTGCAGAGTTTAGCCGTCTTAGTGCCCCATGAACTTCAACCAGGACCTTGCCAAGTACTCGTCGAATACCATGGAATGCGAAGCGGCCCGTTAGGAATCCGGATTCTGCCACCCGCGACCCCACCTATCTTGAGGAGGTATACGCCAACTTGGGTTCAGCCTGGAGATACCCTCGAGTTGTGGGGCTCCGGATTCAGTAAATCCGATGAGATGGAACTCACCGACGCTTCGGGTCGCAAGCGTTCTTTGAAGGCGTATGACAGCTCAGAAGCATCGTGTGAGATAGCTGTTTTGCCCGAAGACTTGCCAATTGGGATGGCGAATGTCCGAGTCATTGAGCACCGGAGCGGAACTAATCGACGGAGCAATGCTCTAAGATTGCGAATCAAGCAAGGAGCTGTGCCCCTGGACATTTGGGGGGACTGGCTCGTGCCGGTGGCCCCTGGCCAGTGGATGGATTTTGTCGTGGGCAACAGCAAAGTGATTAGCTCAATGGAGCGAATCGATGTCTGGTTTCAGCAAGGCCAAAGGAGATTTGTTGTGGCCATCCGCGAAGTGAAAGAATGGCGCGTTCAAGTCCCACCAAACCTTATGCCAGGCACTGTGAAAATTCGCAATCGTACATGGGTGTCTGGCGAAGCATCTCCCTGGTCATCTTCCGTGGATTACCGATTGTTGAAGGAACCGGCACCCCCTTGCATCTATAGTGTGGAAATTGTACCGATCAAAGCGGAGGTGGCCACAAGACAGCAAGTTTCGGACATCCTAGTTTCCTCTATCGATGCTAATGAGTATCCAATGGTTCATTTACCTCAGGCATACTGGGATGGCACTTTCGTGGGTGAAGTTCGATTTTGGCGAGGGGGACAGCCATCCCCCTGGGTAAGCGGATTTAACCTCTCAGTAGCCCACTCTGATGGAATGGTTCGGATACCTGAACTCATAAAACAGATCCCAATTGGAAGGGAAACGCCTAAAACTATCGATGTTTATCCCAGCGAGATGCTTGTTTTTAGAGCATCGGCGGTACCGGTCCTTTCAATGAATCAATTTGAGGTACTGTTGGAAAGTCAGGGGCGTGTGATTTCACTTCAAGCATCATCCTTTGTAGACCAGCGCAGTTTCAAGGTAAAGCTGCCAGACGCACCGGGGGAGTGGCAAGTGACGATGCACAGCATTGGAGAGAATGTGTACACGAAAATGCCCTTTGCCATTCGCATTAAATGAAAAGCAAATGAATGAGGTCGTATCTTTCAAGTCTTCAAATGGGGTTTGGCTGGACAGGAGACCTCGCCATAAGCACTCCGTCCCGAGGGAACGGGGGAT
Organism: Terriglobia bacterium; assembly: GCA_041494885.1. GTDB lineage: Bacteria > Acidobacteriota > Terriglobia > JAIQFV01 > JAIQFV01 > JAIQFV01. The sequence goes on from JBGQBO010000004.1 coordinate 93,546, forward strand.
CATCTTCTGGGGATGGGCTTGGCCGAAATCAGATCATGCCGCTGAACTGGAAAATGGAAAGATACAACCCCAACGATGCCTGGCAGAAATGAAGTATCTCGAATTGATGCGTAATGGATCGTGAAATCACAACTAGCGTGGACGCCAACTCCGCCCCAAGAAGGAAGCCGCCAACAGCCCGGTGACCATTAACGCATACAACAGCGAGCGGCCCGATCCCGGTGAAACCCCCATAAAGTCCAGGGATGGACCCCGATTTAAAGGGCCCGCATACCACCACAGGAGTACACGACTTCAAATGTCTTTGTCCCTCCGCTCCAAATCCCCAATGCAAGCGCCAATGTAGGTATGAGGAATGCCGCAATAAGCCAAAACAAAATAGCATGCAGATCACCGGCCAAAGAGGCCCGCAACAGCACTCCGCTTCCAACCAGAAAGGTCACGATAACTCCCGCCAGCCATGCGGCAGGCAGTTGTCTCCAGAGAAACGATGGAGCTGAATAAATGAAACCAGAGGTCGCAGGTGATCTTCCCTGCCCCGTTGGGTCCAAGAAGGCCCAGCACGCCCGGTCCGAGTTCCAAGCTGAAGTTCCTGAGAACCCAAAGACCACCCTTGTATCGCTTGCTGACATTTTCAATGAGAAGCTGCAATTGTTCCTCGCATGTTGCAACCCGAGTGAAATAGCATACTGCATACCGGGGTCAAATCGGAACTTTAGCCATTTTGGAGCTTGCTAGTGCAAGGAAAAATGAATGGATGGTATCTTTTCAATCTCCAATTGGGATTTGGCCGGATGGTATGAGATGAAGGGTCTGACGCATGCGGGAAGTTTTTACCAGCCTGCGTCTCTTATACAGGGCCGATTGGATCTCTCCCCGCATGAGCCCATGCAATCGTGCCCACAACGCCATCTCGGCAGATGACATGACTTGCGACTGGATTCCGCAGGCGCTGCGGACCACGGTGATGAGGCCGGCCTGAGTCTCACCCGCCAGATGATGTCGCGCCAATCTGAAGGCAGAAACTTGGGGCCACTTAATGGGAGGGTTCATTCCGCCGTTCTTCTTCTTAACATTCACGCTGTGCCCCCGCCCACGAGGATTATCGGTGCTGCTGAATGGAATCGTAAATCAAGCGGCCCCGGGTAGTGTCTGGCGGGATTCAGGTTTGCTGGCTATAGGCGAGTTTTTGGCGTATGGCGCCCACGTGGTAAGCGACGTGGGCGATTACCCCGATGGCTCCTCCCATTGACTCTGCACTCGACGTGGCCTTGGATTCGATCGATTGACGGAGTTCGTCATAGCCCGCACGAAGTTTGTCAAGCATGCTTGACCACGCAGCATCGTCCACGGTGCTGACCCGCCAACTCTCCACCCAATCCCGTGGCATTCGGTCACCCCCGATCCAGGCAGAGGAAGCGGCCAAGCCAAACGTCAAGTGGAACACATGGGCAGCGATTGAAGTTCCGCCCCACATTTGCGATGCTTCGGCAGCGTTCAGGCGCGCCAGCGTCCTGAACAGGCCTGCCACTGCACTTCGGTCTGTGTAATAGTTCCATCGCCCCGGTCCTTCGAACCCTTCCCGGAGTACCGCAAGAAGGTGCCCAATCACGGCGCCCATGGTGGCCTCTGGCATATCATTACTCCTCGTGGCCTGCCAGCCCGGGTATCAGCCGGCAAGCCGAAAATAGAGGTTCAACTTCACTTGTGAGTCACAAGAATCAGACCCACGACGCAAAACATGATCCCGATGACATTCCCAATAGACAGATGTTCTCTGAAAACCAAGAGGCCTATCGGGATGAGTAACAACGCGACCGCGACGCTGGACGCCACCGGGGCGATGCTGATATTCCAGCCGACGCGGTAGGCCAGCAAGAATCCAATTTCAATTGAAGCCGCACCCACGGCGACAACAAAGACCGCCCAATTCGACTCTTTAACCGAAGAGAGAAACGGTCTCGGATCATGGTAGAACAAGGCGCATAGAACAAAAAGTAAAATGCCCACGGCGTATGCGAGCATCATGGTGATCAGCGGGTTTGTCGTTCTGGGCAAGGATTTTTGTGCAATATGGTAGAGAATGCTGCCGCCGATGGTTAGGAATAGAGGGACGTAAAACGATTTCATGACAGTGTGCGCTCCATGAGGAAATCGGTCTGAGGGTCAGAGCCTAACTGAAAGATATGCCTGCCCACAACTCGAAAGTCCCATTTGCGGTAGAAAGCCTGCGCGCGTCCGTTACGCTCCCACACACCCAGCCACATCGACTGATATCCGGCCTGCCGCGCCGCATCGATGCACGCGCCCATCAAGGCTTCACCCACTCCCCGACCGAACCAATCCCGCAGGACGTACATGCGAACTAATTCGATGGACTTGGGGTCAGTAAGAAATGGAGGAGCCTGACCAGCGCGTAACTGGGCGTAGCCGGCCGCCGCGCCATTGAATTCCGCTATGAAGAAAGTGACCTGGGGCTCAGCCAGCTCCGCCGCTTGTTTCTCGGGGCTGAACGATGAGGCCAAGTAAGCCGCCATATCTTCAAGCGTGTTATCGGCTGCAAACGTGTCACAAAAGGTGCGCGCTCCAAGTTCCGCCAGCAAAGGAGCATCGTCAATGGTCCCACGTCGAATCTGGGGACTGATTTTCTGAGTCTTCATTTCAAAACCTTGTGGATGGGTGAGAGGATGCCAATTTCTGTCGTCTCTCGTCAACGGCTAAACATGCAATCCTCAACACTTGAGCTTGGATTTTTAAGAATCCAAATTAGATTGGCCGCGACTTTAGTCACAGCTCATCCAGTTGTTGTGGGAGAAAAGCTGATTGATTTTCCGGAGGTGCATCGACTCCCGGCTCGTAGGAATTAGGAATAAACTATGTGAATTGTGGCGGCCTTTTGCTGACCCTGAATAGTCCAGTCCAACTTCATTCCGTGCTCCGCAAGGCCCATCGTACCGGAGTAAAGATCGGCGCCACAATAATGAGGGTCCCTGCCGGCCAGAATCCAGGGGGAGACCTTTGAATTCCCAACCGGGGCCCCTTGATGCCGCGGTACAAGATCAATTAATGAAACCGGTTGAGAGGGCCCGTAGCGCAAATGCTCCAACCGAATTTTGTTGGGAGCAAGTGTCCAACGGTAGATATTGCTGAAGGGGACTTCATTACTTCGGCCAATCCGCCAGGTTCCTCTCTCAGTAAAAAGGATCGTTGACGGGTAGCCCCTCCGCACATCAACGCAAACGTCGGCCTTTCCCTCCCACGACGGGCTTGGAGGAACGTACGAGAAGGCGACAAGCTGGAGCTGACGAATTGATTGAAGCCGTTTCCAGGCTTCAGTGAGTATCAGGTGTCCAAGTGGCGAGCTATCGGCCATACCCTCCATCCGTCGATTCATCATGAGCGGAGTCAGCCTCCATATCGATAAATACAAGGTAATCTGTCATTGGAGGAATTCTTCCAAGCTGTCGCAAGAGAGTCGTCACCTGGCCGCGATGGTAGGCCGAATGCACCGTCACATGTTGTACCATCTGGGCCAGGCTGTATTCCCATTTCTCCCCTCGTTGGTTCGTGTAAGGGAGGCGTTGCTTCTCCTGTCCTGGCGCCAACTGCTCAAGGAATCGGACCTGATTCACCTCGATATCCGCCCAGGGCTGGCGTATGGAATGCACCGAAGGAAAGTGCCCTGGGTCAAATGACTCCTGGGGTGATTTTCCCTGCCAGCGTTCCAGCCACAGCCATTCCGCCCACAGAATATGCACTAGCGTGTCGCGGATCGAAGAAAAGCTACTCTCAAGATTGCGAGTGAACTCTTCAGGACTCAGCTGTGAAACGGCGTCGAGAATGCGATGGTTGGCCCACCGGTTGTATTGAATTTGATGGAGAAGTGGAATCATAAGAATGGGATCAATAATGAAAGGAGCATGGACCACTTGCTCGAGGCAAACCCCGGCTGCCTATCGGTGCACTTTAACAAGATCCACGCCCGAAGGCGTTTTCCAGGAGAACGGTCAGGATTGTCTGCCGTCAACATCATTGAATCGTTACTAATGCGCCAGCGCGGTGGGGACAGGCAAAGGCCAATACCTTCCCGACTCATCGAATGGCCCAGTAATGAAGGTCACTCTTCCGGTGAACATTTTCATGATTTATTCCGGGGAGAATATAACACACAGCAGCCAAAACGGTCCCGTCGATAACTCTTCCGGCCCAGGTCACGTTGCGGACTCGGAATTGGCCCTCAGAATACTATGCCAAGGTCGTTCAATAGTTCATGCAACTCCGCAGGAACAGGATGCCCAAAGCCTTGAACTGGTCCCGCAGGCGCTTATCTATGTGCGCCGAAACAAAATATGGCAGATCAACTATAAGCAGTCGCTAATGTTTGGACGCGACCATCAGGGATTGATTCATTCCAATATTTCTGCTGCCTGGGTCCTGCAACGCTAGCGGGATCGGGATGTGCTTTCTCAGAACCTATTGTTTGGAACGAGCTTCTGCGATGAACTCAATGACATGCTGCTGGATTTCATCGCGCACTTTGCGGAATACCGAGAGCCGCTGTGCCTCCGTTCCTTCTGCGGCGGCGGGGTCTTCTAATCCCCAGTGCATGGTACAAACGTCACCGGGGAATACGGGACAGGTGTCTTTCGCTTTATCACACACAGTAACCACATAGGGGATGCGCTGTCCAGAAAATTCCTGAACCTGCTTGGATTGCTGCCGGGAGATGTCGATCCCGGCTTCTTTCATGGCAGCCACCGCATCGCGGTTCACTCCGACAGGATTTGTGCCGGCGCTAAACGCCTCAAAATCGTCGTCGCCCAGGTGCCGCAGAAAGCCCTCCGCCATTTGGCTGCGGCAGGAGTTGCCAGTACATAAAAAAAGAACCTTTGTCTTCGCCATTCTCTCTATTCTCAGGACGCTTTGAATCACCGAGCCCCAGGAAAGCTCTTATGACAAACCAGCGCATTCCAGATACCCAGTCCGTGCCCCTCTCTCATTGAACCACTTGTCCGGGCTCAGGAAACCAGTGCCGCGTCCGGTTGCACACGGAACATACCGAAAGCATCACCGGAACCTCGATGAGAACGCCAACCACCGTCGCCAGGGCCGCCCCGGACCCAGGTCCGAAGAGGGCGATCGCCGTTGCCACTGCCAGCTCGAAGAAGTTGCTGGCGCCAATAAGCGCGCCGGGGGCTGCCACCGCATGACGCACTTTGAAGAATTTCATCAATCCATAGGTCAAAGAGGAATTGAAATAGACCTGAATCAATATGGGAACTGCAATCAGCACGACGTGGAGAAACCTCTGCGTGATATTGTCGGCTTGAAAGGCGAAGATGAACACAAGGGTTACGAGGAGGGCGGTGATGCTGACGGGAGCAAGTCGGGGAAGAAGCTCCTGCTCGAACCACGCCACTCCCCTTCTCCGCCCGAATGCGTAGCGCAAGGCCATCCCTGCAGTCAAAGGGATCACGATGAAAATGAGGACCGAGTAAAGCAGAACATTGAAGGGAACCACCAGGGAGGATGCCCCGCTCACGAGAAAACGCACAATGGGGGCGAATAGAAAAAGCATGATGAGATCATTGACCGAAACCTGCACGAGCGTGTACGCAGGATCTCCCTCGGTCAGGTAGCTCCAAACAAACACCATGGCGGTGCAGGGGGCCGCGGCAAGGATGATGCAGCCGGCGATGTATTGATCCGCTTCCGCGGGCCGGATGAAAGACGAGAAGATAAACCGAAAAAAAAGCCAGGCCAGTAAAGCCATGGAGAATGGTTTGACAAGCCAGTTCACGAAGAGGGTCACCATCAAGCCGGTGGGTCTTCTCCCGACATGACGGATCGCAGCAAAGTCCACCTTCATCATCATGGGCGTAATCATGAGCCAAATGAGAACAGCGATGGGGACGTTGATCTGACTGCCTCGACCGAACTCCAGGCCCCGAAGCGATTGAATCACTGAAGGCAGGAGTTTGCCCAGGAGAATCCCCGCCGCCATGCAGAGCCCTACCCACAGTGATAGATACCGTTCAAAAAGGCCCAGTTGCTTAGCCTTTGCCCTGACCGGAAGTCCGGCGATGGTGTTTTCCATCGATCACCTGACGCTCATCGGCTTTCGGGCCCGAATGAAGGCACTCATGAATTTCTCGTCCACCTGCGGGCCGACGACAGCCACATCAATCCCCTGGTCCGTCAGAAAGTTCAGAGCATCGGCGACCCGGTAGATGCGAGTGGGCTCCAGATCGATATTTTCAAAACCCGCCGACACCAGTTTCTCGCGATATTCTCGCTCTTCGAGCGCTCCTGCGACGCAACCCACCCAGAGCAGAATACTCTTGCGAATTTCAGGGGGGATCTCGCCTCGCGTCACGACATCGGAGACGGCAAACCTTCCTCCCGGTTTCAGGACACGGAAGGCCTCTCGAAGCACCCGGTCTTTATCGGCCGAGAGATTGATCACGCAGTTTGAGATGATGACATCGACGGAATTGTCGGGCAGGGGGATGTTCTCGATTTCCCCTTTGAGAAACTCCACGTTATCGACCCCGGCTTTCCGCTTGTTTTCGTTCGCCAGCGCCAGCATTTCATCGGTCATGTCCAGCCCGTAGGCCTTCCCCAGGGGGCCAACGCGTTTCGCCGACAGGAAGACATCGATTCCCCCTCCTGATCCCAAATCGAGCACCGTCTCGCCCGGATTCAGTTCGGCCAGTGCCGTTGGGTTGCCACAACCGAGCGAAGCCAGAACCGCCGTTTCGGGTAGCTCGCTCGTTTGAGTCTGGTCGTAAAGTCTGCCCGTAATGGCGTCAGCACAAAGCGGTTCGGTCGCCGGCGCACAACATGAGCTTTTGCCTGCGGCAACAACCTTCAGAGCCGCCTGTCCATACTTCTCTTTCACCACTTCCTTAATATCAGGGGTATCCATGGATTCTCCTATTTGCAAAGTTGAAAGATTTGTTCAGGGTTGATGGCCTTGGTTCGGGTACAGCATTCGGCATAGAGAAAGGTCAGGAGCTCCCTCAGGGCCTCGGCATTTGCCCGGCAGCGCAGGAATGTACCTTCCCGGGTCACTTGCACCAGGCCCTCGTGTTTCAGTTTTTCCAAATGATGCGAAAGGTTCGAGGGTGAAATCCCCAAGTCCTCCTGAATCTCGCCCACCACCATGCCATCCGGATGCGCTGCCAACAGAAGTCTTACAATACGGAGTCGCGATTCCGTTCCAATGGCCGCGAGCATGTCAGCGTACCGGATGATGTCTTCAGAAGAGGCGCCAGTTCGTTGTTTGTTCATAGTTCAATAATACTTAAACTATTGAACTTGTCAAGCCAAAAAAATGCGCGTCACAAACAATTACAAATACGCGCATGGGCAGAACAGCGATCATGCTCGCGATTTGATTACTTTTTTGGTTTCTGAAGCTTGCAGCGCGCATGGATCTCTCCCGTCTCGAAAGGCCTTCGATCAGGGTTAATGCAAGCGATGTAACCGTGGACGTTCAGCCTGCGTCATGCTAGAGTTTGTGCCTTCAAAATACTAAAGGTGCTTATATGTCCAGCAGCGGTCCCATTGGGGGAAGCGATTCGGCAACGTCAACTGGCCTGAACCAAGCTGTGTTGCCGGTCCGTTCACGCCCGCGGTACTGGTTGTGGCTCCTGATCCTAATCCTTTTAGTTGGAGTGGCATGGGGCGGTTATAGGTTCAAAGCGCGTTCCCAGGAGCCGACGACGGCCCGTTCGAACCCTGGGGCAGGGCGTGCCATTCCTGTCGCGGTGGCCCTCGTGGAAAGCCGGGATGTGCCGGTGTATATGGAAGGTCTGGGGTCAGCCAGTGCCTTCAACACCGTCACCGTGAAGAGCCGCGTGGATGGCCAACTGGTTGAGGTGGCATTCCGCGAAGGGCAATCTGTCCATGCCGGAGAATTTCTGGCGCAAATCGACCCTCGCCCCTACCAGGTGGCCCTGGACCAGATGCAAGGCCAACTAGCAAAGGATCAGGCTCAGTTGGATGGGGCGCGTCTCGATTACGCGAGATATCAAAAATTATCGCAGGAAGGTGTTACCCCGCGGCAACAATTCGATACACAAAGCGCCCTGGTGAATCAGCTTGAAGGCGCCGTTCGGGCGGATCAAGCCCAGATCAACAATCAAAAGCTCAATTTGACCTACTGCCGAATCACAGCGCCGCTGAGTGGCCGGATCGGTTTGCGACTGGTCGACCAGGGCAACATCGTTCACGCGAATGATCCGAACGGCTTGGTGGTCATTACCCAACTCCAGCCCATCGCCGTCATCTTCACCCTGCCGCAGGATCAGCTCCCCGTTGTGTACAAGAAGCTTCGCGATGACATAAAGCTCTCGGTCGACGCCTACGACCGTGACAACGTCACCAAGATCGCCAGCGGAACGCTCCTCACCATCGACAATCAAATCGACACCACTACCGGCACCTACAAGCTAAAGGCTGTCTTCGACAACCGGGATAATGGCCTTTTTCCAAACCAGTTTGTCAACGTTCACATGCTGGTGGATACACGCCACGGCCTCACTGTGGTTCCCGCCCCGGCCATTCAGCGTGGACCCCAAGGGACGTATGTTTATGTGGTTGTGGGAGGAAACTCTGCGAAAATCCGTCCCGTGACGATCGCCCTGACATCGGGCAGTTTTGTGGGCATTGGTGCGGGCCTGCAGCCCGGCGAAACCGTCGTGGTTGACGGTCAGGATAAACTGCAGGACGGCAGCAAAGTTGATTCCCGCACACCGACCGGTAGGACGTCGGGTGAAGGTGGGCTGTCGAGCGGTTCACCGGGAGGTCAAGGACGCGGCGCATCGAAGGGCGGCGGGGGCCAGCCGCGATGAGTCCATCCAGGCCATTTATTCTGCGGCCCGTGGCTACGAGCCTGTTGATGGTGGGAATATTGTTGGCAGGCTTTGTGGCTTACAAGCAACTGCCGGTTTCGGCGTTGCCCCAGGTGGACTACCCCACTATCCAGGTGGTGACGTTTTATCCGGGTGCCAGCCCCGACGTGATGGCGTCATCGGTGACCTCGCCCTTGGAACGACAGTTTGGGCAGACGCCCGGCCTGAACCAGATGACCTCCACGAGCTCATTCGGGAGCTCGATCATCACCCTGCAGTTTGTGCTCGACCTCAACATTGACGTTGCCGAGCAGGAAGTGCAGGCCGCCATCAATGCGGCTTCTCAGCTTTTGCCCCGCGAGCTCCCCAACCCGCCGATCTACAGTAAGATCAATCCCGCCGATGCGCCGATCCTCACGCTGGCACTGACCTCCGATTCACTGCCGCTCTCTAAGGTGGAGGACCTCGCCGATACCACGCTGGCGCAAAAAATTTCGCAGCTGCCCGGCGTTGGATTGGTCAGCATCAGCGGCGGACAACGCCCGGCGGTGCGAATCAAGGCGAACCCGACGGCCCTGGCGTCCTACGGCCTGAGCCTTGAGGATCTGCGTGTATCGCTGGGGCAGGCAAATGTCGATCAGGCCAAGGGCAATTTTGACGGTCCCCAACAGGCTTACACGATTGGGGCGAACGACCAGCTCACTTCGGGCAACGACTACCGTCCGCTGATCATCGCCTATCACAACGGCGCGCCGGTCCGATTGAGCGATGTGGCCTCAGTCATCGATGGGACTGAGAATGTGAATCAGGCTGCCTGGGCCAACGATAATCCAGCCGTTATTCTGAACATCCAGCGTCAACCGGGCGCAAACATCATTGGCGTGGTCGACCGTGTTAAAAAACTCCTGCCCGTTTTGCAGGCTTCTCTCCCGGCCTCTGTCAAGGTCGCTCCCCTTACCGACCGCACGACCACCATCCGGGCCTCTGTCGCTGATGTTCAGTTCTCGCTCATGCTAACCGTGGCACTGGTCGTCATGGTCATCTTTTTGTTCTTGCGGAGTGTTTCGGCGACGGTGATCCCCAGTATCGCCGTCCCTCTTTCGATTGTGGGTACGTTCGGGGTGATGTACCTGCTCGGCTACAGCCTGAACAACCTCACCCTGATGGCGCTGACGATCTCCACTGGCTTTGTGGTTGACGACGCCATCGTGATGATCGAAAACATCAGCCGTTTTATCGAGGCGGGAGAACCGCCCCTTCAGGCGGCGCTCAAAGGGGCGGAGCAGATTGGGTTCACCATTGTTTCGCTGACGGTCTCCCTGATTGCCGTGTTGATCCCGTTGCTCTTCATGGGTGACATTGTGGGCCGGCTGTTTCGAGAGTTTGCCGTGACGCTGGCCGTGACCATTCTCGTGTCGGCGGTGGTGTCATTGACGCTCACCCCGATGATGTGCGCCAAGCTGCTCAAGAACGAGGAAAAGAACAAGCAAAGCTGGTTCTACCGTAAATCGGAAAGATGGTTTGAGGCGGTCATCGCCTTTTACGGGCGCACGCTGCAGTTTGTCCTACGCTATCGGGGGACGACCTTGCTGATCACGGCCGCCACGCTGGTGGCGACGATCCTGCTGTACATCTTTGTCCCGAAGGGTTTTTTCCCGGTCCAGGACACAGGGGTTATTCTCGGCGTCTCGGATGCACCGCAGAATGTGTCTTTCACGGCGATGGCACACCGGCAGGAGGCGTTGGCACAAGTCATCCTGAAGGATCCCGCCGTGGAGAGCCTTTCGTCCTTCATCGGAATTGATGGGACCAATACCACGATCAACAGCGGCCGCATTCAAATCAATCTGAGGCCGCTCGAGGAGCGGCGCATTTCCGCCTCCGACGTCATCCGCCGCCTCCAGCCCTCCCTCCAGAAAGTTGACGGGATTACGCTGTTCATGCAGCCGGTGCAGGATCTCACCGTAGAAGATCGGGTCAGCCGCACGCAGTTTCAGTACAGCCTCGAGGATGTCGATCCGAAGGAGCTGGCCTATTGGACGCCGAGGATGATCGACAAAATGCAGAGAATTCCTGAACTGCGCGATGTTGCCAGCGACCAGCAGGACCTGGGCTTGCTTGCAACCCTGGAGATCGACCGGGACACCGCCTCGCGCCTGGGCGTCCTCCCGCAGACCATCGATGACACGCTCTATGATGCCTTTGGACAACGTCAGGTTTCCACGATCTTTACGCAGCTCAATCAGTACCACGTGGTGCTGGAGGTCTCCCCCGAGTTTCAAAGGGATCCGAATTCGCTCAAGGATGTTTATGTGCATTCGACCACGGGTCAACAGATCCCTCTGAGCTCCTTTACACGTTTTGTGCCGGGCACCACTGCCCTGGCCATCAACCACCAGGGACAGTTTCCGGTGGTGACCTTGTCGTTCAACCTGGCTCCCGGAGCCTCACTCGGCCAGGCCGTCGGGTCCATTGACGGCGCCAAGCAGGATCTCGGGATGCCTCCCAGCATTCAAACGAATTTCCAGGGAACAGCTGCGGCCTTCCGGGCCTCGCTCGCCAACGAGCCCATTCTGATTCTGGCGGCCATCATCGTCGTGTACATCGTGCTGGGTATCCTCTATGAAAGCTACATTCACCCCATCACGATTCTATCGACACTCCCTTCCGCTGGGGTCGGGGCGATTCTGGCGCTTCTGCTGTGCAAGACCGACTTCAGCGTCATCGCGTTGATCGGGATGATCCTGCTGATCGGCATCGTGAAGAAGAACGCCATCATGATGATTGACTTTGCGCTGGACGCTGAGCGCAAGGAAGGGAAATCGCCGCTGGACGCCATTTACGAAGCGTGCTTGTTGCGTTTCCGCCCCATCATGATGACGACCATGGCAGCGTTGTTGGGGGGCTTGCCGCTGGCCTTGGGCTCGGGCGTCGGTTCCGAGTTGCGCCGGCCGCTCGGCATCACCATTGTCGGCGGCCTGGTGCTCAGCCAGTTGCTGACCCTGTACACCACCCCGGTGATTTACCTGGCTTTCGATTGGCTGGCGCGGCGGATCCATTTACAGATCGGCAATCCCATTGAGGAGCCCGCGGGAGAATAAGCGTTGAATATCTCCTCGAACATGTCGGCGCCCTTCGTTCGTCGCCCTGTGGCAACGACGCTTCTGACGGTGGCCATCCTGCTGGCCGGGGCAGTGGCATTTCGTTTCCTCCCGGTGGCTCCTCTCCCCCAGGTGGATTTTCCGACGATTTCGGTAAACGCCGGCTTGCCCGGAGCAAGCCCGGAAACGATGGCCTCGGCCGTGGCCACGCCGCTCGAGCGCCAGTTTGGCCGCATCGCGGCTGTGACGCAAATGACCTCCTCGAGTTCCCTCGGGTCCACCAGCGTGACGCTGCAATTCGATTTGAATCGGGACATCAATGCGGCCGCCCGGGATGTCCAAGCCGCCATCAACGCCGCCCGTGGCCAGCTCCCTGCCGACCTCCCCGGGCAGCCCTGGTATCGCAAGGTCAACCCTGCCGACGCTCCCATTCTCTTGCTGGGACTTTCCTCCGAAAACATTCCTCGAGGTGAAGTGTATGACGCGGCGGACTCCATCCTGGCCCAAAAGCTCTCCCAAGTGGAGGGGGTGGGCCAAGTCTTCGTGTGGGGTGGCGCCCGGCCCGCGGTTCGGGTGGATGTGAATCCAAATCAACTGAACGCTTACGGGATCAGCCTGGATCAGGTCCGTTCCGTCCTGTTCACAGCCAATGCGAACCGCCCCAAAGGCCAGCTTTCGAATCAGGACGAGTCGTGGCAACTCAACACCACGGATCAGTTGTTTAAAGCGCGAGAGTACCGGCCGCTCATCGTCGCTTGGAAGAACGGGGCGGCCGTCCGGTTGGGTGAGGTTGCCCGGGTGACCGATTCCGTCGAAAACACCCGGAACGCCGGTGTGTCCAATGGCAAACCGAGTGTGATCATGCCGATCTTCCGGCAGCCCGGAGCCAACATGATCGAGACCGTGGATCGCATCCTCGGACTCTTACCGCTTCTCCAGAACTCGATTTCTCCGTCCATTCGGCTCGGGGTGATTCTCGATCGAACGACGACAATCCGCGCCTCCATCAAGGACATCGAACTCACGCTGCTTCTTTCCATCGTCCTGGTGGTTTTGGTGGTTTTCGCCTTTTTGCGCAATCCTTGGGCGACGGCGATTCCGAGCATCGCCGTGCCGCTTTCCCTGGTGGGCACCTTTGGCGTGATGTACCTGCTTGGCTATAGCGTCGATAACCTATCCTTGATGGCACTGACAATATCGACCGGATTCGTCGTGGACGATGCCATCGTGGTGATTGAGAACATCTCGAGGCACCTCGAGGCGGGCATGAAGCCAATGGAAGCGACGCTACAGGGGTCGCGGGAGATCGGGTTTACCGTGATCTCGATGAGCACCTCACTCATCGCGGTGTTCATCCCCATCCTGTTGATGGGCGGTATTGTCGGGAGGCTGTTCCGAGAGTTTGCGGTGACGCTGAGTGTGGCCATCACTGTTTCGTTGCTGGTCTCTCTGACGACCACCCCGATGTTGTGTGCCCGCTTCCTGCGCCATGAAAAAGGGAAACACGGCATGGCTTATCGCCTAGCCGAAAGGGGGTTCAACGGGCTATATGAGACCTACCACGTCGGTTTACGCTGGGTTTTGCGGAATCAGCCGGTGGTGCTTGCGCTGACCATCTTGACCGCTTGCATTAGTGTGTACCTCTTCATTATCGTGCCGAAGGGCTTCTTCCCGCAGCAGGACACGGGACGACTTACGGGAAGTATCGTGGCCGACCAAGACATCTCCTTCTCCGCCATTACCGACAAGATGATGGCTTTCGCCCAAATCGTTCAGAATGACCCCGCCGTGGATACGGTCACCGCCTCCACCAGCAGCGGCAACACAGCGCGCATGTTCATTCAGCTCAAGCCACTCGCGGAGCGCAAGTTGAGCGCCGATCAGGTCATCGCCCGGTTGCGTGGCAAGTTGGCCTACGTTCCGGGGGCCACGCTTTATCTTCAGGCGGTCCAGGATGTCAACGTGGGGGGCCGCGGCAGCAATTCCCAGTTTCAGTATACGTTGCAGGCCGATACACTGCAGGACTTGAATTACTGGGCGCCCGTCATGCTGCAACGCCTGACGAAAATCCCTGAATTACGGGATGCGAATAGCGACTCGCAGAACCAGGGCCTCGAGACCCGGCTTGTTGTGGACCGGGACACGGCCTCCCGCCTCGGGGTCTCCATGAGCGCGATTGACGCGACCTTAAACGACGCCTTCGGCCAGCGACAAGTCTCCAATATTTACAAGGGGCTGAATCAGTACCACGTGGTGCTGGATGCGGCCCCCGAATTCCAGAAAAATCCTGAAGCATTGAAATTTATTTACGTCGCTTCAAAGACGGGCACTTTGGTTCCGCTCAGCGTTTTCTCTCACTATGAGACTTCTTACAGCTCTCTCTCCGTAAATCATCAGGGAATCTTCCCTGCCATCACCCTTTCGTTTAACCTGGCGCCGGGTGCCTCGCTGGGTGACGCTGTGCGCGACGTCAAGGAGGCGGAGCGGGAAATCCGGTTACCGGCGAATGTCCATGCCAATTTCCAGGGTACGGCGCAGGCCTTCCAGGATTCCCTCTCGTCTCAGCCCGTCTTGATTCTTACGGCCCTCGCGGCTGTCTATATTGTGCTGGGCGTTCTCTATGAAAGCTATATCCACCCCATCACGATTCTATCGACGCTCCCGTCGGCGGGGGTGGGGGCGCTTCTGGCCATTTTTATCTTTCATACCGACCTCAACGTCATGGCGCTGATCGGGATTATCCTGCTAATCGGTATCGTGAAGAAGAATGCCATCCTGATGATTGACTTTGCTATTCAGGAGGAGAGGATCAGAGGCAAGCCACCGGCGGAGGCCATCTATCAGGCCTGCCTGTTACGTTTCCGCCCCATCATGATGACCACCATGGCCGCCCTGCTGGGAGCCTTGCCTCTGGCGGTGGGAGGCGGCACTGGGGCGGAGCTGCGCCGTCCCCTGGGACTCACCATTGTGGGGGGCCTCATCCTGAGCCAGATGTTGACCCTCTTCACGACCCCGGTTGTCTATCTCTACCTCGACCGTCTCCAGTCCTGGGCAAGGCACCTACGGGTACGCCGCACTACTCCCGGCTTGGCTGCAGAGTAAACGCCCTCTGGCTCCGCGAGAGGGTTCACCGTGACAACTTCTGGAGCGCAGGCGTTCTGCCTGCGGCTCTACTCACCCGGCGCCGGTGCGAGAACCAACTCACGCTAACTTCACATGAGCCCTTCAGACGACGTGCACCCCCGAGAGCTCAGAGATTTTCGTCGTTGAGAACGGGTGGCCTTTCATTGGCCGCGGCAGGCAGGCGGTGATAGCCGCCGTTAGCGCATGCTGTCTATTCAATGGTTTTGAGATTTATGGGAATGAAGACAGGTCTTCAGGATGCTCGGTTCCTTCGTGAAGGCCTCTTATGATCCACCTTTTCGATTCTTCGGCGCGAATTCGCCCAATCTTCCCGGAGCAGTGCCCAGCGCTCGTGATCGCGCCAGTGCCCACCTATTCGAAGGTACCGTGGTGAATAGCCTTCGAGATGGAACCCCAGAGCAATCGCCAAAGAGCGGGATGGAGTGTTTTCCGTCTGAATGTTTGCCTCCACGCGGTGGAGCTTCAAAATCCCGAAGGCGGCTTTGAGTACGAGCTCAAGGCCCTCCCGCATATCGCCTTGCCTGGTATAGGGGGCACCAATCCAATACCCGAGATAGGCACTCTTAAAATTCCCTTGAACAATCTGACTCACGTCCACCGCCCCAAGGATGCGAGTGTTCTTTCGGTCACAAAGTGAGGAACGCTACGAAGTTATCCTTTCGATTGCGTGCCAGGTACTCAGCAAATCTGCGCGCATCAACAGGTGGCGACGACCCGTGCGCCAGGAAGCGCCGGCTGGACCGGACAAGGGAAGTGAATTCTCTGCGGTCCTCACGAGTCCAGGGTCGGGCACACTGGTCCTGTTACGCACAAGTGCTGTCATTGCGAAATGTCTCTTTTCGAAAACAAAATGTAGGCAAGCGCAAAACCTGTACTGGCAATTCCGGCGAGAACGATCAGGTTTCTTGCCGGAAGTGGACTGCCCATCAGCAACTCGAACGGGCTGTAATACCGGAAGGGAGAGAGCCAGGCAACTGATTCCGCTGGAGGCCAGGCCCGTGCGACATAATCCATTAGAAAGGTAGCCAACGCCAGGAGGCCTGCAAGCGCCCCGGCGACGCTGCGGCGTCGGGATGCCGAACCGATCGCCATGGCGACCCCGCCCCAACACAGCATGAGAAGGCCGAGATTGATCGCAAGCGAAAGAATCAGCCCGGAGGCAGGCCAGGCGACATCTTTCGGAGCGAGCATTTGAAGGCCAGCCCACGTGCCGCCCATCATCATGGCGAGCAGCGCGAGAGTGCAAACTCCCAGCACCAGGATTGACCGCGTGATGATCCAGTGCCGCGCCAGAGGCCGAGCCAGGATTAGATCCATGAAGCCGGTCTCAATCTCGGAGGTCGGCGCGGTGGAAAGAGCAATGGAGAGTGCGACCAGAGAACCCATCACGGCCAGATGAAAGTATCCGACACAGACCAAGCCGTCGAATGAAAGAAAACTCGTCAGCGAGGGTCCCAGCATTTCACGCATGAAGGGCGGGATCAGCGCGCCAATCTGCGCAAACGCGTTCGATTTCTGGAGCGACTTCGCGACAACAATCAAAAAGACTTGAAAAATCGCCAGCAGTGCTCCCATCACCAAAACCAGCGTCCGGGCTCGCTTGAACGAATGGGCCAGCAAGGTTAAGGGACCTCTCATGACGTGCCCTCACGATAATATTTTATCAGCACGTCCTCGAGCCGCAGCTCTTCAATCTCGATATCCTGGACGGGCAATGTTGTGAGCAATTCGAGGAGCGGGCCGAGCATTCCTTCAACCCGCAAGCTCCAGTAGCGAGGTGCGATTTCAACTATCTCGTGTCCGGTCGGAAATCCCGGATGAGAATCCATGGGCTCTGAAAAGATCACTCGGACACGGCGAGGCGCAAGCTTACGGAGTTCTTCGACCGCTGACGACAACACCAGCTCGCCTTTGCGCAGCAGGGCGACTCGGTCACACACCCTTGCCACCTCTGAGAGCACATGGGAGGACATGAATACAGTACGTCCGCGCTTCCGCACGTCGGCGAGCATTGCATAGAACGATTCCTGCATCAACGGATCGAGTCCTTCGGTCGGCTCATCGAGGATCAGCAGCGGGGGATCGCCTTGAAGTGCCTGGATGAGTCCAAGCTTGCGTTTCATGCCGGTGCTGTACTCACGCAACTTGCGGTGCAAATCGCGACTTGGAAGCTCTAACCGCTCTTGAAGCTCGCCCCGGTACTTAAGGTCCACGGGGTGCCGGCTGAGTCCCGCGAGAAAATCCAGCACTTCGCGTCCCGTCAAGTGGGAATAAACTCCTAGTTCCCCCGGAAGATATCCAATGAGCGATCGCGCGTTGAGGCCGTCGTTCTGGCAATGGCGGTCGAAGACGAAGGCGCTGCCGCTTGTAGGCCGGAGCAGGTCGAGCAGAATGCGAATGGTGGTTGTCTTCCCGGCGCCATTCAGGCCGAGGAACCCGAGTATCTCCCCTCGATTGACTTCAAGATGGAGGTTGCTGACCGCGGTGAGGTTTCCATAGCGTTTGGTTATCCCGCGGATGGAGATGGCTGATTGGGTCGTGTCGGCTGAATTCACACGTGCATTTTAGGGAGAGAACGACTTGCGTGCAAGAAAGTTGATTGAGGATCGCATTTGACCGTTCGGCTTGGCTCAGACCAACTCTACGCACGCCTACGATTTCAGGTCGGTCCCGAAGCGGAGCCTGTTTCCGTCCGGATCTATGACACACATCTCACGCACCCCATAGGAGGTGTCCTGAGGAGGAATCTGGGGATGGATCCCGCGCTGAACGAATCCTCGATGCCATTCGTCGACATTTAAAACAAACAAATAGGCCGCGCCACCAACCGCGCAGTCTCCGACGTGTTGTGAAAGGAAGAGGGAGAGCCCGCCTCGAGTGATCTACATGAATCCGGGCAAATCCGGCTCGAAGCGGTGTTCCCAATCAATGTCGAAGCCGAGTCCCTCGACGTAGAACGACTTACTCTTTTCGTAATCGGTAATGCGCAATGTGGGGAATACGCGCTGCATTCTACTGCCTCATCCAGTCAAACAAAAACGCTGAACCCGCTGCAGACTATCACAAGCACAAAGACTAAAAGGACTAATTAGCCCCTGGAATCTCCTCCGTGGAATGACCCGCCTGAGCGCCTGCACCCAATCTTGTATGGAGTTGAAACAACTTCAACGGTCTTGTTCTTAGTCAAACTCCAGCCGCTTGTCAGATTGTTCCGCTCCAACCCGACCTTGAACAATGTCCGCTTTGAAGTAATTCTCCCCCCGAACTGGAGCTCCCGCGAGTCGACGCAGCAAGGCGATCTGGCCGATGTGTGTGAGGGCGTCCGCGACCGGAGCCTGAAAGAGTCTTTCAGCGGCACAGTGGAGCGGCGCGCCCGAAGCGAGATAACCGTCGAACTGCTTCAGCCCGGCGAAAAAGCGTGCTATTTCATCGTCCCACGCTCTGGGGGATGAGTCATGCCAGTGATGCTCCCCCTTGGCAAGCGACAGAGCCCAATCCAGTAGATCGCCAATGTGGGCGAGGATTTCTGCGGGCGTCCGCGTTGTGTCGCCGATCCGCAGGGTGGAGAAAGTCACGGGGGCATCGCGCAGGGTTTTCTCTCCGCGATAAGCCAAGGTCGCGACCGTGTGGCGTAACAGCTCAAGTTTCCCGTTAGGGTCCATATTCGTTAGACGCCTCCTTCCAGAATGAGGGCGATGCGTTTCCGGATGTGCGGTTCGGTTGATACTGTGTCATTAAATCTCGATATCCGATTCTTCGTGGTTCTTGAAGAAATGCCCGGTGGATCTTCGGTTCTAACATTTATCCTGCTTTGCAGCGGACAAGGTAGACGCTGCGCCAAACCTCCCCGGCCTACTTGAGCATTTCGGCAACAGCACGTTCAGCATGAATCCTGGTTGTATCCAGGAACGGAATACCTCGATCCTTGACATCCCGCAAGATCAAAGGCAATTCCGTTCCGCCCAGGATCAATCCTTGTATCCCGTCGTTCTTCTCCAACCGAAGGATGACGGTCAATAGCTGTTCCCTTGTTTCAGGAAGGAAAACGCCCTTCACCAATTCACCCATATACTTTTCGTGAATATAGTCTTGCTCATTCAAAGCGGGTACGACCAGGTCGATCCCCTGTCTCGAGAAGACATCCGGATAGAATCGGCCTTGCATGGTAATGCGTGTGCCGAAGAGCCCCACTTTTTTCAACCCCAAGGCCTGAGTGGCATCGCAGGCGGCTTCCACAATACTAATCAGCGGGACAGGAGATTGTTGTTGAAGATCGTCAAAGACAATATGGGGAGTGTTTGCAGCCAATAAACCGAAATCTGCTCCCGCTTGTGCCAGTTTGTTTATTTCACCAAGAAGATATTCTGTTACCTCGGCTAGTTCATTTCCCTCAATCAAATCCAGCATCTTTTTTAAGTCAATGCTGTTAATAAGTATGGGAGGGTAAGTGCCATCTGGTTTCTCTTTGCGATATGAGGTCATGATGGACCGGTAATACTCAATAGTTGACTCAGGGCCAATCCCCCCAATAATTCCTATTGTTTTCATGCAAGGGTTCTCCCAACAAAGCCCGGCGATACGCCCGCTGTACGGCTATTCCTTGCAGCGTATGTCGGCGCCAATCATCCCACGAACAACCTTCTGGGCAGATACGAGGCTACCATTCCCAATTCTTGGATTTCATCCTCGCCAAAGCTCGCTGACGCAGCACGCCCAGGTTAGACACCTCAAGCTCTCGGAAGGGAGGGATTTTGCTGACCCACCGCATAGGCTTCCTGCATGAGCTTCCCTATGGCCTTATCAATGTCGGCTGGTTGTCGCAACCGGAGGTGGTGGCCGTAGCCGAGCGGCCCGAAAGATTCAACTCGGCTGAGGCAGGGATGGTGTGCGCGTCTTTTGAGCCACAGGCTTGCATTCAAGCCTTTATGCCGAACCATCGACCCAGCGAACCGGACACGTCCCTGAAGAACGATTCGGGTCTTCTGGGCATAAACTGTGACGGGTCCACAGGCCTTGGTCAACTTTACGAAGCGGTCGAATGTTTGCCGGACTATCTTGGGTTTCCCCTTGAAGTGATCGGCCAGCGAATATCGTCCGCAGGAATGCCAGAGATTTCTTGTGACAAACCGGTGGCCGCATTTTGGGCATCGCCAGAGGGGTTTTACCAAACGCTCAACCATTCCTATACCTCGCTCCAGTGGACGTAACGTCCAGCGTCCAGGTTTCCGGCGCAAACCCCTCCACGACAACTGTGTGTTGAGACCTCTCATGTTCTCAGAAACGCGGTTGCCCAAGCAGGTTGGCCTTCATGGACCGCCTTTCCGGGCGGATGGAAAAGCTGCCGTAACACAGTTTCCTGAGAATGGAATCCGGGCGAAGATGCCAGCTCGCCCAAGTTAGCGGAGAATCTCCATTCATATCCTTGGCGTCGATGGCTGCACCCGCGTCAAGAAGAAGTTGAATGGTTTCTTCGTTGCCGAAAGCCGCGGCTCGATGAAGTGGAGTCTCCGCTCTCGTTCTGCAGTCCCGCATGAAGCACCCCGTTTCAGCGGACGCCGCTGTCACACGATTCGGCTCCGCGCCATGAGCGAGTAAAACTTTGACGACGAGGTCATGAGCCGAGCGATCGGCTGTGCATATGGCCACGTGCAGCGGTGTTTCGCCTCTATCCGGCGCAGCTCGATTCACATCAGCGCCCTTTTCAATGAGGAATTGGCAGACTCGCCAATGGCCATGAAACGCCGCGCCGCTAAGGCCCAGGTCATCGCCGAGCGATTCCAGCGATTCGCCGTTGGCGAGCAGGAATCGTATGGCACTCACATCGGCGTAGTAGGCACACCATTTAATGAGCGACACGCCCTCCCTGTCCGTGGAAGTCGCGGCATGACCTTCTGCCAGATATTCGAACACCAGGTCCGTACGCCCATCACGGATTCGCTCAAGCATCGGTCACCTCATTTCGGGCGGTTGTGTGAAGGCCTAACGTCTGGCGCATCACCTGCGAACGGGCAAAGGATAGCGCCCGAGCAACAAAACCTATGCCGGTCCATTCGTCAGATAGTTGCGCACCTTCTGTGGCCACTTCCTTCTTCAGCGGGTCATTGCCACGGCCATCAGGCGCCGACCTTTTTCGTCGATGAACTCCGGGCGTGTCGCCTTGACGCCACCTTCGGGCGTTCGCCTTTTCGTTTGACCCGATAAAGCAGGTAGACGCAGCCGTTCTTGAGCACCTTGCTGTTTTTCAGCTGCAAGTCGACCTGTCGCCGCATGGGTCCGAACATAGGAATGCCCGATCCGAGAAGCACGGGATGAATGTTGAGGCCAATCTCATCGATAAGGCCGGCTTCGAGCAGAGAGTTGGCCAGGACCCCACCTCCCATGACGCAGACGCCCTTGCCGTTTCCGGCCTTGAGCCTGCGGACGTACTCCACGGCATCGTCCGACACCAGAACAAGCTTCGGGTTGGGACTCACCTTTAGTGTACGCGAGAAGACAATATTCTCTACGCCGGGGTAAGAGGATGTGCCACTCTTTCTGGCGACATCATAAGTTTTGCGGCCCATGATAACTGTGTCAATCGTCTTCCAGAATCTGGCCGTGATGGCACTGACTTCTGATGTCCACTTGAGCCAGTCGACCGCATCGTCGGCCCGAGCAATGAAGTGGTCGAGACTATTGGCGACCCCAAAAGTTACCTTGCGCATTCAACACCTCCTCCCGCAAAAACGCACCCCCCAGGCAGACTGACAGCCCACGGTGGAGCGGCCGCTCTACTTGGGTTTCGAGTCAGTAAGACGCACATTCTTGACGATCCTGCGGAATATCCAGTGATAACCCTCACAGTCCATAGCCGCATAGGAGCGATCGCCCCAAAACTTGTCTTCAGGAGGATTGAGTATCGTCGCGCCTGCGGCCTTGGCTTGTGCGTAGTGGCCGTCGACGTCGTCTACATAACAGAATAGCTCAATCGAGAGGCCGCCCAGCTCCCGTGGGCTTTGCACGCCCTCATGGGAAGACCCGATGGCGAACAGGGTTTCCCCATTCAACGCAATTTCAGAGTAAACGACCTTGCCGCCGGGAGCGAAGCGTCCAGTTTCCTCAAACCCAAAAGCTCGGCAGAGGAACTCAATCGCAGCGGGTGCATCCAGGTACGCCAAGCGTGGCATCAAGCGCTGGGTATTCTCAGGGGGACTCATTACCATGCACGATTACCTCGGAATTCATTAACTAAGGAGGACGAATCTTACCCTTCCGCCCCCACTATCTTACGCCACCTAACGCTCGGCATCAGCGGCGACTGCGCCCGTCAGCATCAACGGATTGTTGGGCGGCATGGGCGGTCCGGCTCACTCCGCGAGGGCACTGCGCTTGGCAACATAATAGAAAAGGATGTCGAGATTGCCCGGAGCGAGGCCCAGCAATCTCAGCAGCAGCGCAACCTGCCCCCGATGATGAACCCCATGATTGGCTGCGTGCTGCATCAGCTCACCTGACGCCATGGAGCGTCTTTCGCCCCGAGGATTCACGAATTCCACATTACGAGCCAGGTCGTCATTCTTCAGCTTGGCCAAGAACTCGCGCATATGTGCCTCGACTTTGCTCCAGGCCAGCATGAGAGAATCGAGCGTTGGGAAATCGTCAGGATTGAGGTGCGGGCCACGCTTCGGTCCGCCGCAACAATCGAGCCAGCCGGCCTCAGCACTCAGGACATGAACCATCGTGTTCCTGATGGATCCATGGCCTCCCGCGACAGCCCGCGTGAATTGTTCCGGCGTAAGCTGCGAAATCACATCGAAGAGTTTCTTGTTGGCCCAGTAGCCATAGTCGCAAAGAACTTCCAGATCCTTGACAGTCATCTGATTCTCGCCTTCTGCCTCGTCTCAACTGGACCCATCGTGTTGTCCGCCAAACGCAGTGGAGTTGAGCTGCAACCGAAATCGGCCGGCTTCAGGCCGATAGGGCGCGATAGTTGCTGACCTTGAAACCCCCATGCGGCCCGGATCCGACCCACCTGGCGCACCCGGCGCAACTCAACGCTCGGGAGCAACGATCGTGCCCGGATTGGTTGTCAGCTTCTACGAACTGTCAGGCAGGTTGC
The DNA here is from genome assembly GCA_041494885.1 of Terriglobia bacterium. Lineage (GTDB taxonomy): Bacteria > Acidobacteriota > Terriglobia > JAIQFV01 > JAIQFV01 > JAIQFV01. Next base: position 116,747 of record JBGQBO010000004.1, read on the forward strand.
CCAGTTGTCTGGAACCATCACGAATGAACAAGCCCACGAGAGGGACACTGCACATCACGCGCCGTCACCAAGAGCGGGAACAGCTCTTACCGTCATCTTTCGGTGCAGGCAGCCTGGTCTTATCCGTTCAACCCCGCCGTGATCGAGACCGTGTCTTATCTTCTCCGGTACACATCGGTGCTCAGGTACTTAAGGCCAGAGTCGGCCATGAGCGTGACCACCTTGGCCTCTGGCCCGAGCCGCTCTGCGACCCGAATCGCGGCGGCGACGTTCGCTCCGGAAGACGTCCCCGCGAACAGGGCCTCTTCCCGCGCGATGCGCCTCGCCATGTCCTTTGCGTCGTCTGTTTTGACCGGCAGGATTTCGTCCACGAGAGTCGGCTCCCAGAGTGGAGGAGTGAAGCCAACCCCAACTCCTTCGATCTTGTGAGGGCCTGCCTTCCCTCCCAGCAACACGGAGGATTCTGCAGGTTCGACGGCGACGATCTTGATGCTCGGTTTGTACCGCTTCAGCACAGTGGCGACCCCACGGGAAGAAGCCGCCGTACCCACGCAATGAACGAAAGCGTTGATCTCCCCCTTCGTTTGACTCCAGATCTCCTCGCCCAGCGAGTAGTAGCCCGCGATGCTGTCATGGTTGTTGAGCTGGTCGCTCCAGTAGGTGTGGGGCGCTTGGCTCAACACACGGGCGGCCTCGATCATGTCCAGGATCAGCTTCTTGGTGGTGAGACCTCCCTCGCTCGGGACGAGCGTGAGCTCAGCACCCAGCGCCGCCATGTGATCCAGCTTCTCCTGGCTGAACGCATCGGAGCTGACGATCTGGATATGGTAGCCTTTGGCGGCGCAGACCAATGCAAGCGATGTCCCAGTGCTGCCACCCGTGTACTCGACGACGGTGTCTCCGGGCTTCAGTCGACCGTCCTTCTCCGCCCGCGAAATCACGGCCTGTGCCATCCGGTCCTTGACGCTGCCGGTGGGGTTCTCCCACTCGAGCTTCACGAAGATGTCCCCACAATTGGGTGGAACGACCTTGCGAAGTCGAACCATCGATGTGTTTCCAATGGCATCGAGAATGTCCATGGGTTGAGCTCTCCCTTACTGGCTGGTTCCCTCGACGTGCGCAGTCTCCTACGCACGTAGCTCGGTGCAAACAAAGGTGCCTCTCGAGTCGTCAAACTGTACCATGGAGAGGTTGAGGCTCATTCGACAAGTCCTATTGTATCCTCTTTTGGAAAGGTTCCTCTCAACTTGGTCGACGTGTTCTCGTGACTCGACGTCCAGTGAAGTAGGCAGACGACTTCTGAATCGTCCGCCTAGCGGTGCGATTGAGCGGTGGCGAGAGCTCGAATCGCGGTCGGCTCCCACCGCGTGTTAGGTAGCAGCGTCACGAGGACGCCTCCTTGGCTCTCGAGGACCAATGCCACAAGCCAAAGACGACTTCTTTAGGCAAGGCATGGCCGAGCTCGCGGGCCAGCAGGCAGATTTGACCGCGATGGTGAGCGTCGTGCGCGAGGAAGTAGCCGAGGAAATGCATGACGTCAGGGGGAAAACCGGCCACTTTGCCGCCTGCTGCTAAACCGAGCTCCAGGATGCGGGCAAGCGCGGCATGGCTTTCGCGAAGCGCGGCAATCGCTTCGGGACGAGTCGCTCGCCGCCGATCGAGACTACGAGGCGGCTGGACACCTAGCTTGCGGCCGAGCATCTTGACCCACATACATCGAACGTTGTGGAGGTGGACGACGAGCGCGCCGATGGTTTTCGCCGCCCCAGGCACCTTCGCTGACCACAACTCATCGCTCAGGTTCTCGACGAGGAAGATGTCGACGCGATTGTTCGTCGCAAAGGTGCGCTTGGCTGCCTGGGCGAGATCGACGCCATCGGTTCGACGCGGCATAGGCTGGCTCCTTTCCGAGTCTGGCTTGATGCTGACACTGCGGGTGCCAAATGAAACGGTGGGGTCCAGGCACTCCGCGAAACGGGTCGGAGTCGCCTGCACCCCGGTGTTATGCGCACCTACTCAAGGTCTCGTTTATGGTCTTGCCAATGCTTTCTTACCCGTCAACAAACTACGAGGGCTTTCTGCCGATGCCACAGATCCAACCCTTTTCATATTCCTCAATAATCTGAACTTCCGAATAACCAGCTTTTGAGAAGAGTTCCCTATGCTCCTTAACACTCAGCAGCGCCATATTCGTGAATTCTACAATCTTTTCTGCATACCTTTGAATACGGTTGTCGTCTTTCTCCCCTTTGTAGACTTCTGCGATGATGATGAGCTTGCCACCGGGTTTCAAAACGCGCATGACCTCTCGCATGTCCGCGGGCAAGTCAGGCCACCAAAAGTGTGTTTCCACCGCCGTGACGAGATCGAACATGTCGTCGGAGTACGGCAAGTGAGACACAGAACCTTGTCGGATTTCGACGTGGCCCGTCTCTATCCATTGCTCGTTTGTTTTATGGGCTGCGGCGACACTCTCTTCAGAATGATCGATTCCATAAACCTTGCCCTCCGCAGCGATGGCGGCCAGCTTGCGAACGGTCCTCCCTCCCCCGCAGCCCACGTCGAGGATCGTGTCGCGCTTCTCTATCGAGATATGCTGTAATCCCCAGTCGGTCACTTTGGAATGCCGAATGTTCATGGTCCACAAAACGAATCTCCCGGGCCATCCTGTCGGTTTTCGGCATTGATTGAGCAGATTGAGCCCAGTGCTCATGATTTGTCTCCGGTGCTATGTATTGATCGCCCGGCCAACGCCTGGCCCGTCGGCATGAGAATCGAACTTGGTACTTCTCTCAGCTCCAGCCGCTTGTTAGGCGGCGGCCCTGATCTTGTCAGGTGAGAAGTGGGAGATAACGCTCATGCAGCAATCGCATATGGTGCAACTCGTGACCGGCCATATGAAAGGCCAACCCCCGGGGCGTTGCTCGATACCCGTTCACTTCACCCGCGCGCATCCAGCGGGCTGGTGAGAGCCCACGGAAGAGCGCCAGAGAAGCCGCCCGTACAGCATGGTAGTCGGATAAAAGCTCTCCCCACGAACGGTCCTCGGCATCTCCATTAGCCGCGTAGACGTTTTCGTCGAATCCCGGCAGGGGCAGCGTTTCGCCGCGTGCGAGACAAAAGGCCCGATAGGCAAAGACGCGCTCGTCGTCGACCACATGCCCAACAACATCTTTCACTGTCCATTTGGTGGGGGCATACCGTAGACCCGCTAACCTGTCTTCGGGAAGAGAGTGCAAAAACGTGAGCGTTTGGTCGGCGATACGCTCCAACACGATCACGGCATCCGATCCTTCAACTAGGTCGATGTCGGCCTGCGCATAGGGTGCATACTCACCCGGGACGGGACGACCCGAGGGGTGATGAGAAACTCCAGTCATCGAATACCTCCAGACTAGGATAATTGATTGACCATGGCAGCCTCGCCTAGTGTCCCGCGGGAGGGCGGATTCGGCTCAAAGCACATCGTCATAACTGCGTCCCACCGGGCCCTCTTATCCTATTGCTTTGGGCCCACCGCGGAGGCCCAGAGGCGCGGAATGTCTCGGAACAAATGAGCTTTTCACTGCTGCACCGTATTCGATCAAATCTGTATTCATGAATATTTTCACGGAGGAGCGTCAATCCACTCTTACAACACTAGCTTTAAAGAGGCAGAGCTTACGCCGCGGTGAGAGTGCAGTCAAGTTCGTGGACCTCGATGAATTAGATGCCTGGATACGCCGAGACGATGAGACTTCATCTTGACTGCCCCTCGTGCTTTCATCCAACCTTGTGCCCCTCTACATCCTGCGCCACACGAGAATTCGAGCCTTTCGACCTGCTTTATCGATCCGCTCCAAACTTTCATTCTTTCACCCCGCTGGGGCTCGATCCTTTATGAGAGCCGCTTTCCCACGGCTGGCGCCGTGGGCTAAGGATCCGACGCCCCGAAAGCGGGGCTCCAATCTTTTGTGGTCGCCCCCCCAAGCCTTGCCCGCCGCCTCAAGGTTTGGGCGTCGCCGTCAAAGCCTGTGCGAAAAGGGGCCATCGGCTGTGTGCGCTAACAGCGATAAATGGTATCCTCTCCATTGACCCCTTGCGATGAATCGGCTGTAAAGTTCCAAGCCGGCTTCAGCAAGGCTAGGAAGGAGCCCACATTGTGTTTGTGTTGAGCCAATTCAGAGCATTTTGTTTGAGCCGAATATTGGGCTTGATCGCTGTAACGGCACTGGCCCTTTTGACGGGATACACGATGAGCACAGCAGGGGCGCCACAGCCGATCGGGCCAAGGTCCGGACTTAAAACTCCCAGCGCGCAGGATGCTTCCGGGGATCCATGGTCCACCAACCAACTCATCGCACCCGAGGAGATGGCAAAGCTGATCATGAGCCGCGATAAACCGCTCGTGCTGCACATTGGAGTGCCTGTATTATTTAGAAATGGCCATATTCCAGGGTCGAGGTATGTTGGGCAAACGTCCACACCTTCGGGCCGCGAGGAATTAAGCAAGCTGGCTCGCGATCTTCCGCGAAACAAGGAAGTATTTCTTTACTGTGGGTGTTGCCCCTGGAAGGACTGTCCCAACATCCGGCCCGCATTCAGGGTCCTCCAGCAGATGAAATTTACAAAGGTCCGGGTTTTGTATCTTGTGAATAACTTTGGTGAGGATTGGATGAAGCGAGGCCTTCCTGTTGAAAAATGAGAAATGCCCCGTGGCAGGAGTGACATGATCCCATGGTCATATTTACTTTGAGCCCTGACGGCAGGGCCCGATACAGCTCTTCTTCTTACGCCAATGGCGATGGCAAGACATCAAGCCCCAAACGGTTGCACGGGAGACGTTCCAGGGGACCCAGCAATGATTTGAGGTTCGCGGGGTAACCCGGCGCAGAGCCTCTGGATCAATTCCACCCAGACAAGGAAGGCTTGGAATGCCTCATCTTTTTGACCCCCTCAGCCTGCGCGACGTGACGCTTCCCAACCGCATCGCGGTGTCATCAATGTGCCAATACTCCAGCCCCAATGGATTCGCAACGGATTGGCATTTTGTTCATCTCGGGGGCCGGGCGGTTGGGGGAGCGGGCCTGGTAATGACCGAGGCCGCTGCCATCTCACCCGAAGGAAGGATCAGCCCACAAGACCTGGGGATCTGGAGCGACGATCATATCGCACCACTCGCCCGCATCGTTGAGTTCATTCACTTGCAAGGGAGTGTCGCGGGAATCCAACTGGCTCATGCGGGTCGTAAGGCAAGTACGCTGAGACCGTGGGAAGGCCACAGCGCAATCCTCGAAACCGAAGGAGGCTGGCGAGTCCTCGCGCCGAGCCCATTACCCTTTGCGCGCGGCTACGCTGTCCCGGAGGCACTTTCCGAGGAGGGCATTCACCAGACGGTTGAGGACTTCTCCACCACAGCAGGTCGTGCATTGAAAGCAGGATTTCGAGTAGTAGAGATTCACGCTGCCCACGGCTACCTTCTTCACCAGTTCCTTTCACCTCTCAGTAACCAGAGAAGCGACCGTTATGGCGGGTCCTTTGAAAACCGTATTCGTTTGGTCCTTGAAGTTGTCGCAGCGGTGCGAAGAGCCTGGCCTCAGAGTCTCCCTCTGTTTGTCCGGATCTCAGCAACAGATTGGGTTGAAGGTGGATGGGACCTTGAACAATCGGTTGAACTGGTTCGACGTCTCAAGAACGCGTCCGTCGACCTGGTGGATTGCTCTTCGGGAGGCAGCTCGCCCACTGCTCAAATCCCGTTGGGTCCCGGCTATCAGGTCCCGTTTGCCGAACGCATCCGTAAGGAAACGGAAATTCTAACGGGAGCGGTCGGCATGATAACCGCACCGGCCCAAGCGGATCACATCATCCGGAGCGGGCAAGCGGATATTGTGCTGCTGGCGAGGGAGATGTTGCGCAACCCCTACTGGCCACTGGCTGCGGCACGTGAGCTTGGCCATCCGCTGCCTTGGCCCGCACAATATCTCCGCGCGGCACCCACGGGAACCCTTCCTCGATCATGAGGACCCCTTACTAGATTTTCGAGAGCGACCAGAGGGAGTTCCCTGCGCTCTACTTTGCACGGGGGAGCAATAAGGCTGACGGTCAACGTCGGGTTCAGCGAGCACCTTTCCCCAGAAACGGAAAGCGCTGTGCAGCAATGTGCCCGGCTCATCGAAGCTTTCATCAGCACAGAGTTAGGGGACGTCTGCGTCAGTGCGGCAGGGTAGCTTGGGGTTCGTCCGCACCTTCCTTGTGAATCTCAACATAAAGCATTGATCAAGCGCTGCCCCCTCATCACAAGAGCAGTGACGTGGAGATGCCCCATCCTGCACAACCTTGTGTGCAGTGAGTGTTCCGGTTTGGATTCTACGGTTGTTTTTTTGAGGAGCGGAAGGGCATACCCTGTTGAGCAGATCCCCATCAGAGGGCTGGGGGAAACTCAATCCCCCGATCGTTTGATTTTGGCGGCGGCAGGCGGGGGTAGCGCCACCTGCCGCCCTTCCTCTGCCTCGCGAGAAAAATCTATTTTAGGAAAAACTCGCGGACAGAACAACTAGACAATCATCTAACGCGCTTTGTGGAATGAACACCTCCCTTATAAGGATGATCCATGTTTCTAGCCCAAGGAAAAACTTCCGGTTGATTCGATCGTGGCGTCCAAGAATTGCCCCGCCTCGAGCAACACTCATCGGAAAGCAGCAGCTTAATCCATCGGCTCGATAGAAGTCACCGTGATGACATCGCCTTTCAATGTGCCTGTGATTTTAACTGATTTGTCCACCAGACTGACGGCCTGGTCTTCCGGAGTCAGCCTGAACATCTTTCCATCACCGGTGACCAAGACCAACTTTCCTGAGTCGTCTTTCTTAATGGTCCCGGTCCATGTCTGCTGGCTATCGTTACCGGTACTCACCTGATACATTTGGGAGGCCGGCACTGGAGCTGCGGTGGCCCCAACCACCAAACTGAAAACCAACATCATTCCAAACACCAGGGCTAACAATGAACTTATTCTCTTTTCTCTTGCCATGAGTCGTGCTCCTTTCTCTATTGAGTACTCCTTAAGTTTTACGTCCCCGAAAGAGGACGTGCTTCCGAAAACCCTTCTGCCTTTCCCTTCACCATTCAACTGCTCTTCTCCTCACATGGGGGATGGCCTGCTCAAAACAACTCAATCTTGCGCACCCATGAACGCTCCCTCGAGGATGTGCGAACGTGCGAGTGCACCTCTTTTGACATCACATTCGTCAACGCCCCAAGCCGTTGGCCCTGGCGATTACCGTCATGACTCACGTAATCGTGCGTTTTCCCATTCCGTTTTTGCACAAGCCCACCGCATGTGAAGTCGACCTCCTGATTTCTATCCAGGATGACTCCCCTTCCGCGGCCAACGGCCTTTGCGTGTCCCTGCAATAACGCCCTATGCGTTGAACTTATGCAATGAGATCTCCAAATCCAACAAAGTTGATAATCCGCAGCAAAGAAAAGAGATAGAATGCATCATCGATTCAAAAAGGGATTCCCTGGCTTAAATTCACCTTGAAATCGGGGAAAAACTCCTCTCTTGGACACACCCTCGGTGCGTTTTTGCAAGTTCGCCGGTATGTAACCTCGATCCATACTTGCTCCACCGTCCCCGGTTAGGTATCCTCTTTGGCGACGAGAATGGAAGCGCCCTGTTCAGCACTCCTCTGATGTGGAAGGAGACTCAAACCCATGCCGTTGCCGAGATCATCCATGAGTGGACCCACGAGAATTTACGGGTCCGCCGTGGGTGTGTGAGTAGTCCCATGGCGCTAGGCCAAGCCGTCATCTCACCCAAGCCCTCACAATAAGGAGCAGCTGATAACCCGTCATGCAGAGACCTGCGATGCCACAGTATTCAACACCTGCGAGGAGTTCAATCCTGCAATATGGGATTCTCGGCCTGGTATTTCTCATTACCGTGGCATACCAGGTTCGCCATGTAAATTTTGTGTTCGAGTACATCATGGAACGCACCGGGGCGGTCAGTAATCCGGGCGTGGTCAACCTGGGCAGTCCGATCATTCAATCGCTGAGCAAAGAGACGGAAGAGGCCGGAGTCCGCCCCGGCGATACGATTCTCGCCGTCAACGGGCAGCCCTATCGGGGGTTAGCCGAACTGGTGCGGGTTGTTGAACATGCGCGGCCCGGGGATTTTTTCGATTTGACGGTGCGCCACAAGAGCGGGGAGCCTTCCGAACAAACAGTGCGTGTACCTCTTGTCCGTAGAACGGCAGTGGCGTCTGACCAGTGGTTCTTCATCGTCACGCTCCATATGGGGCTGCCCCTCTTCTGTGTAGCACTCGGGTTCTGGGTGACCGTAGCTCGGCCGCGGGATCCACTGGCCTGGCTCCTGTTGGCTCTCCTTCTGGGATTCAGTCAAATGTTTTCACTGGGGTTGGAGAATCAGGAGGGCACCGCGGTCAGCAATCTGGCATTGGCGTATCACCTCTGGTTTACAGCGAGTTGGTTTATCTGGCTCTTTCTGTTGGGGCTGTACTTTCCATCGCGTCTTGTTTTCGAACGTCGCGTTCCCTGGATCAAGTGGCTGCTGATCGTCTCGCTGGGTGTCTCCGCCGTGATGCAGGTGGTCCTCACCGAGGGGCTCCTTCAGGATAATTCCTTTGCGGAGCGTTTCTTGCATTACTATCAGACGCTGGGCAGGTTTTTCGTCGTCCTCCCTCTCACCTCCATCGTCCTTTTCTTCGCAGCAATCATCATCAAGTATTTTTTGGAACCCACGCCGGACGCCAAACGGCGCCTGAGACTCTTGTACGTGGGGACCTTTCTCGCGCTCGTGCCGACGATATCGCTGGTCATCATCGGCAGCAGAACCGGCAGGAACCTCGATGACTTTCCCGCATGGGTAGAACTTCCCTGCCTGCTGCTGACTTTGTTATTTCCACTGACTCTGGCTTACCTTATTGTGATCCATAAGGCCATGGATGTGCGGGTCGTCATTCGCCAGGGCGTGCAATACGCCTTTGCGCGCGGCGGGGTAACAATTCTTCAAGGGGCACTCACGGCAGGGCTGGTCGTGAGCATTTCTTATGTGGTCGCCTCTCACCGCACTCGCTTACCGCAAACCTTTGCGCTCATAGCCTTTGGAGTGGTCACCATTTTAAGCCTCCGGAGCGTCATGCGGCGCGTTGCCGCATGGATTGATCGCCGGTTCTTCCGAGAAGCATTTAACGCGGAACTTCTTCTCGCCGACTTGAGTGAAAAGGTGCGAACCATGGTGGAGATGCGTCCTTTGATGGAGACCGTGGCAAGCAGGATCGCCACATCCCTTCACGTCCCGCGAATTGCCGTAATGCTCGAGGGCCTTGGTAGCTACCGACCGGCCTATGCCCTTGGTTACGAAGGCGCCCTTGAGGTGGCTTTTCCGGAGGGAGGGACCGTCCAGCATTTGCGGCAAGGCAAAGCTCCGGCGCGCGTTTATCCAAGCGATCCGCAAAGCTGGATCCGGACTTCCCCCGAGGTGAGCGCGGAAGAGCGCCAGAGTCTTGAACAACTCCAGGCCGAGTTGTTACTGCCACTCGTCGTCAAGGATCGACTGCTGGGCTTTATCAGCCTGAGCCAGAAGAAGTCCGAAGAGGCTTATTCGGGCAGCGACCTGCGGTTGCTCAATTCGGTCGCTTCGCAAACGGCGCTGGCGCTGGAAAATGCGCGCTTGACCGCCGCCATTGCCGACGAGGTCGCCCAGCGCGAAAGATTAAACCGCGAACTGGAGATTGCCCGCGAAGTGCAGGAGCGCTTGCTACCCCAGGAGCTTCCCCCTATTCAGGGACTCGACTACGCGGGAATTTGCCGGCCTGCCCTGGGCGTGGGTGGGGACTACTATGACTTCATTGACCTACCCGGTGGGAGGCTGGCCCTCGCCATCGGTGACGTCTCTGGGAAAGGCATTTCAGCGGCGCTGGTAATGGCAAACCTGCAGGCCTGCCTGCGGAGCCAGGCGATGACGACGCCCGAAGATCTGGCTGGTATTGTCACCCGCATCAACAAGCTGATCTATCAGTCCTCCTCTTCCAGTCGATATGTGACATTTTTCCTCGCAGAGTATGATCCTGCGACGAGACGATTCTGCTACGTCAACGCAGGACACAATCCGCCCATGCTGTTCCGGAAAGCCCAGGGCGGACCTCAGATCGAGCGCCTCGAGGTGGGTGGCCCCGTCATCGGGTTGTTGGGACAGTTTTCTTTTCAGCAGGCGGCCTTGACCCTCGAGCCGGGTGATCTGCTTGTCACCTTTACCGACGGCATCACGGAGAGCATGAATCCGGAAGAAGCCGAGTGGGGCGAGGAGGCGCTCGTGGAGACGGTGCTGAGTTGTGATGCGCTGCAGGCCAAGGAGATCGTTGATCGGATCATTTGTAATGCGGAGAAATTTGCCGCCGGTGCTCAGCAGCATGATGATATGACCCTGGTCGTGATGCGTGTAGTTCCCTCTTCAGGAGTGTAAGTGATGCGAAGCCCGGTCCCCGAAGAAGCTCTTCGAGATGGACCCCCCTCCTCTTAGGATAAAATGCCCTCGAGATCAGCAACCGGGTTCACCTCGACCGGATCATGTCCGCGCCTGAAGAGGCGCGCCCCCGAAGAACCCTTCAATTGGACTTTGCCATGCTCAACGCGCACCAGGGCTCCTTCGCGCAACCCCACGACCGGAGTTTCGTTTTCTTCCAGAAACTGAATGATCCTCTCTTCCCGCGTCTCGCCCATATGGCGGGAATTTGGATCCGGATCCAGGAAGTGGGGATTAATCTGGAAATTGACTAAACCCAACGCTTTGAAGGAAGGGGGTTCCACGATGGGCATATCATTAGTGGTCCGAATGGTTGGGCATGCCACGTTCGACCCCGCACTGGCTCCAAGGTAGGGCATCCCCCCTTCGACTCTTCGTCGAATGCTCCCCAAGACATCGCCAGCGTACAGCGCTGCGAGGAGTCGAAAGGTATTTCCACCTCCGATAAACACCGCCTCCGCATTTTCGATGGCAGATCGAGCATTCGCCGATTCGTGAACGGAACTGAGGGTGTATCCCATGGACTCAAATCTCTGTCGTACTTTTTGCGTGTAAACCTCCCAGTCCTTCAACGCGAATGGGATAAATAACACGTTCTTCACACCTCTCAGGAAATCACAAATTTCCATTTCAGCATGGTCGAGATATCCACTGCCAAAAAGTGTGGAGTTGCTAATCAGGAGAAGTCGCGAAGTCGATTGATTCATCACAAGCCTCCTCGATACCAATGGATAAACAACGCACTCAACATCCGGCGATCTCACTCGGGCCGGATGCGAAGAATTCCCGGGTCTGGCACAGGCGATTGGATCGGAATTCGGCGGTTTGGAAAATCATCGATCTCTATTCTAACCTGAAATCGGGAATTCACCTCGCCGACGAAGGCTGTTTAATCCACTGGCTGGTTCCAATCGAGGAATGGCTGCTACGGCCAATCATGTTGGGCGGGAATCGCACGGGGAAGAACTGCCCCATGTCGGGGAGAGGGCCCACTGGAGTTTCGCCTCAGGAATCTAAACGATGAGCGTCTGCGAGCGGTTTTTCAGGCTGCCGCCAATGAGTTGGGCTGGGGGGGGAACTAAGAAGTCAGTCGGTCAGGGATTTGGAATGGGTGGAGGGTTTGAGTAAGCCGGCAATGTCATTTTCGAAGCCAGCGAGATCCGTCTCGGCTCCCTGTCCATGGTCCCTCATGGCCTAGAAACCTGCCTGTCAACGGATCGATAATCCACAGCTGAATGGAAACGGGTTCAGGGTTATTGCGGACCCGAAGGAGTGGACCCGCCGGTTGCGAGGGGTAGATCCGGCTGTCCACTCCAATCCTCGAACGACCCATCATAAAGGCTCACCGGGTATCCCAGGTACTTCGCGACAAAATACACCAGGGTCGCTTGCTGTCCGATATGACAGTAGGCCACAAGGTGACTGTCCGGCTTGACTCCTGCAGCCCTAAAAATCTTTTGCAGCGCCTCCGGATCTTTGAGCTTATTGTTGTCATTCACGAGGCTGGAATACGGGATATTCACGGCCCCGGGAATGTGTCCGGATCGCGGCATTCCCCCTGATTTTTTCCCCGAATAGAAGTCCGGCGCTCGCGCATCAACGATTACCGTGGAGTGATTGTTCAGGTGGGACTTCACCCAAGCAGCATCCACCACAAAATCTCGCCTTGCGCTCGGAGTGAGTGAGCCCGATTGGACTTTTTTGATCTCCTGTGTAACGGGGCGGCCTTCCGCCTGCCAGGCAGGAAGTCCTCCGTCAAGGAGTGACGCCTGGTCACCCAACCCCATGAAATCGAGGGTGAAAAACACTCTCGTTGTGGGCGACACCCAATCCCGACCAAAATAAACAACAATGCGGGAGTTATTCGAAATTCCCAATTTCTCCAACGTTGACCGGAGTTCGTCAACGGCAGGGAGCTCAAGCGTGAGTCCTTTTCCATGAGGCGTTGAAATGTCCATATAGGGGAGAAACTGTGCCCCTGGAATATGCCCGGCCTCGTAATCCTTCTTATCCCCCACGTGAATGAGCACCAGGGATTGATCCTTTAAGTGCTCCCCGAGCCAGGCGGTGGACACCAGAAGGGTGTTATGGGTGGGAGAATTCTCTGCGTTCGCGGCTACAGGCGTCCCCGGGTCGCACTGAGCCATTCCGAAAGAAATCCCATAGGCAAGCAAGCCAACAAGCAACATGGTTTTTCGCATGTTTTTTCACCGATGTCCTGTTTAATTGTTCGATGGACTGCCTCGGCTTTTCTGCTCTTTCCCGTTCGATTCCGGCTCGAGCATCCTTGCCCCGAGGCAGCAGTCCAGCCTCTCCTCACGCCTCGTCATTCGTAACGAAGGGCCTCCAGGGGGTCAATCCGCGTGGCCCTCCGTGCCGGGAAGTAACAGGCCGCCAGCGACGCGAGCAACAGCACGAGGGCGGCCCCAAGGAAGGTCACTGGATCGGTCGGGGTCACTTCAAACAGGAATGCACCGAGGAGGCGTGTGAGCACAACCGCTCCCCCCAGACCGAGAGCCACCCCCAAGAGGACCAGCATCATGCCCTGACCCACTACCATCCTGAGCACATCATAAGTTTTGGCCCCCATCGCCATACGAATCCCGATTTCATGGACGCGTTGATTGACGGAGAGCGCCAGAATGCCCCCGATGCCGCTGGCTGCGATTGCGAGTGCCAGAACTGCAAACAGACCGAGCAGGTTGGTCATGACACGCGGAGAGTTGAGCGTATCGCTGCGGGCCTGCTCCAGGGTCTCAACATTGCTGATGGCAGTCTCCGGATCAATCTCCCGCACAGCCCGGCGGGCCTGGGTCGCGACACTCAATGGATTTCCGCTCGTCCTCAACTCCAGGCTGCCGACTGCGACATATTGATCCAGCGGGACGTACAATTCGTCGCCCGCCTCCTTGTCGAGTCCAAACTCCTTCACGTCTCCTGCGATCCCCACCACTATGATCCAGGTTTTACCCTCGTCGAATGAAACGCGCTTACCAATGGGATCCTCGTCCTTCCATTGATGGCGGGCCAAAGAGTTGTTGATGACCGCGACCTGCACGGTCTGTTCCTTGTCACCCTCCGAGAATGTCCTGCCCTTCAACATGCGTATTCCCAGCGTCCTGAAATAGTCTGGGCTGGTTGATCGAACATTCGTTTGGGGATCGAGTTTTCCATCCTGAGTAGGACGCCCCTCGATTTGGAATCGACTTGTGTTCGGGCCCACGATGCGTGACTCCGGGTCCAGGGGAAAACTCGATGAAATCGCCGCCGACATCACCCCCGGCTGGTTCTGGAGCTTTTGCAGGAGCCGCTGCGCGAACTCCCGGGATTGCTGTGCCGTGTTGTATTTTGACCAGTTCAGGTGGAGTCTCATGGTCAAGACCCTTTGAGCGACAAAGCCCGGATCCACTTGCTGGAGTTTAATCAGGCTCCGGATCATCAGTCCTGCCCCGATAAGCAGCATCACCGAGAAGGCAACCTGCGACACAATCAGGACATTGCGTGCTCGCTTCCGTCCTTTTCCTATCGTCGTCTGATTGCTTCCCTCCTTCAGGCCCGTCGATAAGTCTTCTCCCGCACAGACCGATGAGACGGAGCCGAAGATGATGCTCGTTGCCAGGGCCGCCACCAGAGTGAAAAGCAACACGGGGCCATCGATGTGGATTTCGCGGGCACGGGGGGTCAGTCGGGATGCGAACTCGACCAGGAGCTTGAGGCTGCCGGAAGCAAATAACAAGCCCAAGGCTCCCGCCAGCACGCCCAGGACCGCGCTCTCGGTGACCAACTGGCGCAACAGGCGGCTCATGTTGGCCCCCAGCGTCGAGCGAATCATGAGTTCGCGCTCCCGACGGGCCATGCGGGCAAGGATGAGGTTGGCCACATTCGCACATGCGATCAGAAGGACGAACCCCGCCGCCCCCAGCAATACGAGGAGCGTGGGACGCGCCTGATGAGTCAGTTCCTTCTGGAGTGGAATGGAAACGGCACCATAGCCCGACCCTGAAGGATACGATTTCGGGTATTCCTTCTGAAGCTGTAAGGCAATAGTTTTCAAATCAGCCTTCGACTGCTCCAGCGTGACACCGGGCTTGAGCCTTCCAAAGACTCGCATCAGGCGCGTGTCACGGTTCGTCTTCGTTTGGGCTGAAGAGCGGAAGGGACATGCCGAAGTCGGCATATACACGTCGTTATCATTGGGGTACTGAGGAACAGGCGGCAATACTCCAACCACCGAATGGACCATGTCGTTCATCTCAAACGTCTTGCCGACGATGTCCGGATCACCACCCTGACTTCGCTTCCAATACTCGTAACTCAAAACCAGAACCGGTGGGGCGCCTGGCTCTTCATCCGAAGGCCGGAAGGTTCGGCCCAGAATCGGCTGCACCCCAAAGAAATCGAAGAACCCTGCGGACACGACCCCCGTCCGGACTCGCTGGGCTTCACCCCGTCCCAACAATGTGAAGATCATGGTATGGTATTCGACTAGCCCGCTATGGGTGTGATTCCGGGCGCGATAGTCGGCAATTTCAGGCACGGAGAAAGTAACATCCTGCAATCCGGCCGCTAGGGCTTGCTGCCGAATAACCACAAGTCGATCGCCCTCCGGATAAGGGAGCGGTTTCAGAAGGATGCCGTGAATCACACTGTAGATCGCCGTGTTCGCCCCGATCCCCAGCGCCAAGGCCAGGATGGCGATGATGGTGAAACCGGGATTCTTCCGCATCATGCGAAAAGCGTAGTTTACATCCTGTCGCAGCATGGCAAGATGTTCCCGCGGACCCGTTCTTAACATTCCCACGATGGTCTCGCCCCACAGGCGGAGCAATCCGATCTTCCCTGCGGCATGTTCGGTTTCCGCACGTTGTTCCCGAAAGACCTCTTCCATCTCGTTGCCAAAATCCTCCCGAAAGTCGCTCGGAAAGATGCGCAGCAATAACCGGAAAATACGACTCGACAGCGACTGGTCCTTGAGGTTCATACTTTTGCTCCCTGCCTTCATGCCGGTTTTAGTTTTTTCAATAAACGCTTCACACGAGCCACCGCGATGAGTTCTTCCATCCGTTCGGCCTCTGCCACAGCGACCTGCCGTCCCCAGTCGGTGAGCCGATAGTAACGCCGCCGGGCGTCGTCATGCTCGCGAGCGGGCCGGGGCCGGCACTCCTCGATCATGCCCTCGGCGAGCAGGCGCTTGATGATTCCATACAGCGTACCGGCACTCAGCGCGACCTCGCCACGTGCCTGTTCGGCGACCTCCTTCAGAATGGCATACCCATGCTTGTCGCCGTCTGCAAGCGACAACAACACCTGGAACATGGCTGGGGTCAAAGGCAAAGGCGGATCGCTTACCTCATCTCGCGGGTTCATAGAACCCTTTCTTTAAATGATGGAATGAATTGCTATATCGAAAGCGACTATAGCGTGTGCCGATATAGTGTGTCAAGCAAAAAAACCAGCAAATCTGCTGTTGGCGACCTTTGCGGACAAGGATTGTGAGCCCAATTCGAAGACAGACACAGATCGCCCTCGCCCCGAGTTGACATTCTCTGGGGTTGTTGTGACTCGCAGACAAGCCGGGTTCGAAAGGAATACAGAATTTGCGTAAGGGGGGCTCCGAGTTCGTCTCTCCGGCATATAAAGGTCTGCGCCGGGGTTTGAACTAAATCTCTGAAAAGATGAAACCTCCTTAAGGTTTGATCGGTATTAGGGATTGCGCGAGAAATCAACAGGGCCGAAGCCTCTCAGTCGGAGAGCATCCCTGAGATGCGCGCTATTCCTTGAACCGGGTCATATTTCAGCTATCATCACAGCCGCCCTGGATTGTCAATCAAGAGGCTCTCATTCGTGACGGGGGAGATAAGGGGCAGGCTGGGACAGTTCTGCTTCCTGGGAACCATCCTGACGGTGACTTAAAAATTCATGAATGATATCCTTTATCCACTCGTGAAAATGTCCCCTCCAGGATTTGGCAAAACGCATCCCAATGAGGGTACTTGAAGAACGCCCTCATGCAATCTCAGAGGCCATCAAGCCTTTGAAAGCGAAAGGAGTCTCATGAAGAGGTGTCTCATCATCCCGCTACTTCTCTGCATAGCATCGTCTTCCCTGTCTTCACAGGCCGTTAAACAAAAACCCTCTCAAGATGCCGCTTCATACGCAGACACTCGGCGAATCGCCCGTCTGGAGACTGCCATCGAAGGGCTTCGAGAGGACCTGAAGATTCCCGCGCTTTCGGCGGCTATTGTTAAAGACCAACAAGTGTTGTGGTCAAAGGGATTTGGCTTTGCAGACGCAGAAAACAAGATCCCGGCAACGGCTCATACCTCTTACCATCTCGCGTCGCTGACCAAAACCTTTGCGTCCACCCTCCTGATGCAGTTAGTCCAGGAGGGGAAGGTAAGCTTGGATGATCCCGTGTCCAAATACGGCATCACCCTCGAAAGCAGTGGGGTGATCCGCGTCAAACACTTGTTTTCTCATACCTCGGAGGGAAATCCCGGAGAGCAGTACCGATACAACGGGAACCGCTTCTCGGAATTGGACAAGGTCATTCAGAAGGCCACGGGAAAGTCCTTTGCGGAACTCTTGATCACAAACATTCTCAATCCATTGGGAATGACGGAGACCGCACCCAACGTCCCTCCCATTGTCGATACAAGATCACCTCCCGGTGTATCCCCGGCCCTTGAAGAAGAGGTGAAGGTTGCCGTGATGGACCTCATTCAGGGTTTGAACACTGAAAACTTCGGTCAAGTCGAAAAAAGCCTTGCGCCGCAACAAAACGCCTTTCGAGGCGATGGGAGCTTCTTAACCCTTTATGCCGATCCGCAGGAGCTTCGAAATCGTCAGAGCCAGGGCATCAAACTCAATTTCCAGGTCTCCAATTTGCAGGTGGGAGTTTATGGAGAAACGGCATTGGCGACATTTTACAGTTCACTGGCTGTAGCGTTTCCCGATGGAACCCGTCAGGGCAACGGACCCTGGCGAATGTCGATGGTTTGGAACAAGCGGGACGGCACCTGGAAGTTGGTTCATACACACCAGTCGGCCTTAAGTGTCCCACTCGTCACAGAAGATCAAGTGAGGCGCTTCGACTCTGTTTCAAAATCTCTGGCTCAACCCTACGACCTGGACCCCGCCTTTAAGATCAGAAGATCCTCGTACCCTACCACCTTTAGTACAGCCGCCGGTTTGATTTCCTCGGTTTTGGACATGGCGAAATACGACATCGCCATCGATCACAACCGCTTTCTGACGAGAGAAACCCAACTGCTGGCATTTACTCCAACAATCTCTACCAAGGGTGAAACTCTGCCCTATGGGCTGGGCTGGTTTACGCAGGACTACAAAGGGACCAAACTGATATGGCACTATGGGTACTGGAACTGCAACTCTTCCCTTATTTTGAAAGTCCCCGCTCGAAACATCACTTTCATTGCGATGGCGAACACAAACAATCTCAGTCGGCCCACGGACCTCGGGGCCGGGGATGTGCTCCATTCGCCAATCGGAATGGCCTTCCTCAAGACCTTTGTCTTTCCTGAACTGTTTGGCGAGGACTTGCCCGATATTGACTGGAAAGCCCCTTCCGCGGAATTAAGAACGCGCATGAGAGCATTGACCAACAAACCTTATACCGATATTTATTCAAGGGAGTTGATCAATCAGGCTTCGGTGTACTCAAGCGTCGGGAAGCAGCTGGATGCATCGCGCCTCTACGGGGTTTACGGAGAGTTGTATTCCAAGGGTCTGCCGGATGGTCTGTCAGCCAGGTCCGCGCTCGCCGAAATCACCCGGGTCGGTGATAACGAAGATCGGTCCGTTCCATTTGAGTTGCAACAAAAGCAGAAGGTCCGCGTTTTCGCCCTGGGAGAGGCTGGGGACGAGAACATGGCCGACTTTGGCTGGATCGAAAAGGCAGAAACGGGTGAGACAATTTGGAAAATGGTCCAGGCAGAGACCGTTCTAGCCGGTGGTGCTCAAAAAAATCGGAAGGTGGATCTCACCATTGAGCTGCCGGCTGGCAAATATAAACTTCGCTACAAGTCTGACGACTCACATTCCTTTGATCGATGGAACAGCACTCCCCCCGATATCTACTTCTGGGGGATTGCACTTTACATCAACGAATGAATCGGGATGGGTGCAGTGACTTCCATTCGAACCTTGGGTGTGGACAGACCTTGCGGCCGCTGGCTTGCCGACCCGATCACGAAATTGCAGCCATTTGGGAAAGGTGTTCGCATCACACGCGCGGGCCGGCACATGTTTAGTGCTCCCTCATTGTTCTGGCCGGCCCTCCCTGCTCTCCTCAGCCCTAAAGGTTTTTCTTGAAGAATGCCAGCATTGCAGGCCAGGCCTGTTGAGCAGCCTTCAGATTGGCCCCGTCCTTCCCGCTCTGTGCCCGGAGGAACCCATGGCCGGCACCTTCATAAATGTGAGGATCATATCCCTTCCCAAGTTTCTGCATCTCGGCCCTGGTGGGCTCCACTGTGGCGGTCACGCGCGCATCATCCCCCCCATAGAATCCTGCCACGGGCGCCTTGATCCTTGCAAGACCGCCAGCATCCGGAGGGGTGCCGTAGTACACCGCGGCGGCATTGAGATCAGCCTGTGCAGCGGCATATGAAAAACTCGCTGACCCTCCCCAACAAAACCCTACCGTGGCACTCCTCCCATTCGCAGCGGGCAGGTGGATGGCATAGGTCCGCACCGCATTCAATCGAGCAATCGTCTCTTCGGGCGTCAGGGACCTGATCAGCTTCACCACGTCGTCGCGGCTTCCCACCGAATCCGTTCCGCCACCGCCAGGGCCTTTTCCGGATAAGAGATCAGGCGCCACTGCAATGTATCCTTCAGAGGCTAACTGATCCGCTACAGCGCGGATCCAATCCGAAAGGCCAAAAATCTCGTGGATCACGACGACCACGGGTGCCTTGTCCTTTCGCTCCGGATACACGACCCAGCTCCGTACCTTTTGGTCGCTTCCTGTAACCTTCACATCCACATATTCCCCATGGCGGGGTGATTTTTCAAGGGCCATTTTGGCCTGCTCCTCCCCTGCCGGCAACTTCTCATCTCGTGCCGCCGCCTGAGTCGTCTGCGATGCCCCCATTTGTTCGGCCCCTGCTGGGTGAACATGTTCCTGACCAAATATGCCGGGCGATCCTGAACACAAGATCAACCCTGCCATCATAAAACCAAGTAACTTAGCTACCGAATATCCCATTTGAACCTCCGTGTTTTAGTTTAGATATTCTCACGTCTCGAATCTGTGGATTCCTGCGTTCCCTGCAGGAATCTCCCAAGTGCCCTGCTTGAGCTTTAGAGGATTGCATCCCCTGCCGCCGCATGCTTGTCGGCACAGGATCAGACTTGTTGTGAAGCTGAAACGGGATTCTAACATGGAGGCAGAGTTATTGAGTATCCGGACGTGCCCCGACACAAAGAGTGATTGAGTACAATTTCATGTTGCAATCACGACCAACAGCCCGTAGGATTCATGCGCTCTCCTGAAGTTTTCCAATCAAGCGAGATTCCCTGGTGACAATGCAAGGCATTCCTCAACCCTACTGGCGCATCGTGTTTATTGTGCTGCTTGGCGGTATTCTTCTCATTCCCATCTGGCTGGTTGAGTTTCCTCCACTGCTCGATTATCCCAACCATCTTGCCCAAACATTTGTACTCAGCCATCTGAATGATCCGAACTTTCATTTCTCGGAGTTTTACGGCAAGGAATGGCACTTTTATCCTTATCTGACCATGAACGCCTTCCTGATGGGCATGCAACAAATCATTCCGCTGGAACTGGCGGGTCGCCTCTTTTTGAGCCTATGCGCGCTGGCCCTACCCCTTTGTATCTGGTTCTTCTTGCGCCACGCCAATCCGGGGAATGATCTGCTGTCTTTCTGGTCGCTGCTGCTCTCTTATAATGTCTTTTTCTTATACGGGTATTTGAATTTCTATCTGGGCGTGGCGCTGTCCTTCCTGGCGCTGGGTCTATGGATCCGCTATCTAGCCCGGCCCGGTCTATTCCGCTGGGTGCTCTCGTTCGCCGCAGTCACTGGAGTGTATGCCACCCATCTCTTCTCGTTCGCGATTGTGGGCACTGTAATGACAACGTACCTCCTGTGGAAGCGCGCGTCATGGCGGCAATTCGCGCTTTCGTGGCTTTTGTTCCTCCCGGGGTGTCTCTTCTACATCAGGATCCCTATGGGAATAGGGGCCGCCCACGATCTCACTTTTGCGAGTGTCGGAGACAAACTGGATTGGCTGACCGGTTTTCTTCGTGGCTATTCTCCGTCGATCGACCGGTTCACACTGATCATTCTGTTGATATGCGCACTGCTGGCGTGGTGGAGGAACCCCGAGTTCAAGTGGAATTATGAATGGGCCATGGTCGCCGGCATTCTGTTTGTCTTGTTCTGGGCACTTCCCGTGGGTCTTGGGGAGGGCTGGGACATTTATCCGCGAGTCCTGCCCATCCTGTTTGTCGCACTCCTCTCCGTCGCTCACATCGGCAGGCGCGCTCGCTGGTTACTGCTGGTGCCCTTGCTGCTGTTCTTTATACGGATCGTGGACATAAGCGAGCACTTTCTGTCGGAGCGACCTGCCCTGGCAGTCCTTGCACAGTCGTTCGAGGTCATCCCAAAGAATGCTCGAGTCCTACCCATCATTGACGGTTCAGGTGATGAACCGCTTCAGCGGCCCTATTATCATTTCTGGGCGTACGGAACAATCCGGCGGGGCTGGCTGCTGCCAAACCTCCTGAGCGTGCCGGGTATGGCGGCCCTGCGATTTAAGAGCGGAATCTATCGGCCCGACCTCTCTTGGGACTTGGATTACTCCAATCCACCTGACTGGCAAAAGGTGCGTGATAACTACGAATATGTCTGGGCTTACAACGTTCCTCGCTTTGCATCCGGACTGGACTCAATCGGCACCGTGATTTTTGAAGAAGACGACCTTAAGTTGTATCGACTTAATAAATCCACATCAGTTACAGAACAGGCTTCAACCCTCAAGCCCTAGGTCGTGACGGCCTTGTTGATGAGTCCGCACCCGTCCTTCGCTTTCGAAGCGGGCAAGCCAAATTCACTCCTGGAATTGGATTCTACCTTTCTAAACCTGTTCGGAAAAGTCCACGTTTTCATAGCAATACTGCCGTATTCAGAAGTCGGAGGAGGAACGTCGAATAGAAAATCCTCAGTCCAAGAAGTCAACATCCCTGAGAGTGTCCTTCTCTGGACTTCTCAACGCTGAGTTCTGGCTACCCTCTCCAAGACAACAGTTTCTTGTTTGAAGCAGCGAGGCATCAACTTCGAATGTCTGTGGCTGGAATTAAGTTTAATAGTAGTGACCGGCATAGGGCGGGTCGATGACTTTGTCCGTCTTACCGGCAGCGTGACAGAAGGCCGAGAACATGCATCGGTTCCGGTAGGTGTCCATTTTCTTATATGGGCTCGGTAGACCACAGTTTCCTCCGCAATCAGAGCAATGAGTTTCGCCCGATGCCCGGGGACAACAGTTCCTGAAAACATTCCAAAACAACGAATGAATGACAGGCACACTTAATCCCGTTTGATTACTGATGAAGCTGTTGACTCCCTGTATCTTTGACCTGATCTCGCAATCTTCGTCGTCCGTCAGAGTGAGTCCCCTCTGCACCTTGGAGGCAAGCCCAGGATCCTGAACCAAGATCGTTCCCATCCGGAGATGGCCTCTCATCTCATGGTAATCAACGGGCGAAAGCAGATGTTCAGGATCTCGTATCACCCAGCCCAATTCGTTCTCCATGAGCGCGAGAAAGAGGTGGGCCTTTTTCATGACCGGATCCTTGTATGCTTCGAATGTCTTCAAGAAGACCAGGAACCCTGATTCCCCACCGATGAAGCCATGACATTCATTGAAAGGTTCCTTGACGTTGTGGCATCCGGATTTCCTTAATCTATCACCGGCGTCGTTCAGAAGAAAGGCTCGTTCATTGACCCGGTTCAACGTCTTTCCAAAGACCGGGTCATCGAACAACTCAGACAAATCTGCCGGCCTGAGGACCCTCCAATATTCGGGGGTTGCCCACTCAGCGTCCTGACGGACCTTCTCTAGAAACCTTTCCTTCAGGTAATCCCATCCGGCCTTCTTTACATTGCCGACAACACCTTCGAGGCGTCTCTCACCCAGTGGACTTGTCTGATGGCAGATCGAAACAAGGGCAAAATAACTGTTGGCGAGGAGCATTGCTTCTTTCCAGTGAACAGAAGCGTGATTCGTCCGATCGTATTCTGAGCGGAGACTGCAAGCTCTGAGCGTCTCGACCAGTTTCGAGACCTGTGAATAATCGGTAACGACCCGTTCCATGGGTTCCTTCGCCCTCAGCCATCTAGCGTGGGTGCAGGTGCCGGAATCTTAACAGATCTTGCCTTGCAACCGGCAGTCTAATGAAACCGCCAAACGTCGTGTTGATGTATTATTTTGTCCACAGTAGAATGCACCAAAGATGGCATGTCAGCAGTAAAAAAAAGGAGGCAACAATGGCTTTATTTCAGAAGGGCTCTTCAGACTCGGGCTCGACCCTGCGTCTTGCACCGACGCAGAAACTCACCTCATTCGGTGTCGGTAAAATCGCTCTTGCAATATTGGTATTCCTTGTCCTGTGGGCCTCGACAACTTCTGTGCCTACAGGGCACGTAGGCGTCCTGACGCTCTTCGGGCGGGTGACGGGCGAAGCTCTATCCGAGGGTCTGCACATGATCAACCCGCTCAAGGCGGTTCACAAATTGTCGATCCAGACACAAACCATCAAGGAATCGGCCAGCGTACCCTCGAACGAAGGGCTCATGATGTCGTTGGACACTTCATTGATTTTCAAGCTCGACCGCACCAAGGCGGCCGAGCTTTACCAGGGGATCGGCGAAAATTATGTTGCCGTAGTCCTTGAGCCCAACTTGCGGGCCGCAATCCGCGGGGTGACCTCGGCACACAGCGCTAACGCACTTTACACGGGTGCGCGCGAGGAAGTGGCGCAGAGAATTCAGGACGAACTTGCTCAGACCCTTGCCCCCCGTGGGATTGTGGTTGAGCGAGTGCTGCTGCGAGACATCCAGTTGCCGGCCATGTTGCGCAGCTCCATCGAAGCGAAGCAACAGGCCGAGCAGGACGCTTTGCGCATGAGCTTTGTCCTCCAAAAGGAGAAACAGGAAGCCGAGCGCAAGCGCATCGAGGCGCAAGGCATTGCCGACTTCCAGCGCATCGTGGCCCAGGGAATCAGCCCTCAGTTGCTGGAATGGAAAGGCATCGAGGCCACGGAGAAGCTTGCCCTGGGATCCAATGCCAAGGTGGTGATCATTGGGAATTCCAAAACGGGGCTCCCGCTGATCCTGGGACCGCAGTAGCCGCTCGACGCGCTCCTAAGCTTTTACATCTCTGCAGGGATTTTAGCCTGAACCCATTCTTAGGGTTTGACTCAGACGCCCTCCTTGCGTCGCGAAAACCTGTAAGTGCAGACACGCCCCCAGCTAGTCAGGAAGCTAGCTGGCGGGGGGGGGGAATTCAACATTTCACGGTCAATCGGGTGCAAGTGGAAGGGCTGGGTGTTAGTACGTTACTTTGGGGGGGGTTGCCCGCATTGGGAATTGCTGAACCTCAGACCCACCCCACTCTGTTTGCGAAACGAAAAGTGTTATTAACACGTGATGGATTTTCCTGTTTATGTGGGGATAGCTCCGTTCTATCCCCATTGGGGTTTGTTGAAATGTTCGAAATTTCAGGGAACTTGTCTTAGCCTCGGGACGTTTAAACAGAAGAGAGAACGCCGGGCCCCTTCCTGCATTACCGCTGCCACCTTGGAATGAGGAATTAAGCGAGGAGCACATTTAATGGATACCTTAAAACAGGATTTGCGTTATGCGATTCGCATGTTGCTTAAGAGTCCGGGCCTTACGCTCGTGGCGATTGTGTCGCTGGCTCTTGGCATCGGCGCCAACACGACGATTTTCAGCTGGGTGAAATCGATTCTGCTTCAACCCCTGCCCGGCGTCACCGATACTAACCGTCTGTTTGTGATGGAAGAAAGAAGCCTTTCAGGAAGTTTTACCAGCACCTCCTATCCCGATCTTTCCGATTATGAAAGAAGCATGAGATCCATGGCCGATCTTGCGGCTTACACGATGACTCCGGTGGGTTTAAGCGCGGGAGACCGAACGGATCGGGTGTGGGGAGAACTGGTGTCGGGAAACTACTTCGAGGTGATGGGAATGAAGCCTGTTCTGGGGCGCACATTTCGCCCCGAAGAGGGCCGAGTACCCGGGGCCTACCCGGTCGTGGTGTTGAGTTACGGACTCTGGGTTCAGCGCTTCAATGCAGACCCCGGGATTTTGGGGACAACCATCAACCTGAATAGCCATCCGTTCACTGTTATCGGGGTCGCTCCGAAGAACTTTTTTGGATCATTTGTGGGTCTCTCCATGGATCTCTGGATTCCCATCATGATGCAAAAGGAGATTTCCTCTGGGTCAAGCATGCTCGATCAGCGAGGGAGCCATTGGCTTCTCGTGTTTGTTCGTCCCAAGCCCGGCGTTTCTGCGGCGCAGGCTCACGCCTCTCTCGCCTCGACCATCCACGAATTAGCGGTCCAGTATCCGGCGACCAATAACGGTCGGACAGCGACTCTTCTTCCCATCTGGAAATCCCACTTCGGGGCTCCCCAAATCTTCAGGCCTGTGCTGACGGTGTTGATGGTAGTGGTCGGAGTGGTTCTGCTCATCGCGTGCGCCAATGTGGCCAACTTGATCCTGGCGCGCAGCCTGGGACGCCGAAAGGAAATTGCAATCCGGCTGTCTGTGGGGGCGAATCGAATTCGCCTGGTGCGCCAGTTGCTTACGGAAAGCACACTTCTGGCGCTGCTGGGAGGGGTAGCCGGACTGGGACTTGCCCATTGGGGAGCGGCCCTCCTGAGCGCCTTTTCTCCGCCGGCCAACCTGCCCATACATCTCACCATCGAGACCGACGGTCGCGTGCTCGCCTTTACTTGTTTAGTCTCCGTTTTGACCGGCCTGGTGTTTGGTTTGGTCCCGGCACTACATTCCTCGAATCCTCATCTCGTCACGGCGCTCAAAGACGAAACCGTCCGCATGCATGGAAGATCGCGAATGCGGACCTCGCTGGTCACCCTTCAAGTGGCTCTCTCCCTGGTGCTCTTGATTGCGGCGGCGCTCTTCCTGCAAAGCCTGAAGAATGCTCAGACCATTGATCCGGGGTTTGATCCCAAAAACGTCCTGGTCGCCTCCTATGATCTGCTCGCCAACGGGTACTCCTCGGAGCAGGGGAAAGCCTTTCAGAAGCAGTTGCTCGACCGTGTTCAAGGTATTCCAGGCGTGCAGTCCGTAAGCCTGATCCGGCGCCTACCGCTCGGATTCACGGGAGGGAGTTCAAGCAGCGTGACCATTGATGGCTACGTCCCGAAAGCCAATGAAGAAGTGGTGATTTCCATGAACTGGATGGGGCCGGATTATTTCCATACCATGCGGACCCCCATCCTTAAGGGACGCGATTTCACACTTCAGGATGAGGCCTCCACCCAGCGTTACGTGATCATTAACCAGGCCATGGCGGATCGTTATTGGGGAGGCAGAGATCCGGTGGGACAGAAGATGCAAGTGGGCTCCGCAGCGTGCGAAGTGATCGGCGTGGTGAAGACCGGTAAATACGAAAGCCTGGGAGAAGATCCCGTGCCGTATATGTTCTTTCCTCTTTTGCAGTTCTATCACCCGGATGCCACACTGGTCGTGCGCGTCGAAGGAGATCCGGCCGCGTACCAGTCCGCCGTCCGCGCGGTGGTGCACGCCCTGGATTCCCGCCTGCCGCTCTTTGACATCAATCGATTGTCTGATTATATGGGTACGCCGGTCTTCGCGCCCCGTATGGCCGCTTCAATCCTGGGGCTGTTCGGCATCCTGGCGTTGGTCCTGGCAACGGTAGGCCTTTACAGCGTCATGGCCTATTCGGTCATGCAACGGAGCCACGAAATTGGCATCCGGATGGCGCTGGGGGCACAGCGAAAAGATGTCCTGTCTCTCGTCGTCAAGCAAGGCCTCTTCATCACGGGAACCGGGATCGCCTTGGGTCTCTTGGGAGCCTTCGGCGTCACGCGCTTTGCTCGCAGCCTGCTTTTCGGAATCAGTCCCGCCGATCCGTTGACTTACATTGGCCTGTCGCTGTTACTTTTTCTCGTCGCCATCCTGGCCTGCCTCATTCCTGCGCGGCGTGCGACACAAATCGATCCATTGGTGGCGCTGAGGTATGAATAGAGCGTTCAGCTATCAGCTTTCAGCCATCAGCGGTCAGTCAGAGCACGCAGGCACGAATGCAACGTTGATCGTATTGAAGCCATTTGCTTGATAGGTGGTGAAAGGCCCAGAGATTGCGTCAATAGAGATGAAAGATATTAGGTGGGAGTTGTTCCAGGGGAGAGATTCATTCTGAAAAGCAATCCTCTGCCCACAATGAATGAAAGGCGATGTACTCGCAGGCCCGTCGCAGGAATAAATAGGGGGCGACGTAAATGAAAAACAAGCGAAAATCCAGGCGCTTCTGTTGTGCCCGCTCGAAAAGGATTACATAGCCTTGATGGCCTCCTTGACTCGGTCTGGCGTCATAGGCATCTGGAACAAGCGGGCACCGACCGCATCAAAAATGGCGTTGGCAATGACCGCCCCAATCGGCACGATCGCCGGCTCTCCCCCGCCCTGGGGCGTGAGCTCGTCGTTCTTCACGAGGATGGCCTCAATCTCCGGCAATCCGGAGAAACGAGGGAGTTCGTAAGTATCAAAATTCTTTGTCATTAACTCGCCCCCCTTAAAACGAACCTCCTCCGATAATGCATAGCCCAGTCCCATCATGATGCACCCTTCCATCTGCATCCTCGCTCCATCCGGATTGATGACAATTCCCATGTCCTGGGCACACACGATCCGATTGACCTTCACCTTTCCACTCGCTTTATCGACTTTAACCTCCGCGATCGTGGCCACATAGGTTCCGGCATCAATTCCGCAGGCGATCCCATAACCGCGACCACTGGGAAGGGGCGATTTCTTCCACCCAAATCGGTCGGCCGCCGCCTCAAGGACGCTCCGCATTCTCTTGTCGGAGGTGTTGTTCAGGCGGAATTCCAGCGGATCGATCTTTGCCTTGGCCGCCATAATGTCGATCTGTGATTCCCTGGCGAAGACGTTGATATTCGCTCCGGGAGCACGCCAGGGTCCGGTGGCAAAGAGGTGCGCTTTTCCGGGATCCCTTCCCCATTGACCATAAACCCGAATGAGATTGTGCGGGACATCATAGAATTGCTCTGCGCTTCTCGCGCCCGCAAAGTACACGTGATAATCCCACAGGCAGATCTTGCCCGCACTATTAGTACCGGATTTGACCTTGACCACCGCTGCTGGCCTGAACGTATCGTAGAAGAATTCCTCCGCCCGGCTCCAGGTGACTTGAACCGGTTTTCCTGCAATCTTTGCCAGCTTCGCCGCTTCGATTGCCTGAAGACCAGCGCTGCTCTTCCCTCCAAATCCCCCCCCCACGAAGGGAGTGATGACCCGGACGTTTTCAGGGGAAACGCCAAGAGCTTGCGCAATCTGTTGCTGGTTCGGAAACGGTGTTTGAGTTGATGTCCAGACCGTTACTTTTCCCCCTTCAACTCTTGCGAGAGCGGTATGCGTTTCAATGGGAGCATGCGCGCCATACCCATTCATATATTTTCGATCGAAGACCTCTACGGCGGCCTTCTCACCTTCCGCCAGGTCTCCTTTCCGCTCTCTTTCCTGCATCTGAGGGGCGGCGCTCAAAAGGTGGTCAAAGATCGTCTTATCGTCAACCGTCGCCTTGGGGACATCGAATTCCGCCTTGATACTTGCAAGCGCTTTTTCCGCGCCCTCCGGGTCCGGGTGTAACACAGCAATCAGGCTGCCCTCCTTGACCACGGTAACCCCGGGCATTTTCTCGGCTACTGAGGTATCGGCGCTCTTCAGTGTCGCTCCGTGTGCAGGAGGACGCAGGATTCTTGCGTACACCATGCCGGGCAACCGTATGTCTCCGGCATACTGCGCCTTGCCGGTAACCTTCGTAATTCCATCCATGCGGTTCACCGGCTTGCCCATTACCGCAAACTCAGAGACGGACTTCGTCACGGCTTTTCCATCCAGTTTGCGTGAAATCTTCTGCCCTTTTGCCAACTGCCCAAAAGTCAAGCGCCTGCCCTTATCTGCAGTGACGAACACCACCCCGTCTTGCGCGCTCAACTTTTCTTTGGGTGTCTTCAGTTGCTCCGAGGCCAGATCCAGCAAGACAGCCTTGGCTTCCGCCGCCGCCGCCCTGAGTGCCGGACCAAAGAATCGTGTCGACATCGAGCCAAAGGTCCCCATGTCCCACGGGCATAGTTCAGTATCCCCGAGTACCATATGGATGGATTCCAACGAGACCCCGAGTTCGTCTGCTGCCATCTGCGCCAGGGATGTGATGATGCCTTGTCCCATCTCGATCTTTCCCGAATAAACGGTCACCTGGCCATCCTCGGCGATCCGCAGGTAGGCATTAAAATCGGTTGGGTAACCTCTTCCCCGGGGCTCCTGCCCAAAGAGATCGGATACGTCACAGGTGAAAAAAACGATGATGCCACCGCCAAACATCTTCATGAAGTCGCGCCGCGCAAGTAACCGATGGGGAGTGGAGTACGGCATTTCCATGACCTCAGATTCTTCTTTTCGCATGATGACCCTCAGATCCTTGAATACAATTCCGAATTTTCTAAGATTAGGGGATTCACATTCAGTCGCTATACCTTCTTCGACACACTTTCTACCGCTTCGACGATCCGCTTATGGGCCGCGCACCGGCATAGATTATGGTCCATACCCGAGATGATCTGATCCCGGGTGGGTCTTGGATTCCTCAGCAACAGGGCATAGGCATTCATGATCATGCCAGGTGTGCAAAACCCGCATTGCAGCGCCCCGTGCTCGGCAAATGCCTTCTGAAGAGGATGCAGGGTCCCGTTTCGGGCCAGACCCTCGATGGTCGTCACCTCTTTCCCGCGGACCTCCCTTACGGAAAGTTGGCACGACCGGACCGCCTCCTTGCCGACCACCACGGTGCAGGCGCCGCACAGCCTCTCTCCGCACCCGAATTTTGTACCCGTGAGGCCCAGGTCCGTTCGTAGAACCCAGAGGAGCATCCGGTCACCTTCGATATCTAATTTCGTGGCTCTACCGTTCAGTTGGAAAGTAATGGTTTCTTTCATGGCAGACTCTTCTTATTGGATAGTTTGATGAGAACGCAATCGTGTTAGGTTTGAATCCCTAAGAGTGGAAGCAGCCCCTTTTGTATGATCCCCCCCTTGCCAGCTGGGCTGTGCATAGTCCTGACATAGCCGTCGTTTTAAAGCCTCCGTCAACCTGATCGAATCATCCACGATGAGAACGGTGGAAGTCAAGAGAAGAAAGGGAGGGAGGAGATCCAGGAGGCATTTGTCATGACAACTCGAATGTGGATGGCTTGCCGGTCTGGTAGCCCCGGCGCGTTCCTACGCCGGGGGCACTTCTTTGAAGACGAGAGGATTCATCCTTCAAGGAATACTCCACTATGCGAATCAATGTGGTACACCCTTGAGTCTTGCCAGAAACTGCCGGAATGAAATCTTCAGACACCAGCCCCCGGCACAAGGACATGCCGGGGCTACCTGAGGGCGCCGTCAAAAGGTGACGATCATTGTTATTCTTGATCAACGAGAGGCGACGATTCGTACACGTGCCCACCAGCGTGTGTGCACACCCAGCCCAATGACTCAGCCTCGTTCAGCGTCGAGGGGAGAGGGGTCGATGTATCGCAGGTGCGCCAGCCGGGGTTAGGAAGTGTGTTGCGAGACGGACAGAACATTGCCGTCGGGGTCTTTGAACCAGGCCACCTTGTCGCCATTAGGCGCTGTCCAGATGCCGAGCTCGTCTTGTCCGGGCAGTCCATAGCGCTCAAAGTGGACTCCCCGTTTCTCCAACCCCGACACCATCGCCTCGATGTTTGAGGCTTCCCATCCCAGGATTGTAAATTGCTGGGGCTTGAAGTCCGGAACCTTCGAAATCCGCACCATGATCCCGCCGGCATCGAGCACCAGCGCAAAGCGATCCTCGCTCACAAAACGAAGCCCCAACACCCCTTCATAAAACGATCTGGCTCTTTTATAGTCCTGAGTGGGAGCAAACGCCACTATCTTTGAGGAACCTAACATGGGGCCCTCCTCATTTGTGTTTTGGGAAAACTGCAAATATATTACCGCTAGACCGGTTAACATTCTTTCGATATTATGACAAGAAATGTTGAATACGCGTCAACCTCTTTACTTTGATCCACGGGGTCATCCCACCTCCCGGGTCACCACGCTCACGTACGACTTCTCGGACGGGCATGTAGTCCCGCGGCATTATCATGACCGGGATCAGCTGGTGTATGCGTGCCAGGGGGTCATGACCGTCCGAACGGATGAGGGGACATGGGTCGTCCCTACGCAGCGTGCGGTGTGGATTCCGGCGCGCGTCCCCCATGGAATCACCATGTCGGGCGCTGTGTCCATGCGGACCTTGTATTTGAAGCCCTCCCTCGTGCGAACTCTTCCGAGGAGCTGTTGTGTTGTCAATGTCTCGCTCCTTCTGAGGGAGTTGATTCTCCATGCCTGCAAATTTCCATGGCTAAGCAGTAGAGTCCCCCTCCAGGCTCACCTCCTATCTTTCCTTGTTGATCAGTTGGAAACCCTCCACGCCATTCCCCTTCAGCTTCCCAATCCTCGAGACCCAAGGGCCGTGAGGGTCGCAGCAATTCTTTTGCAGGATCCGGCCGACCAACGCCCGCTGCAAGAGATTTGTAAGGATGCCGGGGCAAGCAAGCGCACCGTCGAGAGACTGTTCCAACAGGAAACCAGCATGACCTTTGGAAAATGGAGGCAGCAACTCCGGCTCATGCAGGCCATGCGACTCCTTGCCGAAGGGGAAAAGATTACCCATGCCGCTCTTGAGTCTGGCTACAGCACTCCCAGCGCCTTCATTTCGATGTTTAAAAGGATGCTTGGAACCACACCCCATCGCTATTTTGAGAAACCGGTGGTAGAGGAGAATTTGGATTAGGTATGGAGAGCGGGTGCCGCAGCCAGCAGCTTTAATGGTCTATCCCAAGAGCATCGCCCTTCGCGTTTCACTCGGGATCCGTATAACTCGAATTCGTCTTCACAGCCCATCATTCGGGAATGAACAGGCCCAGGGCCAGTCAATTCCCTGAGCGAGTTCAGCTCTTCAGCCTTGCGCCAGGATTTTCTTGAGCGCGTCACCGTAGCTGCGACTCTCCCCATCTGAAGTGACGATCTCGATTTGATCAGCGGATCCGACTCCCAGGCCGAGTTCGACGGCGCGTTGGATCTGGTCCTGTTCGAAGATCTTCCGGGACATGATGGCGTCGTTCGAACCCAAATGCTTAAGAATTGCCACCCCCACGGCATCCACTGCGACGCGATCTGTTCCTGCGACCATAACCCCGGGGGTGGCTCGCTTGCCGTTGGACGGGCCGCCATCGACAAATGCCTCCAACCCATCCATGACGATGAGCTGGGGCGTGAAAGCCTGATGAATTTCGGCGATCATTCGTCGCATGTGAGTTTGTCGGGCCCCATGAAGTTCGCGCATCAGGCTCTTATGCGTAACGCCAACGGCCAGTTTTAAAGACATGCTGAAGATGCCGCCGTAAGCATGCGTCTTGAGACAGCAGGTCCACAGAAGGTATTCGGACTCGGTGACGGGCCGGGCGATCTCGAAGCCGTTCTGCCAGTGGCTTCCCGGTGGGTTTACATGGACCCAGCCATCCACTGGCAAGTCCTCGAAATTGACGATCTCGAAGCCCAGCTCCTGAGCCAAGGCGGGGATGCCTTTTTCCTCCAGGACCGACTTAGTCTTCGGCGGGCCGCTCCGCTCGCCAACCGAGATGGACGAGGCGCCTCGCGCCTTCATTTCCACGACAAGTTGACGGAGGGTGTCGTTATGCGTGGACCCGGGCGCGGGATCCGCCGTATTAAAATTCGGCTTGATCAGAACCTTCTTCCCTCTGGGAGAGGAAACAGCCAGGAGTTTCAGGGCGGTCTCTACACCTTTCGCACGGTCCTGGGTTTTAACGAGCGCTACCTTGGATGTCTTCAGTTCCGCCGGGGAAAGAAGTTCACGCCCCCACAGTGAGAAAGCCGCTGCCCCCGCGGCAGAATGCCTCAGAAAATCACGACGTTTCATGGATCTTCACCTCGGGATGAATGCGCCTGATGAACATCAGGGTCAGCAAAGATGGTGTCCACATCGCGCCTCTTGCGATGCGAACAATAAAGAGTCTACAGTCTTTCAATGCCTAAGAAAAGCGATGTTTTGGACAAAAGGATGTAAGGAGCGATCTTGAGGGCGGCCCCCGCTCCAGGAGACTGTTTTCTTATCTATTTTCTCTTGAGCCAACCGACGCGACTGCGTATTATGAATGTTGATCTCAGCCATTTCAGGGATGGCCGATCGAGGGAGGCTTTTCATTCATACCCCTGCAATCATATCAACCCTCTTGGAAGGGACTCTCTTCGCTCTTCGAGGACGGTCCTTAGTCTCGATTTTGTGAAAGGGCGGTGTATGGCTATTATTCTTGATGGATCATCATTGACGATTGAGCAGCTCGTTCGTGTCGCGAGGCATGGGGAGAAGGTTGAGCTTCATCCTCAGGCTTTAGAGCGAATCAAAGCCTGCCGCGCGATGCTCGAGCGGAAGATCGAAGCGCACGAAATCATGTACGGGGTCAACACGGGCATCGGGGAGTTCTCCGAAGTTGTCCTGAATGACGACCAGGTGAAGCAATTTCAACGGTACCTCATCTACAACCATGCCGCGGGGATCGGAGAGCCTGCCTCCCTTGAATTCGTGCGCGGAGCGATGGCGAGCCGGATCAACGTTCACGCGCGCGGCCACTCGGGATGCCGCCCTGAGATCACTCTGACGTATGTCGACATGTTGAACAAGGGTGTGACGCCCGTGGTTTGCCAAAAGGGCTCGGTGGGCGCCAGCGGCGATCTCGCCCCCATGGCGCAAATCGCCCTCCTATTGATGGGAGAGGGAGAAGCCTTTTATGAGGGGAAACGCCTACCCGGGAATGAGGCCTTGGAGCGCGCAGGAATCCCGGTTCCTGGCCTGCAGGCGCGTGACGGGCTTGCTGCCATCAACGGGTCGAACATGATGACTGCCATGAGCGCCCTTCAACTCTATGACATCAACCGTTGGCTGAAGCAGGCCGAGATCGCCTGTGCCATAACACTGGAAGCCCTCTATGCAAACCTGAAGCCCTATGACACGAGGCTTCACCATCTGCGTGGCTTCCCCGGCGCCATGAGAAGCGCCAGCGCCATCATGAAGTGCATCCAGGGCAGCGACTTGTTGTCCGGGAAGATCAAAACCAAGGTGCAAGACGCCTACTCCATGCGATCCTCACCCCAGGTGATTGGGGCGGCGCACGATGCCGTCGCATTTGCGAAGGAACAGGTCGAGATCGAACTCAACGCCGTAGCCGATAATCCCATCTTCCTCCCCCAGGAGAACCTCACCCTGACGGGTGCAAACTTCCAGGGCTCGCCTGTTTCCCTTCCCATGGACATGGTCGGGGCGGCTGTCACCATGGTGTGTGTGCTTTCGGAACGGCGTCTCAACAGGCTGACGAACCCGGCGCTGAGTGTGGGTCTGCCGGCGTTTCTCACCAAGGGAGCGGGCATGTTTTCAGGCATGATGCTCAGCCAGTACACGGCCGACACGCTGATCGTGGAACAACGAATGCTCTCGGCTCCGGCCTCCGTCGCATCCATCCCGGCCGCCGCAGACCAGGAGGATTTTGTTTCCATGGGAATGAACACCGCCCTGAAGAACAACCAGATTATCGACAATGCCTATGGCGTGCTTGGGATCGAGTTCATGGCGGCTTCCCAAGCACTGGATTTCCGCGACTTCAAGCCCGGAGCCGGGGTCGATACGGCGCGCACAATCATTCGCAAACATGTCGCACACCTTGACGCCGACCGCCCGCTCTACACAGACCACAACACCATGAAAACCCTCGTCAAATCGTGCGAGATTCTTGAGGAAGTTGAAGCAAAGGTGGGATCTCTAGAACCGCAAGTTCCCGAGCTTACCGGGGTATCGTCCTAACTGGGGACACCAGAAGAATCCAAGGGGTGGCGCTGACGTGCGCTTGTGGGGTACCTGCCGCCTTCTGTGCAAACCCGCACCATTCCTTGAATAGAATTGGCTCGGTCCTTCATCGCACACATCGCAAAGAGCGCGATGTATGCGCCACCCAATTTCTCGTTCATTCGATGGGATAACAACAAACAAGGGCTTACCTCATTTCTCATTCAGAAGGCTCTCTCGGGTAACAACAACCGCATCAACAGCCTTCATGATAAAATACCTTTCAGAAGATCTGGCCGTGATCGTTGCTCCCATTTACTCAAAGTACCCCCGGTGGAAGCGCTGGGCTAGATAAAGGCCGACCCCTGAACCAAGGATGCTCAGAAATACGGCGGTCATGAATCCAACGAACGAACCCAGCCACCAGCCGATGGCGCCGCCCACGCTGATACACAAAAAAGAAAGAAGGCCTTTCATCGTCAAGAACCCGTATGAGGAGACGATGATATCGCTTTTTGAAGCCGTGTCAATTATTGGCGCGATTAGGGTGCAATCATTAAGGGCCAGATACCTTCACCTTCTATTTAAGAACGTCCGCCCGGCATGGACGGCTACGTGAATTGTTCCATCGCCAGACGGAACCGAAAGGACCTGGCCCTCCCTATTGTCTCCGACCTCTCTAGTATCTTGGAGGCTTCCGCGTCCCCTTATCGTTTGAACCAGGGAGAGAACTCTGGTCGGATAAACGATTTCACGCCGTCCCGGCCCGTCAGGCGCCACCACAGCTTGCCCCCTTCCCTCTCCAGCCGGAGGCTGATGTCAAAGAACGGACAGCAGGCCCGCTCCAGCAGGGTGAATTCCGCCAGTGTCTGGTAGTTGGAGCGGTCGGGCGAAAATTCAAACTCATATCCGTCAACCAATTCCTGAACACCCAGCACCGATGAGCGCAACATCCTACTGAGCTCTCCTTGACGCTTCCTTTGCTCGGGTGTTAATGCCGTCCGGTCGCAGAAGAAGGGAGTCCCTTCCTTCGTCTGTGCCGAGGTACTGGATCTCTGGGCCCCTGCTTGTCCCCGCAAGGCCCTGTTTGAGAATGCCACGCCACCCAGGAGTAGCATCGCTAACGCGGCTGAAACCAATGTCTTCATGTGTCCTCCTCGCTTGGTAGTTTGTGTTGTGTAATGTGGTTGCATCCTCACCTTACGACTTCAAGTCGACTTGAAGGCAAGCAAGATTATTGTAAAAAGTTGTGGACGACTTGGGACTGTGC
The DNA here is from genome assembly GCA_041494885.1 of Terriglobia bacterium. Lineage (GTDB taxonomy): Bacteria > Acidobacteriota > Terriglobia > JAIQFV01 > JAIQFV01 > JAIQFV01. Next base: position 152,772 of record JBGQBO010000004.1, read on the forward strand.
CCCCGGAGTGATCTAGAATAGCCTCATGTCACAATTAACCATTTCCGAAGTCGCGCGACAGGCCGGGCTTCGGCCGTCCGCGATCCGCTATTACGAACAGATGGGAATTCTTCCGCCGCCACGACGGATCAGCGGGCAGCGGCGCTATGACACGACATCACTCCATCGTCTCGCCGTTATCCAGCGCGCGAAGCAGACCGGATTCACCCTGAATGAAATCCGACATTTGTTTTTTGGCTTCCGCAAGAACACTCCGGCATTTACGCGCTGGCAGAGAATCTCCCAGCAAAAACTTACCGAACTCGACCTGTTGATGGATCAGATCAAGTCCATGCAAAAATTGCTGGGGGAGATGGTCGCATGCTGCCGATGTGAAACCCTGGACCAATGTGGAAGGGGGATACATCGTCAAGGAGGGGTGGATGTTCCGATCGAATCGCTGGCCCCAGAATTACCGCTGCATCCAACAGGAATTGTAAAGGTCTGAGTTGATTCGGTCCCGGGGTGAGAATAAAGACCAAGAAGAAAGAGGGAGAGTAAAATGGTTTCGGGTGGGCGAGGCAGACCAATTGTAATTTACCATCTTGTATTCGTTGATGTCGGGCATCGCCGGGCCGTTAGAACATCTCAATACAGATGGTCTCACCATTCACCGGCTTCGGAATTCTTCCTGGATTTGCACATTATTGGTCCTTCACCTGAAAAGCTGCGCGGTTGTCTGAGCGGGTGAGGGTGACGTCGGTTCATTTAGGAGGATTGGTCAACCGAGACCAACGGGATCAAAAGGCCGAATCGCTGATCTATGACCTCAAGCCCCTGCGGTGGGTTGGTCCAAAACTGTAATGGCCGCTTCGGCATCCGCGCGTTTCACCTGGAGTTTGATCCCGCCAATGGCGTTGGAAATCAGCCAGTCGATCCTTACTATGTTTTCGTCGATCAAGAGGCTCTCGATCCCCACAGACTCGAGGAGGCCCTTGGCCATAACTGCCTCCATTAAGTCCCTGAATTTCCGGATGGTGACCAGTTCACCGAGCTCGGTGTATTCCGCTACCGGGAGCGAATCCTTTGTGATGAAACTTAGCCCCCTGCGCGATATCTCGCCATTTAACGCCTGACGCGCCTCATCGGTGAGCGTGATTAGATCCCCCGCAAGCTCCTCCAACTCCTCGTCCGTCATGCCGGAGTACAGTTCTGTTAGCCGCTTTCCTTCAGGATCAGTATCCATGAGTCTTCCGTGGAGTCGTCTATCGAGTCTTATTTTCTAATTCACGTCCGCCAGGTTCATTCTCTGTAAAAGCGCCCGGTGCCGTGGAAGGTTTTGCACAACGGGCAAGTGGCTGAGGAAGATGGCGCTGGGGTCGCGCGCTTCAATCGCTTTTTCGAATTGATCAGCGGCGAGGTCGAATTCCCCGCAAACCACATGGAAAAACCCGTAGCCCATAGCGCGCCCGTGAGCCAGCTCCGGAGAGTCGAGTCGCGCGAGGAGGCCTTCCGCGCGCCTTCGGTCCCCGGCCCTTGAGCAATGCCCTGCCAAGCCACCGATCAGGGCAGGATACGGCACGAGCTGAAGTCCTTTTTCCCATGCCGCGGTCGCTTCCGACACCATCCCTTTGTTCGTGTAGATCAGGCCGAGGTTCCAGTGAGCGAACCAGAAGTCCTGGAATTCGATCAGCCGGTGCAGCTCCTTTATGGCGAGGTCATCGGATCCTCGTGCGCTGAGTATGCCTGCCAGCGCCGCGCGCGGGAAGGGTGAAAGCGGGTCGGCTTGGAGCGCGGGCTTGAGCAGGGCGATCGCTTCGTCAAAGCGATGGAGCGGCATCAGGATAAACTGGGCACAGCTGAAACGGGCCCTCGACGACATTGGCTCGTGGGTGAGGGCGAGCTGATACCGGCGCAGCGCCTCATGCCAGTCGTATTCGAATTGGCCTGCCACTTGCCCTAAAAGCGCATGACCTTCCGGCTCTCTTTCGTCAAGCTGGACCGCTTTGAGCGCCGCGGCCTTCGCTAGGGGCATCACCTCGCGGGCTGATTTTCCTCCCATGATGGGGCTAATGGCGAAGAATCTGGCGAGTCCCAAATAGGGCGGCGCATAATCGGGATCCAGGGTGATGGCCTCTTCAAAATAGGCCTTACTGCGAGCCATCTCCGGCGGGCTCATTTTGAAAAAATGGTACCACCCTTTCAAATTGGCATGATAGGCCTCGAGGCTCGCCGCATGTCGCACCAACGGTGCCCCTTTTGCGGCAAGCCGTACCTTGAGCATGCCGACGATGGCTTGCGCAATCTCATCCTGCACAACAAAGACATCCGTCATTTCTCGTTCGTAGCGCTCCGACCACAGATGGTATCCGTCAGCGACATTAATCAACTGCGCCGTCACGCGAATGCGGTTCCCTGAGCGGCGCACACTGCCCTCCAGAACCGTGCGCACGTCCAGCGCCTCGCCAATCTTGCGGATGTCCTGTTCCTTCCCGCGAAACGCGAACGCCGAGGTTCGGGCGGTGACCTTCAGCCCGGGGACGCGGCTGAGCGCGTTCATGATCTCCTCCGCCAGCCCATCACTAAAGTATTCGTTTTCTTTGTCCGCGCTCAGGTTGACAAAGGGGAGCACGGCAATGGATGGGGAGGGCTCGCGTACCGTCCTCGCCGCGCTTCGCTGCTGCTCAAGCGCGGATTTCACATCCGACGCCGTGTCAAAGCGGTCAGCCGGATCCTTTCGAAGACAACGGCTCACAATGCCTGCCAGTTCGGGCGAAACCCCGCTGAGCTGGGCCGGTTCGTCACGCAGAACGGCGGCGGCCACTGCAAAACTCGACTCTCCCTCAAACGCCCGGTGCCCGGCCAACATCTCGTACAGCACCGCTCCAAAGGAGAAGATATCACTCCGGGCGTCGGCAAGTTTTCCCTGCACCTGCTCTGGCGACATGTACGGCGCGGTTCCCATCACCCACCCGGCTCCAGTGACAAGACTTTCGGTCGCAGATCCAACCCTCATCGGTGAGGCGCCCCCGGCTATCCTTGCCAATCCGAAGTCCAGGACCTTGATCTGATTTCTCGGGGTGATCATGATGTTTTGGGGCTTGATATCGCGATGGATGATTCCATGCGAGTGCGCCTCCGACAGGGCATCAGCCACCTGCAGCGCGATTTCTATCGACTCTATTGAATCCAGGGGTTGCCGTTTCAGCCGGTTCGCGAGCGTTTCCCCCTCCACATATTGCATGACAATAAAAGTGCTGCCGCCTTCTTCGCCCACATCGTAGACCGTACAAATGTAAGGGTGATCGAGTTTGGCCGCGGCCTGCGCTTCCCGCATCAGGCGTTTCTTGGCTGCCTCATCGGCAACGGACCCTGGTGGCAGGAATTTGATCGCCACCGAGCGATTCAGGCGAGTGTCCTGAGCCAGATAGACCTCTCCCATACCGCCTGCTCCAAGCGCCGCAGTGAGCCTGTAGGGTCCGATCATTTGTCCGATCACAGAGTAAGTCTTCCCGCCTTCCGAAAAATCTAAAACCTTACCAGCTGCCGGGCCTGGGGATCGAGAGGTTTACCCTTCTGTGTCGCATCTACCGGGAGATCGGGAGTAATTCCCTTCCCTTCGAGCTGAGTTTGCTTGCCATCTTTTTCTCGCGCCGACCCTTGAGACTTCGGAAGTCCCTTAAGGTTCCTGCGTCTTTGCTTCAGGCTGCTGTGGCTCCCTTATTTCGAAACTCCATCCACCAACGTCCTTATCCTCGCAGACCAGTGCCACCCTGACCGTCCCGGGGCCCTGGATCGGCATCCCATGAAAATGAAAGATAAGCCGACTTGTGAAGCTTCCTCTGAAGTCAATCTGGATGGGTCGTTTGAAAAGTTCGGTTTCTCCCCAAGTAATACGCAGCGAAGCGGGCACGATTTGCCCTTGTTCGCCATGGAACTCTGTGAAAAAAACACAATTCATCTTGGGCAACGAGAACGGAAAACCACTGGCGACCATCTCTTCAAAAATGTTGAAGACCGAGACGGAATTGGTATCGGCGTCCTTAACCACTGATTCGGCACATAACGCTAAACGACACGAAATCATCTTGTCTCTCCTCTCACATCAACGGTTAGTAGCGTAGGATCAGAATTTGGGTCGACAATAGCTAAGCAACCTATGATTAGAAAACCAGGAATACAGGAGGCCAAAAGCCTTCAATCTGAAAAGAATCTGATCTCTTGAAACGCTCTGTATCGGGCCCAGTGCACAGGCTTTCCGTCGCGCATGGGGGGGCATAGCCCGTTCCTCTCCGGAGGATCCACAACGTATGAGCAGTGATGGCTTTATCGCCCATCCTAACGTCACAATGCTGACAATTATGACGCCGTCTTGCTGCGCAGCCGCCCCACGTCGAGCAGCAGGGCTATGATCACAATTCCAAATTGGATCAGAGCCACACCGACTGCAGACCGGGTGCCGAGCAGGGGTACCCGCAGAGCGATCACCACCAGAAGGACCAGCGAGGCCACAAGGATCGCCCACCAGCTCCACACTTCACCCCGCCGATAAGGAAACAAGACCACGGCCAGGAAAAGCACGGCATAGCCGGCGGCGTACGCGGCAGCCGTCACGCGCCGCCCACGGATTGAACGAACCACGTCCGCGGGCGCCTGAACATCAATCAGGGTCATACCACGCCCCACCAACCCATCCGGGGACTGACTCAATGCAACATAGGCTGACCCCATGCCGCCCACAAGGGTCAGCGCACCTACGAGCAAAAGCAAAATCCAACTGACTGTCTTCATGAGCACCTCCGTAGCATTGTGAGATGAATCAAGAAGGGACAAGCACCCATTTCTTTGAATCCAACAAGATGATTGAGCAAGAGGTGCCAGTTCCTCATTATCACAAAGGGCAGACGAGGACGTCTGCCCCACAGTGCACGCTTTTACTTAATGATCCCCATCTCTTTGAGTAAATTCTGCGCGCCGTCGACGTCGGCCATGTTCCATAGCAGGTAGCGGCTGTCGACATGGATAGACCGCGTCTTGGCCTTATCGAACAGGAAGTTCGAGGCCACCGTCTCATAAGTACCGTCAAAGAGCAGGCCCACCAGTTCCCCCTTGGCGTTGAGCGTCGGAGAGCCGGAGTTGCCGCCCGTGGTATCCACGGTCGAGAGGAAGTTCACCGGCACATCCTTAAGAGTGGCGTCGGCGTAAGGAGTCTTCTTCCCATCCCGCAGCTTCTTGATGGCATCGAGCTGGAATTGTGGGGCGTTGAAATCCCCTTCTCCTGTCTGTTTCTCAACGATCCCCGCCAGCGTGGTATGGTCCTTGTAAAAGAGTCCGTCCTTCGAATCCACACCCTTCACCGTGCCGTAGGTGACCCGCAAAGTGCTGTTGGCATCGGGGGGAACCAGTCCACCGGATTTGGCCAGCAATGCTTCCATGTAGCGCGGCCGCAGGCGCGCATAAGCACCCGCCCGGTTCTTGCCGATCTCCCGATTTGCTTCCTGTAAAGGATGAAGCGCTGCCGCCAGCATGATGAAGGAGTCTTTGGTGGCTTCGAGATCTGCCGTGTTCTTCTCGATCAGGCCAAGCCGGAAGTCCTTGTCGCCCAACTTGGTATTGGCATAGAGAGTGTCGAGGAAAGCGTCGATGACTTTGTCAGCGTCGGCCTTGGCCATCCCTGCCTGAAGTCCGAAGACCTTGTCGAGCGGCTCGATCCGCTGGTCTGCTGGAAGTGCCGCTGCCATTCCCATCGCCCATCGCAGAAGGGTACGGTCGACGGTTGCGTCGAGGGTCCGTTGCATCCGGTCCTGACCTTCTTTAAGGCGACCCCAGTCTCGCTGTTGGAATCCCGCCTCACGGTCCAGATCGTTCTTCGACCGCTGGGTAGACAACATGTAGAGCGATTGTGCGGCCCCCAGGTACGAGGAAGATGAAATCACGCTCCCCAGGACGGCGTTGCGTTCGCGGGTCTTCTCGCTCTCGGCTTGCAGGGAGCGCAGTGCCGGGAGGATATCGCCGTACTGCTTCTTCCGTTCAGGAGTGGTTGCAATCCATTTTTCAAGCGACTTCTCCTGTACTTCTTTCTGGGACAGAACACCGCCCTTCGAGAGTCCCTCGAGCATGCCCTTCTGATTCGTCAAGCCGTTGTTGAGCCCTTGAACGCGGCCTGCGACCTTGATGGCAACCGCTTTGTTCTCCTTGGTGAGCTTATCGAGAATGGCCAGTTGTTCCTGCGCCAGGCGGATGGAGCGCGGAAAGGACCACTCGGTTGTCTCTTTGACTTCGGAGTAGGTCTGGTGTCGCAACGTTCGGCCCGGATAGCCGACGACGAAGACGAGTTCACCCGATTTGGCGCCTTCGGGTGAAACCTTTAGCCAATGCTTGGGGTGGTAGGGGACGTTCTCGTTAGAATGATCGGCCGGCTTCCCATCTTTACCCACGTAAGCCCGCAGAAACGACCAGTCGCCGGTATGACGCGGCCACCGCCAGTTGTCGGTCTCGCCGCCAAACACACCGATCCCTTCGTGAGGCGAATAGACCAGCCGCACGTCCTTGATTTCCATCTGGGCAATCTCAAAATACTTGAGCCCGGCGAAGAAAGATGCGACGTTGCAGCGCAGGCCGCCCTTTTCACAGGCGGCGATGCGCTCCTTGATGCGGCGCTCAATTAAATCGTAGCGCTGCCGGTCAGTGAGTTTTGGGTCGACCTTACCGGTGATGGCCGCGGTGACCTCTGTCACCGAGGTTGTGACGAGAACCCGGGAGCTGGGGCCATTCCACAACTCGTCGGCGCGCGCCTTGGCGAGATAACCATCACGCAGCAGGTTGCGCTCCGGCGTCGAGTTGAACTGGAGCGTGCCCGTGACGCAGTGATGGTTGGTGGCAATGAGCCCGTCGGGCGACACGAACGATGCGGTGCACCCACCCAGAGACACGATGGCACCCATGGGCTGGCCCGTTAGATCAGCGAAGGCTTTCGGGTCCCCTTTGAAACCCATGGCTTGCAGCCTGGCCGCCAGCTCGGGGATCTGTTGCGGCATCCACATGCCCTCGTCCGCGAGCAGCAAACTTGAACTTATGAAAAGTGCCGCGGCGATGAGAACGATCGAACGTAGGAATTTCATGAAGGTAGTTCCTCCTTGAGAACAATGGCTGATTTGTGAGCACTTGGATCACGTTAGGAAAATTGGTGGCTACCCCGGCCTTGTGAGATTTATTGAAATCCGAGGACCCATTCCAGGGGCGTGAAGTACTGCGCGGAGAAGTATATCGCTGTAACGAGGAAGACTCAAGGAGGAAGAATCAATTCCAATTCTTCAATTGCGGCCAAATCTGCTGGAGTCTCCATCCCCGGGGCTTGCGGCACAAAAAGAGGGTGAAATGTTCCTGCTTCATCGCGTAGGGATGTCCTATTTCGCCCACCGCTTCAACGCTTTCGAAATGTCGCTCCGCCCCTTCCCGCGTGTCGCCTAACACTATGGCGATCTCGCCGGTATAGGAGCGCGGCCCCCAGTACCAATTGCTGAGGTGGTTGCCAATGGACTTGGGCAAACCCAGTTTGGGGCCGTAAAAATCGATCGCCCCGGTTTCGCCGAAATCATTTCCAAAGATGGCGGTTTTGGCGCGCTCCTCGGGCGGAAGGCTGTTGTACACCTTTGCAACCGCCTGAACCATCTCCGGCCACCCGAAGCGGTCGGCAAAAAATTGGGGCATCGCGTTGGTGGCGCGGTGCTCGAGGCGAGGTTGTTCGATGTGAAACGTCTTTGTATACCAGAAATACGTGTCCGGCGGCAGGGTAGGCATCATCGTCGGAGCGATCCATACGCCCGTGAGAATCAGCAACAAAGCATAGGCCGGGCGCAGCCAACGCAGCCGCCCGAACTCGAGCCACGCTTCCATCACAACAGCTCCCGGTGCCAACAACATCGGATAGACGGGCGCCAGATAATAGACTTTTCCATGAGTCACGAGCAAGACTGCAAGCATGACGAGATAGGCCCATCCCAGCGACCGGTATTTCTTCCCACCGCGCGAAATCAGAAGCCGCCACAGCCCCACGATCCAGATGGGCGCCGCAACCGGGGGCGAGAATAGGATTTGGATCCAAATGTAGCGGAGAGGGCCCGGGGCGATATCTCGCCCGTTCCGCCGGATGTTGGCGAGCAGTTCCAGGAGCGGAAAATGGTGCTGAATGTTCCAGATCAAATTGGGAAGGAAAACCAGAAATGCCAGGGCCCCTCCCAGTAAAAACCAGCGGTTCAGTATCAACCGTCGTTCCGCGGTCAGCAGAAGCCCCACCACTACTCCGATTCCAAAAAGCGCCATAGTATGCTTGTTTTCCATCCCGACTCCGGCGAGAACACCAAACCAGATCCACAGCCGCGGATTCTCCCTTTTGATGATGCGGATCAGAAGGAGCGCGCACCCCATCCAGATCAGAGGCTCAATGGAGTTCATGGAGAGGTAGCTATCGAAGGCGAGAAATCCGGGTGCGATAAGTACGGCGAGGGACGCCAGGGCTTGCGCAAATCGTTTCCCTCCAAACTCACGCACCATCGCGCCCGTCACGATGATGAGGCCGGCTCCTGCCAGCGCTGCAAAGAGGCGGATCGAGATCATCGAGTTGCCAAACAGTGCGCGCGTGAGCCAGGCCTGGAAAGCCGTCAGAGGAGGCATATCGACGTAGCCCCAGGCCAGGTGTTCGCCGCAGGCCAGAAAATAGAGTTCATCAATAAACAGGCCATACACGCTGGCCGTCGCGAGATGCAGGGTCAACTTGAAAGCAGCTATATAGGCCACAATGGCCGGACCGCTGGCGAACCAGGATCTTGCCTCTTCGGTTTCTTCTCTCATGTTTTTGATTGGGGATTCCTCCGCAGATGCAGGCCTCGAGTAAGGGTCCCGATGCTGTTATAATTACGAAACTTTTCCTCCGCGGGTTTACATTAAATTTACCGCAAGCGGCGCCATGCTCTGAAAAGTGGCAGATGCGAGGCAATACTTGACGGAGTCCCGATTCCTTGGGATCCACGTGACCTCCCACTACAAGGAAAATGTTACAGTTGGAACAGAGCCCGGAGAATGTTATGATTCGCGCGCTTAGAATGAAAAGTAGAATCTGTCAGGCACTTGACAAGACATCCATAGGCATAGAGAGTTCCTCTGCCGCTGGATCGCTGCCAACGAATTGCATGGGCAGGCTCGAGCGATTTTTCCACCTAGACGCAGCCCTCATCCAGCGCCCCCTGCTGAAAGGAACGTTCACCGGGGTTACCAAAGCTTGAGTGCCCCCAGGGCCTTTTTGGGAAATAAAACACCGGCACGTGGTGCCCACGAATCGGAGGAGAGATGACCATGAAACCCACCCGGAAGATGCTTCTGTCTTTGATCGCATTCGCCCTAACCCTCTGCGCCACCACAGTCACGGTCCCCTCTCAAACGGTGAAGGTGGGAGTGGTTCTGCCTTTGACGGGCAGCGAAGCCGCGTTTGGAGAGATTGAAAGAAACTCCTTCCAGTTGGCGCTGGATGAGATCAACGCGAAGGGCGGGGTCAAAGGAAAAAAAATTGAGCTCATCTTCGAGGATGATACCGGGAAGCCTGACGTGGGCCGATCGGCCGTAGAGAAGCTGATCTCACAGGACAAAGTCTCTATCCTCACGGGGGGCTATTCAAGCGCGGTCAGTATTGGCGCCACGGCATTGGCCCAGCAAAAAAACATCCCCTTCCTGGTGACGACGGGTTCGGCCGATGAGATTACTGAAAAGGGTTATAACTATGTCTTTCGCATCAACCCGCCTGCCAGTGAGTACCCTGAGGCCGTCACATCATTCCTTCAGGAAGTGGTGAAACCCAAAACAGCGGTCATCCTGTATGAGAACACAAGTTTTGGCCAATCCAGTTCCAAGTCCTTTGAAGGGAATCTTAAAAACCTGGGTGTCCAGCTTCTGCTCAAAGAGGCCTACAATGCCAACGCGGTGGATTTTAAGCCTCTTTTGACCCGGGTCAAGTCGATGAACCCCGATCTGATTTACATGGTCTCCTATGTGATGGACGCTGCCCTGCTCATGCGCCAGTCCAAGGAACTCGACATTAATCCAAAACTCTTTGTGGGGGGTGGCGCCGGCTTTACGCTTCCAGAATTCCGGGAGAACGCACAAACGGCTGCAGACTACGTTTACTCGGCCACCTTGTGGTCCGAGGCGGTTCCTTATCCCGGGGCTATGGATTACTTCAAAAAATATAATGCCCGCTACAAATCGAACACGGAATATCATGGCACCGAGGCCTATGCTTGCCTCTACGTGATCGCCGATGCCCTCCAGCGTGCCCGGAGCTCCAGCCCCGGGGACATCCGGGATGCCCTGGCCGCCACGGACATGAAAACGGCCTTCGGACCCGTCAAGTTTGTCTCTTATGGCAAGAAGACCCAACAGAACCGGCTGCCTACCTTTATGGTGCAGTGGCAAAAGGGAAAACTTGAAACGGTGTGGCCTCGCGCCGTGGCGACCAAGAATTATGCTTATCCGACCCCATCATGGAGAGAGCGCAAGTAAGCACCTCTCCCCCGTTCCGGATTGAGGATCAAGCCCTCCGAGCGACCGATTCAAGTCGCGCGGTAATTCTGCACACTGCCCTTTGTCGTCACCCTGAGGGAGCGAGGGATGGACGTTTTCTGGCAAACGCTGGTTGCCGGCATACTCAAGGGAGGATTGTATGCCCTGATTGGCATCGGGATGACCCTCATCATGGGCGTTATGGGCATCATCAATCTTGCCCAGGGCCAGTTGATGATGGTGTCCATGTACATCACCTATGTCCTTTTCTCAGCACTAAGGATCGACCCTTATCTCTCGCTCATCATTGCGATGCCCGCCCTGTTCCTCCTTGGAGTCCTGATTCAGAAGTATCTTTTGAACCCGCTGATCAAAGTGGACACCATTCTGCCCCACAACCAGGTGCTGATGACCGTGGGGATCGGGATGGTCCTTACCGAAGTCGCCCGTTTCATCTTCAAGTCCGATTACCGCTCCGTCAGTACGACCTACTCCAACGAGACCTTCTTCCTGGGTCACATCTCCTTTAGTGTGGCACTCACCGTGGCTTTTGGGATCGCCGTTGTTTTCACCCTCGGGATGTTTTGGTTCCTCATGAAAACGGATCTTGGGCGATCCATCCGGGCGACGGCGCAGGACAAGGAGGCAGCCACATTGATGGGAGTCAACACCGGACGAATCACGGTGATCACGTTCGGGCTGGGGTCAGCCCTCGCTGCCTGTGCGGGGACACTGCTGGCCCCGGTCTTTTATATCTTCCCCGATATTGGGGCGCCCTTCACCTCGAAGGCCTTCGTCATCGTCGTTCTGGGAGGCCTGGGTTCAACCGTGGGCGCCATCTTCGGAGGGCTCACCCTGGGGATTGCTGAAAGCCTGGGTTCCACGTACCTGGGGATGGACTATGAAAACATTATCGGCATGGTGATCTTTGTGGCAGTCCTGGTCTTTCTCCCGAGTGGTTTCAAGCGGCTGACCAAGGTGTAAGAGACAATCCAAATGAAGAAAAACCTCTATCCAATGATTTTCCTCATTGCGTTGATTGTCTTCCCTCTGGTACTCCGACAGGAGTATTACCAGCATTTGATAATTCTCTTCATGATGTGGGTGGTCATCGGGTCCTCCTGGAACCTGCTCGCCGGCTACACCGGGCGGGTCTCGTTTGGTCATGCGGCATTCTTTGGCAGTGGCGCTTACGCCGCCGGCCTGCTGGCCTACCATTACGGAATTTCTCCTTGGTGGGGGATGGCGACTGGCGGCCTACTGGCAACGGCGGTGGCCTTCCCGTTTGGGTGGATCACTTTTCGACTGCACGGGGCGTACTTCGCCCTCGCCACCCTCGCATTGAACGAGGTGCTGAAAGACGCCGCCAAGATCGCGGAGCCCCTGACTAATGGGATGGTCGGGATCCTGATCATGCCCACCTTTTCTTCCAAGCTTCCTTACTACTACATCATCCTCGTCATGATGGTTCTAACGATTTTATGCATGCGCCTCACCGTGCGTTCCAAGCTCGGTTACTATTTCGTTTCCATTCGGGAAGATCAAGATGCCGCCGAGAGCATGGGCATTAACACCACCCGATATAAAATGATCTCCCTTTGCATCGGGACTTTCTGGACTGGATTGGCGGGCGCCTTTTACATGAATTACATGGGCTTCATTGACCCTTCGGTCGTGTTCTCTCTCCAGGACCTCTCGATTGCTGCCGTTCTCGTTGGCATCGTCGGCGGGGTGGGAACGATCTACGGGCCGGCGGTGGGCGCTTTCATCATGATCGCTGTACAGGAGTTTTTCCGCTCAGGATTCTTCGGCCTGTTCAAATATTTCGGTGACAAGACCGGTTCGGGTGCGTTCACCACGCTCTCCGAGTTTGTGAAGTCCGCGCACACCCTGGGGTTCGGCCTGTTGGTCATCCTTGTTATTTTGCTTCTTCCGAACGGTATTGTTGGGGACTGGACAAAAATCAAGACAAAGCTCTTTCGCATGAAAGTCACGACTTGAGGTACCCGACGTGTCTTTTTTCAGGGCTGAAAACCTGGTCAAATACTTCGGTGGCCTGGCCGCAGTAAACAATGTCAGTTTCGAAGTGCACCAGGGTGAAATCTTCGGACTGATCGGACCCAATGGCTCAGGGAAGACGACCACATTCAATCTGATCAGCAGATACCACCGCCTCACCTCGGGAAGGGTGATTTTTAAAGGGCAGGAAATTCAACACCTGCCCACCTACAAGATCTGCCGGCTCGGCATTGGGAGAACCTTCCAGGTCGTGAAGCCGCTCAGACGGATGAGCGTCCTCGACAACGTCATTGTGGCTGCGTTTGCCCGGGTCAACACCATGCGGGAGGCCCGGGAACTGGCGCTCCAGACGATCGAATTCTGTGGTCTTCTTCCTGTCCAAAACCTCCTGGCAAAGTCCTTGCCGATCGCGTGGCGCAAGAGACTGGAGATTGCGCGGGCCATGGCCACTCGGCCTTCTCTGCTCCTCTTGGACGAGACCTCGGCAGGCCTGAATCCCACCGAGTTGCTCCAAGCCATCGACCTCATCAAGAAAATCCGCGACAACGGCACGACCATCATCATCATTGAACACATCATGCACGTCATCATGTCCATTTCCGACCGCATTCACGCCATAAACTTCGGGCAGACCATTGCTGAAGGAACCCCGCAAGAAGTGGCGCAAAACAACGCCGTGATCGAAGCCTATCTGGGAACGGACTATGCTTAAGGTCGAAAGCATTGACGTTTTTTATGGCGATCTCCAGGTTCTTTGGGAGGTGTCGTTCGAGGTCCGTGAAAGAGAGATCGTGGTCCTTGTGGGGGCCAACGGCGCCGGCAAATCGACAACATTGAAGACGATTTCCGGCCTCCTGAGTCCCAGAAAAGGGACGATCGAATTCGACGGCTTACGCCTCGACCAGACTCCCGCCGACCGCATCATCGGCAGCGGCGTCGTCCATGTGCCCGAAGCGAGGCGCCTTTTTGTCGAAATGTCGGTTGAAGAAAATCTGATCATGGGATCCCTGTCCCCGGCGGCCAGGGCCAAGCGCATGGAAACCCTGAATTGGGTGTACAGCTTGTTTCCACGGCTTCTGGAGCGGCGCAAACAGGCTGCGGGGACTCTTTCTGGCGGTGAACAGCAGATGTGTGCCATTGGTCGGGGGTTGATGGCGTTGCCAAAGGTCTTGATGTTTGACGAGCCGTCGCTGGGACTTGCCCCTATCCTCGTCCAAAACGTTTTTGACATCATTAAACGCATCAACAAAGAGGGGGTCACGGTCCTGCTGGTAGAACAGAATGTGCGACAGACCCTCGCCTTTTGCAACCGCGCCTACGTCCTGGAAAACGGCCGGATCGTTCTTCAGGGCGAAGGCCATGAGCTTATGGCTAACAACTATGTGAAGGAGGCCTACCTCGGGCTATAGATTCCCGACCGTTGAATCGGCGGGTAACGGGTTGAACTTCCAGAAAGGGCTTCCAACCCGCTTGAACCCGGATTCCAAAGTTGAAGTCTCGTTTCAGGCAACAGATCTTGACCCATGGCTTGGAAACTTCCGCAGACCTGCGGCCTCCTCCCCGGGCAGCGTGGTGCCACCGGGAGACGTTGAATTGACCGAGATTAATGCGGTTTGATTTGGACGATAAAGGTTAGGGCCTTGACCGCCAGTTCACTAAGCAGGTAGGGCTTGGCAATCAGATCCGTACCTCCGCTCAGGTTCGACTGAGCGCGGCTCTGAAAATCGGACAGGACGGTTACGAAAACAACCGGCGTGTCCTTGTTCGTTGGCATGGTTCGCAATTCCTGGCACAGTTCGAATCCCGTAATGCCCGGCATGTCCACATCCAGGAAAATCAAGTCAAAGCGATTTTCGAGCAGGAGCTTCAGCGCCACATCCGGGTCCTCCACACTGACGGCCTTCAGACGCGCCTTGGCCAGGGCATTACAGAGTGTCCGCCGCGAAATGGGTTCGTCGTCCACGGCCATGATCAAAGTTGAGGATGGAAATTCGACTTGAGCGTAGGGGGCCTCCCCCAACATCCTCACCAGACAATCCACCGTGTTCGCAATCGTGCCCAAGGTGGAAAATGTAATCTCCCTTGGTTTATCGTGGAGTTCCTGGAGCATAATCTCAAATGCACTCGCGAGGTGGGAGATTCGCTGAAAACCGGTCATTCCTGCATAGCTGGCCAAGAAATGAATCTGGCGGGACAACTCCTCCAAAAGCGGCAATCGTGCCGTGTCAGCGGACTTGAGGACGGCTTGCAGCTGATGGCGCAGATCCGACTGGAATTGAGGGGAGTGTTCCTTGAATTGCCTCCGAATCTCAGAGGGAAGGGCCGTATCAATATCCAACAAGGAGGCCGCAGCGGCCTCCTTGACCGCCGCGAAGGTGGATGCTCCTCCCTGGCCCGCCGGGACCGGCGTCGTTGCCGGTGGCGGAGTGGGCGATAGAAGTTGGTTGATGATGTCCACCATCACTTTGGGTGAAGAGTTCAACTTGGAGACACACTGGTTGGCACCCGCGTCCCTGGCCTCCTGGAACATATCGCCATCATATCCATTGGAGACGACGACGATAGGAAGCGACTTCCATTCGGGCTGGGAACGCATCGTTCTGATGATCTCCAGTCCACCCATCTTGGGGAGAATCAGGTCCAATTGGATAAGATCGGGCTTGAAAGTCTTCAGTTTTTTCAGCCCCTCTTCTCCATCAAGCGCCACATCCACGGTGTAACCCGCGAGCTCAATTTTGTTGCTGTAAATAGCCGCAATGACCAGGTCGTCCTCAATGATTAAGACCTTCTTCATGGATTACCCTCGGTCGTAGGATATAAAGCATTCGCACATGACCAGCCACAGCCTGATTCGGTTGGGGCACGCCTAAGGAGTGACCGGACGACCCATTGAGCCCTCAAAGTTCCCTCAAATCGCGCCCCCATACACTCCATTGACGACAGGCTCCCCTTAGATCGCGGTGGGACCTCTCACTCGAGGCAGCTAAAAAGTTACATTCGCGCCGAGCCCTTCTTGATTTGCACAATGAAAGTGAGCGCTTTGACAGCCAGCTCTGCCAAGAGAAAAGGCTTGGCGATAAGATCGGTCCCTCCGCTGGATTCGGATTGGAAGCGGCCTTCAAAATCAGACAACACAGTAACAAAGACAACGGGTGTTTCTTTATGCTTCGGCATCTTGCGTAGTTCTTTGCACAATTCAAACCCGGTCATTCCCGGCATTTGGGCATCCAGGAAGATCAAGTCGAAGCGGTTTTCCGCGAGTAGCTTTAAGGCCAGCTCAGGCCCATCAACGGTGACCGCCTTCAGATCGACCTTGGCCAGGGCGCTGGCAACGGCCCAACGCGAAATCGGCTCATCGTCCACCGCCAGGATCAGGCCGGATGGAAGGAATTCACTCTGGGCATCCCCCGTCTCCTTGAGAAGAAGCACCAGGCAATCTACTGCTTGCGCGACCGTGCATAAGGTGGATGGGGTGACTTCGTTCGGTTTGTTGTGGAGTTCCTGGAGCATCACTTCGAAGGCATTGGCCAGATGCGAAATCCTGTGAAAGCCGGTCATTCCCGCGTAGCTCGCCAGGAAATGAACGGGGCGGGACAGTTCATCCAAAAGGGGCAATCGTGCGGAGTTGCCGGGGCACCTGCGGACGGCCTGCAATCGCTGAATCAAATCAGCCTGAATCCGCGGAGAGCGCCGCACAAACTGCTGCCTGATTTCCGAAGGGAGGGTCGTTGCCATGTCCAACATTTGTGCAGCGAATGCCTCCTGCGCCGTTGCGGTTGCCGAGTCCGTGACGGCTTGCCCCTTTTGTTGCTCGAGAGGCTCGGCAATGGCCTCCTCAGTACCCAGAAGTTGGTCGATACTGTCGAGCATCACATCGGGTGAAGAGTTTAATTTGGAGATGCACCGGTTGGCGCCCGCTTCCCAGGCCTTTCTAAACATGTCGATGTCGTATCCGTTCGCGACGACCACGATTGGCAGGGACTTCCACTCCGGGTGGCTACGAATATGCTTGATAATCTCGACCCCGTTCACTTTGGGGAGCATGAGATCCAGTTGAACAAGATCAGGCTTGAAAAGGTTCAGCTTCTCCAAGCCCTCTTCACCATCGAGGGCTACCTCGACAAGGTATCCTCCCAGTTCAATCTTGCTGCGATATATGGCTGCGATGATGAGGTCGTCTTCAATGATCAAAATCTTCTTCATAGGCCCTTCCCGACTGGCTGAATTGAGACTCCTGGAGCCTGAGTCGCCAGCAAACTACGCATTTGTTCCATTTCCCGGTGAGCTTGGTCGAGCCAATGCTCTGCACCGGACAACTGCCCTTCGCGCCCCTGGCGCTCCAGTTCTCTCAAAGATTTTACAATTGCTTTCATCCCGCAGGTTAAGCTTGAGCCGACCAGCTTATGCGCCAACCGATTGACCTCTTGTGCAGACCCGGCTTTGAGAGCTGCAACCAGGGTATGGATGATCTCCTCCGCCTGCCGGAAGTACAGATCAACCATCTCCTGCACCCGTTCGGGATCTCCCCCGCATATCTCTTGCAGTCGATCGATGTCGACCGCTGGTTCTTTCGGAACCGCTTCCGGCATTGGCTGATCCGGTTGGAGTTGCGCCTTGGTCCCCGCAGCCGGGGCGTCCTCGGTGACTTCCGAAGGGGTGCAACGCTCCAACATCCTGCGCAATTCGTCCAGTCGAACCGGTTTGCTGAGATAGTGATTCATGCCTGAGGCAAGGCACTTTTCACGGTCTCCGACCATGGCATGGGCGGTCATAGCGATGATGAACGCTGGTCTCTTTTGCTTTTCTTGCTCGTACACCCGCACTTGACGTGTCGCTTCATAACCATCCATCTCTGGCATCTGACAATCCATCAGGATGACGTCATACGGGATGCGCCCGATGGCCTCCAGTACCTCCAGCCCGTTTGCGACCGCATCAGCACTATAGCCCAACTTCCGCAACTGTCCCAAGGTCACCTTTTGGTTGAGCAGGTTGTCTTCGGCCAAAAGGACACGCAACTTCCGGACCGGACGGTGCTCTGAACCAGGGGCCGCAGTGACAGGGGAACTTTTTGGCGGCGCCTGGGGCATAACCAACGTCAAGCAGTCGAAGAGCCGTGCCTGTTTGACCGGTCTTGTCAGGCAGGCGTCAATGCCGGCTGCCTTCATCTGTCCCGGGTCAAGGGACTGACCCATGGAGGCAAGAAGGACCAGCCGGGTCTTGGCGATTGCAGGATCCGCCTTGAGGGTGCGTGCGAGGAGCATGCCATCTATTTCCAACAGCTGCTGATCCAGGATCACCAGGTCAAAGGGATCGGCGGCTGATGCCTCTCGTAACATGCGCAGTGCCTCCTCAGCATTTCCAGCGCTCTTGCTGCGCATCTTCCAGGTCTCGGTCTGATGTTCCAATTCGAGGCGGTTCGTGGAATTTTCATCTACAATCAACACCCGTCGATTTACTAGATTACCTTTTGTGGTTTCTGACGAGGCGAGGGCGGGCGACTGCTTCTCCAGCAGGACAGTAAACCAGAAGGTTGACCCTTCCCCCGCCTTGCTCTCCACCCCGATTTGGCCGCTCATCATTTCCACCAACTGCTTGGAGACCGCCAAACCGAGCCCGGTCCCTCCATACTTGCGCGTGGTGGAATTATCGGCCTGGCTAAAAGCCTTGAAGAGTCGCCCCTGAGCTTCCGGCGAGATCCCAATGCCGGTGTCCTTGACCTCGAAGCGCAACATGACTTGGGTCGGCCTTTCGTCCTCCTTGGCCACGCGCACCGTGACCTCGCCCCCCTCAGTAAATTTGACCGCGTTGCTGACCAGGTTCGTGAGAATCTGTCGCAAGCGGCCAGGATCTCCGCGCAGCTGCGTCGGCACCTCCGGGGGGACAATCCCAGCCAACGCGATTTTTTTTGTCTGAGCAGATTCATTCACCAACGCGAGGGCATCCTGCACCGCTTCTCGCAGATCAAAGTCGAGGATTTCAAAGGTAAGTTTCTTGGCATCGATTTTGGAGAAATCCAGGATATCGTTGATAAGAGCGAGCATCGATTCTCCACAGGTGCGGAGCGTCTCAGCATACTCCCGCTGCACCGCCGTCAGTTCGGTATCCAGGAGTAAATTTGTCATTCCGATGACGCCGTTCATCGGGGTGCGAATCTCATGGCTCATGTTTGCCAGAAATTGGGTCCGGGCTCGCGTGGCGGCTTCGGCAGCTTCCTTCGCCAGGCGCAATTCCTCTTCGGCCTGAATCCGCTCCGTCATATCCCGACCAATGCCCTCAATGGCAACCGGGTTCCCGTCGGGACCTCGAACGAGGCGAATGTTCTCTTCCACGAGGAGTGAGGTGCCGTCCCTTTTCTTAAACCGCATGCGATAGTTCCGGACAAATCCGGAGCCAGCCAGCGCCCGCTTGAGCCGCTCTCGTTCTCTCGGAATGGCGCCCACGGTCTGCCCGAGATCCTTACCCAGTAAATCCCGCTCACTTTCATAGCCCAGCATTTTGACAGCGCTGGGATTGGCCAGCGTAACAGCCCCGTCCACAGTGGCCACAAGAACATAATCCTGCATATTTTCAATGATGTTTCGGAACTTCTCTTCACTCTCACGCAGCGCATCCTCCATGTGCTTGCGCTCCGTGACGTCGGTCATGAATGCGAGCGTCGCGGGTCCCTCCGCGAGTTGAACGCGGTTGGCCGCGAGAAACACTGGGAATTGCGAGCCATCCCTGCGCTGGCCGACGGTCTCATACTCATTGGGGACCGGCAAACCCAGGGCGCGGCGTCGCATACGGCTCGCGATCTCCTCCCGACACTGGGGCGCGTACATTTCCAACACTGGCTGATCGCGCAGTTGCTCTTCGCTCTGAAATCCGAACATCCGCAGGAACGCGGAGTTCGCATAAAAGATCTGTTCCCCCCGAGTCACGCTGATGGCAACGGGCGCATTCTCAATTAGAGACCGGAAACGGGCTTCACTCACCCGGAGCGCCTCTTCCATTCGTTTCCGCTCCGTGATCTCGTTGACCACGCCAATAAAATAGAGGGGTTTGCGGTGTTCATCCCGAATGACAGAAACCGCCGCATCGATCCAGATACAGCAATTATCTTTGGTGATGTATTGGTTTTCCATCCGGTACTGGTCCCGCTCATCTTGCAATAGTTCTGACAACAGGGTGCGCTCAGTCTCGACAAAATCCGGGTGGGTCAACTGTGCAATATTCATCCCGATCAGCTCTTGCCCCGAGTAGCGAACGAGCTCCTGGAAAGCTTTGTTGGTGTAGAGGAGGTTGCCCTCCCGATCACCAAAGGATATACCGGTATTGCTGCTCTCAAAGATGCCCCGAAACCGAGCCTCGCTCTCTCGCAGGGCGCTAATCAGGTTCTTGAGCTTCGCGGCTTGCTCCGCTGGTCCAACTGTCACCGTGTTTGTTTTCCCCAGTTCCTGCATTTAATGCGCCACCCCCTCTTGTTTTCGTGCCCAGCTTCTCATCTCATGAGCCCTCCGTGTGAAGTGGCCGTACTCACCCATCAACCTCAGGCTTTGTTCCTTGGAAACTTCGATTGAATCGTGATGCTGTGACGAACAACGCTTGGTCACGCAAGGACAACACCTGACAGATGTCATTCCTCTCGCGCGTAAAGAACGCATCACGGCCTCGCTCGGGTCAAGATTCTGCACGGAGGTGGCCAACGGCTATTCCTTGATTTTCCAACAATCCTGCAACCTTGCGCCCCAACCTGGATTGACTCCCTCATAGTCAAGATTCACACTCAGGGCGGCGGGTTTTAACGGTATAAACCCGTGCGAACCCATAGAAATTAGGATAAGGTCACTGTCTAATTTGATTTGACCCTTCCCACCACCCTTTCCACATAACGTATCGCCCTTTTTTTGAATAGCTTTAGCAATTTCTTCTGGGACTGTAATCCAACAAGCATCGCAGGATAAACTGACTGTGCGGCGAGGAGGGGAACCGGTTTGTGGGTTTATCAGAGGCGAGCAACTGCGCAAAGGGGGGGGCAGTCTTGCTAACTAAATTCCAATATCAGAGAAACAGGAGAAATGGAGCTGTCATCCCCATGCAAAGGGAGTGATGAAACTCAAGAATTCGGGCCTAAGCTCCCCTCGCCAGATGTGCGCTCGACACCATCTCCTAACAAAAAAGCCATTCCTCTTGAATGGCTTCCGGTCGCGCATGAAATAAGTTGAAAAATGGTGCGGAAGGTGGGACTTGAACCCACATGCCTCACGGCGCCACCCCCTCAAGATGGTGCGTCTGCCAATTCCGCCACTTCCGCGTTTTAACCTCGGCAAAGATCAAGCTGAACTGGATCTCCGATTTTCATCCCAGCGATGAGCAATCGGGAGGGACTGTATATTTCCGATTACTTCTTTACAGGCTGTGCCGGTGCCGGCTTTTCAGTCGTCGATTTCCCAGGCTGAGATGCCCCCGACTTTCCCTGATTCGGTGCAGAGGCCGGGGCGTTACCCGTCGGCTTTGCACCCGCCGTTGGGGGAGCCGCTGATTGTGGTTGAGGTGTCACGGGTGTCGGCGTGGCCGGAGGCGAGAGGGGGATCGACTGTTGAGAGGCCGGCGCGCTTCCCCCTTCCAACACAGACCCCGTGCTCCGCCGTGAAGCCATGATCGCCAGCGTCACTGAAGTGATCATGAAGATGATGGCCGAGGCCGTTGTTAACTTAGAGAGTAGTGTGGCAGCACCCCGGGGTCCGAAGGCCGTCTGGCTGCCGCCACCTCCGAAGGCCCCCGCCAAGTCTGCACTTTTACCGCTCTGCAGCAGCACAACCATAATCATGACGACTGACGCCAAAATATGAATTGCAGTAACTATTGCAAGCATGAAAACGCCTTTCCCTTGAAATGTTCTCTGCCGCCTAAAAATTGACGATGGCGGCAAATGAATCAGGCTTTAGACTAGCGCCACCCACCAACGCTCCATCAATCTCGGGCTGGGCCATCAGACCCTGAATATTATCAGGCTTGACACTGCCCCCGTAAAGAATCCGAAGAGCCGCGGCACTGGATGTAGAAAACAACTTCCCGATCGTCGCTCGAATCAGCCGATGGGTTTCAGCCGCCAGTTCCGGTGTTGCGGTGCGCCCTGTGCCAATCGCCCACACCGGCTCGTAAGCCATAATAATATGAGAAAGCTGCAGCTCTGTCAACGTGCTGAGCCCCCATGTCGTTTGCTCCCCCAGCACTTTTTCCGTTTGATTCTGTTCGCGCTCTGCCAAAGATTCGCCGATGCAGACAATCGGGGTGAGTGAGGCCCGCAGGGCCGCGAAGATCTTCTTGTTGACCGTCTCGTTGGTTTCCCCGAAGAACTGGCGACGCTCTGAATGCCCAATGATCACGTGACTCGCTCCCGCGTCTCGAATCATCCCGCAGGAGACCTCACCGGTGAATGCCCCTTCCTTTTCCCAATGGCAGTCCTGGGCGGAGACGCGGACATTCGTTCCCGTCAGGCGTTGAGCCACACTCGACAGCGCGATGAACGGAGGAGCCACGACCACTTCGCAGTGCGTGGAGGCTTTGACGAGGGGAACCAGGGTATCCACAAAAGTGATCGATTCCTCAATCGTCTTGAACATTTTCCAGTTGCCGGCAATCACAGGTTTTCGCATAAGAATTAAAGTCTCGTTTCGACGGCTAGAGTCTCATCGTGAACCCGCGGATAGAAATTTCCAGGGTGCCTGGCCGGATAACTTCACTTCGCTTCAAGTGCCGCGACGCCCGGCAAGACAAGCCCGGACAGGAATTCGAGTGACGCCCCCCCGCCCGTTGAAATGTGAGTGATCTTATCGGCCACACCCGAGCGTTTCACGGCGGACACCGAATCACCCCCCCCAATCACGGTAATGCCTCGACACTCCGCCAGGGCCTGCGCGATCTCCATCGTCCCCTTGGCGAAAGGCTTCTTTTCGAAGATTCCCATTGGGCCGTTCCAGAAGACTGTTCGGGCTCCTCGGATTCTATCGCGGAACAGTTCGACCGTCTTGGGCCCAATATCGACCCCCATCCAACCCGCAGGCGTTTGGTCCACGGCGGCGATTCTTGACTCGGCACCGTCCTCCAACCCGCTCGCCACGAGATGATCCACTGGGAGCAGGAAGGCCACTTGATGGCTGGCAGCCAGATCCAGGAGTTCTCTGGCCAGGTCTACTTTGTCAGGTTCGACCAGCGACCTCCCCACCTCAATACCTTTCGCCAGAAAGAATGTATAAGCCATCGCGCCGCCGATCAGCAGTGCGTTCACGCGATTCAAGAGACTTCGGATGATTTCAATCTTGTCGGAAACCTTGGCTCCCCCCAAGAGTGCGACAAAAGGGGGCTCCGGATTGGAGACCAGCTTCCCCAGGTATTCCAATTCACGCTGCATCAAGAATCCAGCCGCCGCATCGCGGCAAAACGGAATCATTCCGACCGTCGAAGCATGGGCCCGATGCGCCGTGCCAAACGCATCGTTGACATAGATCTCACAAAGTTTCGCGAGCTGCCCCGCATAGCCCGGATCGTTCGCCTCCTCTCCCTTGTGGAAACGCAGGTTTTCAAGAAGACAGAGGTCCCCGTCCTTCAATCCCTGGACCATGGATTCCACCTCAGGACCGATGGAATCCCCTGCAAAACGGACACCGCTGGAAATGAGTTCCCCCAACCGTGCGGCAACTGGACGAAGCGAATACTTCGGATTGGCGGTTCCCTTGGGGCGGCCGAGATGGGAGGCAAGAATGATCCTGGCCCCCTGATCATGGGCGAATTGAATGGTCGGCAGAGAGGCCCGGATCCGGGTGTCATCGGAAACCGCCAGCGTATCGTCCAGGGGGACATTGAAGTCCACCCGGATAAATACCCTCTTCCCTTTTAGCGGAACCTCTCGAATAGATTTGATGGACATCGAATGGCATCCCAAACATATTAGATTATCGATAGCAGCCGGCACGAATGACCAGCTGTTCGAGGAGCAGTGCCCGGCTTTCGACCTCCTCAAGTGCGTGGTGCACCGCCGGACAGGTCAGAATCAGAGTCTTTTCTTATGGGGAACCTAGGCTCGTCCCGCCATAAATCGGATCATGTCACGGACCCGGCAACTGTATCCCCACTCATTATCGTACCAGGACATGAGGTGGACGAGTCGGTCTCCCACCATCTTGGTGTACGCCGCATCGAGGATCGAAGAGTGGGGGTTCGCCCGGAAATCAACAGAGACCAATTCGACCTCGCTGTATTGGAGAATCCCTTTCATCGGTCCTTCCGCAGCGGCCTTCATGGCAGCGTTCACTTCGGTCGCGGTGGCCCCCTTTTCCAATCCGCAGACAAGGTCGATGACCGACACATTGGGAGTCGGGACCCGCATGGCAATGCCATCCAGCTTGCCCTTGAGATCAGGAATAACCACGCCAATGGCCTTGGCTGCTCCTGTCGATGTGGGAATAATAGAGACCGCGGCGGCGCGGGCGCGCCGCAGATCCTTGTGTGGAAAATCCAGCGTGACCTGATCGTTGGTATAAGAGTGAATGGTGATCATGAAGCCACTGGTCACCTTAAAGTGATCATTCAGGATCTTGGCAACAGGCGCAAGGCAGTTTGTCGTACAGGAGGCATTGGAAACCACGTGGTGCTTCTGCGGGTCGTAAGTCTTTTCGTTTACTCCCAACACAATGGTGTGGTCGACATTTGTCCCCGGCGCGGTGACAATGACCTTGCTGACAGTGCCGCGGATGTGCTTCCGGGCATCTTCACCCTTCGTGAACTTTCCCGTGGACTCAATCACCATCTGTGCACCGAACTTCGTCCAGTCGATGGCCTCAGGATTCTTTTCCTTGAGCACTCGAATGGACTTGCCATTGACGATGATGCAGTCGTCGCCCTGCCCGATTTCGGCAGGACAAATCCCCAGCAGGGAATCATATTTCAAAAGGTGTGCCAGCGTCTTCGGATCGGTCAAATCGTTGACAGCGACAAAATCAATTTCATGATCGTCCAGCGCCGCCCGTAAGAGGTTTCGGCCAATTCGCCCAAAACCATTGATCCCAACTTTTGTCGACATAAGGATTTCCTCCAGATGAACATTGATGATGGCTGAGCGGCCGAATCACCAGGCGGCTCGCATGTAGAGCGACTTCACGAGAGATCATGACCAAAAAAAGAATTGAGTTTACTTGGCGGTCCAAAACAATGTCAACTAGTTAAACACCGGATCGGTCCCCTCTGCACGCCAGGGCGCCCCATCCCATGTCCTCTAAAACTGCTCCCCTGACAGGTGGTTTGATATCCCCGGCTGACCGGTCAATTGGCCTCGCTGCGCTCAATCCTCTTCTGTCTCGAGGGCCCCCCATTCCTCATACAAGTGCTTCAATTGCTCTGTGAGGGATTGATAAGACTCGCTGAGAGATCTGATCTGTTCCGAGTCGGAATAGTTGGCCGAGTCGGACAGGTGTTCTTCCACTTCTTTAACTTCCTGCTCCATCTTCGTGATCTCATCCTCGAGGCGCGCCAAGTCCTGAATGCGTTGACGCTCCCGGTTGGTGCCTGACTTTCTCAATCCACGCGGCCTCTCCGTCCCTCTTTGCGGGACGTCTGCCAGGCTTAATCGGCTGCCCACCCTCCCTTCATCTTTTGCAGTTTTCTGCCGCGCCTCTCCCGAGAGTAACCGCCCAAGGCCAGAGTCCGAGAGCTCTATAAACTCGGAATACTTCCCTTCGAAGAGCGTCATCCTTCCGTCTTCGAATACCAGCAGGCGGGAAACCAGTTGTTCAAGAAGATAGCGATCGTGAGTGGCGACGAGAAGGGTCCCATCGTATTCCGTCAGCGCTTCCTCCAAGGCTTCTCGCGATGCAATGTCGAGGTGGTTGGTCGGTTCGTCCAGCAGCAGAAAGTTGGGGTGCTGGCAGATCAGCTTCGCCAAGCTCAGCCTCGACTTCTCGCCGCCGCTGAGGCTTTCAATGTGTTGAAAGACCTCATCCCCCTTGAACAGGATCCTCGCTGCAAAGGAGCGCAACTCCCCGTCGGTGGCTGTCGGGGCCAGCAAACGTAATTCTTCGAGAACCGTATTCGCCGGATTCAGGTTTTCCAGGGTCTGGTCATAATACCCGAGATGGACTCTTTCGCCGAGAATCCACCCGCCTGAAAGCTGCTTCAACCCGCCCCACACCGTCTTCAAAAACGTCGATTTTCCCGACCCGTTTCTCCCAATGACCCCGTATCGCTCCCCTCGGTAAAGCTTCAGCTCCATTCCATGAACGATGACTGTTTCGCCGTAGCCGATCGCTCCCTGCTCAATCTCAAGAACCCGGTACGCGCTCGGCAAGGTGACGTGGAAATCAAATCGTGCGGATTCTTCAGATCCCTGCGGCTTCCCGAGACGTTCTACCTTCGCGAGCATTTTTCGCCGTGACTGTGCTTGTTTTGTCTTTTGGCCTGCGATGTTACGGCGGACATAATCCTCCGTTCGGTCGATCCATTCCCGCTGTAATTCGTAAGCCTTCGCCGCTTGTTCGAGGCGCTGTTGTTTTTGCCGGTGGTAAGCCGAATAATCCCCGGAATATACTTGAATCTTGCCGCTCTCAAGCTCAAAGACGCGCTGCACCACCCGATTGAGAAAATAGCGATCGTGCGAGACCACCAGAAATGCATTGGGATAGCTCTGCAGGAAGGCTTCCAACCACGTGACGGCTTCAAGGTCGAGATGGTTGGTGGGTTCATCGAGCAGAAGCAGGTTGGGTTCGCTCAACAGGAGGCGAGCCAGATTGAGCCGGTTCATCTGTCCCCCGGAGATTTCCTCGCACGACCTTGAGAAATCCGACTTGCCAAAGCCCAGGCCCATGAGCACAGCCTCAGTTCGGGCCCTCAGGGAGTAGCCTCCCCTCAACTCGAATTGATGCAGCAAATCACTCAAGCGCGAAGAATCCTGTTCGCGTGAATCCGCAAGGGCCGGATCGGAAAGACGCTCGGTGAGGGTTTCAATTTCGCGCTCTTGCGAAAGCAATCCTGCAAACACACTTTCCGCCGCCTTGAAAACAGTGGCATTCGATTCCCCATGGACCAACTGTTCCAAGTAACTGATTTGTAGCTGGGCAGATCGGACAATGGTTCCTGCGTCGGGAGAGGTCTGTCCGGCGATCAGTCGAAGGATGGTCGTCTTGCCTGAGCCATTTTGACCGATGAGACCGATACGGTCTGACGGATCAATTTGGAAGGACGCCCCGTCCAATACTTCGGCAGCCCCAAACGAGATTTTCACCTGCTCAAATCGGACTAGCATTTAATTATGAGTTCAAGGTTCAAAGTTCAAGGTCCAAAGTCCAAGGGTCAAGGTCCAAGGCCCGAACAAATCCCGATCGGAATCCCACCCTCTAAGGTCTGACTTCTGACATCTGCCTTCTGGTTTCTGACTTCTGATTTCTTTCCCCTAGCACCTACTCCCTATCACCTATTCCCTGCTCCCTAACACCCGACACCGGACACCTGACCCCTCTCTCACGACACCAGATCCGACGCAAAGACAATCCTCACGCCGCGGCGTTCAAATTCAGGAAGTTTTTTCCGAAGAGCTTCGATGGTTGTTGGATAGGGGTGTCCGATGGCAATTGCTGAACCTTGTTTCAGCATGCGTTTGAGTAGCACATCGAGCTCATATTCGGTGTAGGCCACGTTCCTCTTGTCGTCCAGAAACACGGATCGAAAGTTGGTCCGGACCCCCAACTCTCGGGCCACGGCATAGCCCTGAGTCGCCGGTGTCGTCCGGCTGTCAATGAAATAAAGCCCGCGCAACTTTGTCAGCGCCAGCACTTCCGACATCAGGGCCCGGTTGGGAGTGGCCTTCGAGCCCATATGATTGTTCATGCCCACTGCAAAAGGCACACTGGCAACCAACTCGTTAAAGGTGGACTCCACTTCCGTGGGCGACATGGAGGCCAGGATTGTTTTGGGTTCAATCACCAGCCTCTCGTGCGCCTCCGGTTCCAAGGGCAAATGAACCATGACCTCTTTGCCGCCCGCCCTTGCAATTTCAGCGATTCTTTGTGTGTATTTCAATTCAGGAATGATAGAAAGAGTCAGGTTCTGCGGGAACTTGACTAACTGCTCTGCCACACTCAAATCAGCGCCAAGGTCGTCGATAATAATCGAAACGCGGTAGTCCCCCTGAAAGAACTCCGGTAAAACAATCCTGGAAGGTTCCAGCTCGTCTGAGGGGAGGAGTGCAGTCCTCCCGGCTCCCCCCTGGGACTCCGGCATCAGGAGGACCGAGCTAATCCGCCGCCTGCCCTCGGAAACTTCATAGAGGACAAAGGCCACTCCGTCCCGGGATGACGCCCATCTCTTGAAAGAAAGCCTGTGCCTGCCGGCAAGCTTTTCCACCAGTTGTTGCGCCGGTGCCAGCAACAAAGGATCCGGTGCTATGACTTTAACATGGTTGATCTCCTGAACGCCGTCGTCTGTCTCCACCTTCTCTGTGGCGATCGTGACGGCGCAAGCCGCCAGCCTACCCCCCTGAAGTGCCTGTTTTAAATCGGTGTTAAATGATGTCCCCCGGCCTTCACGCCGGACCGGAGCCTGCTGGCACGAGCCCAAAACCAGGGTAAACAACACTGATAGAAGGACACGCTTCTTCTTTAGGGGCATTGGAAAATTCATTTCAGCAAGAGGGCATCGGAATGGTTTCGTTGCTGCAGGGATCAATCATCGACACACACGAAAATGGCGATCCACCACGGTGGATCGCCATTTCAGGTTCTGTCCAGGGCATTTCAGGTACAAAGAGAAAACAGCAGGACGGTAACTCCGACAATCAGGCTGCTTTCTTTTCTTTTGCGGATTCTTCCTGGAGCACATCGAGCGCTTTGTTCAGAATCAAATCCGGCTGATTTTTCGGCTTGGCAGGTAAACCCGCTTTCGCCTGGCCCTTGTCGGGTGCGGCTGGTTCTGATTCGTCAATCGGCCCATTCAGCGCTACGAGATTATCCTCGTCGATCTTCACAACAACGTTGGGCATAACCCCGGACTTACTGACATCCTTGTCATTCTCGATCAGGTGTCCGGCCGCAGTGAAATATTTCCCCACGGAAAGAATGATCGCTGATCCATCCTCCAAGGGCATCAGCTTCTGGATGGATCCGATACCATAACTTCTCTCCCCAATCACATCGCCACGATTGTTTTCCAGTATGGCCGATGCAATGACCTCGGCATCGGACGCGCTCCCTCGGTTCATTAGGACAGCCAGTGGGAGCTGGGTCACGGCCCTGGTCTTCTCCGCCAGGTAGGATTTCCTGGGAAACTTCTGGCCCTCGACAGAAACGATGGTCCCATGATCGAGGAACAGGTTTGCCACGGCAACTGCTTCATCAAGATCAGTGCTGGCCATATCCCGAACATCGAGGATGAGCTTCTTCGCCCCCTGGTGCTCCAGAGATTCGATGGCCTTCCTCACTTCCTGGACCTTTCCGGAGGCCAGGTCTGAGACTTTGATATATCCCGCATTCTGTTCAAGCATCCTGGATTCAACCGGGGGGACCGGAACCGCTTCCCGGATGATATCCAGCTTAATGGGTTCGGCCCGCTGGCCACGCAGGATGGAAAGTGTCACCGTGGCCCCGACAGGACCGCGGAAGAACATTCTTGCCTGCTGCATGCTGACGTCGCGAGTGGACACTCCGTTGATCGCTTCAATAATGTCTCCGGTCACGAGTGCGGCCCGGTCAGCCGGGGAATTAAGGATTACGGTCACGACATTGATGTACCCAAAGCGCTTGGAGATCTGTACGCCAATGTCGCCCCGCTCCTTCACACCAGGGCCGTTCATCTGGGCCACTTCCTGGGGAGTCAGATAGCTGCTGTACGGGTCCAACGACTCCAACACTCCACGCAAGGCGCCCTCGGAGACCTGTTTCAGGTTGGGCTCCTCGACATAATCATTCCGGATGCGCAGGAGAACCTCGCTGAAAACCTGAAGTTGTTTATAGGCTCCCTCAGCCGGGGTTTCCTTTCCGATCAAGCCGCCCACGACGGCATAGAAAACCACGAGACACGAGAGCAAAACGATTAACGCTTTTATCTTTCTATTCATCCGTTTGTCCCAAACAGAACATAATTTGTTTCCAGATCGTGGGGATTATACACGGCCAACAGCGAGTTTGACAAACAATCATTTCGTGATCAGGTGACTGCCTACCTTGAAGTGTCGGTGAGCGTCCCCTGCACCTCTTCCCGCGCTAACCGTCCGGTGGCGATGAGCAATTCGCCGTTCAAAATTGCCGCACCTGCTGCCCCTCTCACAATATTATGACCGAGCGCCACGAAACGGTAATCCAGCACCTCGTCTGGGGCTATTCGCCCCACGGTGACACTCATCCCCCCTCCCGCCTCTCGGTCCAGACGAGGTTGCGGTCGGTCGGGCTCATCCCGGACGATCAAAGGGTGCACCGGGGCGGAATGCAGACCGAGCTGCTGAGGCAGGCCCGTAAAGGCCTCGAAGGCGTGCCGGACTGCGCCTAAATCCGCCGGTCGAGTGAGTTTCACCCGAACAGCCACCGTGTGGCCGTCGGAAACGTTAACCCGATGGCATTGGGCGCTCACCGCCATGGGGGCATCTGCCACTTTTCCCCCTTCGTATAGACCCAGTATTTTCTTGGTCTCGCGCTGGATCTTTTCTTCTTCGTTCTCGATGTAAGGGAGCACATTATCGGTGATATCCAACGAAGCGACCCCCGGATATCCCGCGCCTGACACGGCCTGAAGTGTGGTCGCCACGACGGATTCTATCCCAAAACTTGCGTGAAGCGGTGCCAGTGCGAGGGTCAGAACGATCGTCGAACAATTCGGATTGGTCACCACATACCCGCCGCGAGACTGCGGCTGACGGAGTTGAATATCCACCAGCGACAAGTGATCCGGATTGACTTCCGGAATCAGCAAGGGAACGGCGGGGTCCATCCGGAACGCGGAGGAGTTGCTTATTACGGGATACCCAGCCTCTGCAAAAGCAGCCTCTGACTTCATCGCCACATCCGCGGGGAGACTTGAAAAAACAATCTCGCAATCCAAGGGTGGATGCGGCGGCTTGACAACCATCGAACGGACGAAGGAGGGCATCCCTCCCGGCAATCTCCACGCGCACGCCTCTCCGTACGTCTTACCCTGGGATCGATCCGAAGCAGCCAGCGCAGTGACCGTGAACTGGGGATGATTCTCCAGCAACCGGATAAACCATTGACCGACCATTCCGGTGGCTCCAAGAATCCCGACCCGGTACTTGCTATCCCTGACCATGTGTCATCCTCTCCATCCTTCTGGAATGAAAACCGTTCAAGACAAGATCTTGATCATCGCAGGGCCTCTTCCAGTTGGGTCGCAGCGTCGGATTTCTGATCCCGGTATTTGACAATGATAGGAGCATAGAGGGACAGCCCCCCTTCCCTCCCCGGACGGTCCGGAACGGCGCGCGCCCCCGGGACGACAACGGCCCCTGCCGGGACTTCGAGTGAAGCGCCACCCTCGCGGCGATAAACACGATTATGGATGAGATCATACAGTGGGGTCGAACCTGTCAGAATCGTGCCCGCGGCGAGGATGGCGCGCTCCCGCACAATGGTCCCTTCGTAAACGCCACAACCGCCCCCCACCATGACATCGTCTTCGATGATGACCGGCATGGCTCCTATCGGTTCCAGCACCCCTCCGATCTGAGCCGCCGCGGAGACGTGAACCCTTTTGCCGACCTGGGCGCACGAACCGACCAGCGCGTGACTGTCAATCATCGTTCCTTCGTCGACGTACGACCCGACATTGACATACATTGGAGGCATGCACACGACACCGGGCGCGACGTACGCCCCATCTCGAATGCTGGATCCTCCGGGAACAATGCGGACATTGTCTTTCAAAGCGGTGGCCCGCACTGGATAAGTATCCTTATCAAAAAAACGCAGGCTGGGGCCCGAGGACATGTCCGCCAGCATTCCCATCCGGAACCCCAGCAGAATGCCACCCTTGACCCAGGAATTAACTTTCCACTCTCCGCTTTCCTGTCGTTCCGCCGACCGGACGACCCCACAGTTGAGAGCCGCCTTGAACTCGTTGAACAGGGCCCGATCTTCGTCCGTAAAGCTACCACGGTCACTTGCGATGAGGCGCTCGATGCGGTCACGCAACAGCATGGGACGTTTCCTTCACTAAGCCTAACTCGACAAGCACCTCGCGCAATTTTATCCGGGATTTCTCCTGGATGGGAACCAGCGGGAGTCTCAGCTTCTCTTCGATCAATCCCATCATGGCCAGCGCCGACTTGACTGGGCCGGGGCTGGTCTCAACGAAATTCACTTCCATCAGATCGAGCAACCGGAAGTGCAGCTTCCGGGCCTCAGCCCAATCACCCGACAGAGCCAGATTCACCATCCTGGACATCCAGTCGGGAACCTCATTGGAGACCACTGAGATAATACCGTCAGCCCCCAGCGAGAGCAAGGGGAGGGTCACGGAATCGTCTCCGGAGAAAACACGGAATCCCGCAGGTCGGTGGTGCAGAATCTCCATGATTTGTGAAAGGTTTCCGGACGCCTCCTTAACCGCGACAATATTCTTCACCTCACGCGTCAGCCGGAGCACTGTACTCGCCGCAATATTGGAGGAGGTGCGACCCGGAACATTGTAAATCACGACCGGCAGGTCAGCCACTGATTCGGCTATAGCGCGAAAGTGGGCTATCAGGCCCTCCTGAGTGGGTTTGTTGTAATAAGGAGCCACCACAAGGATGGCATCCACCCCGAGCCGCTGCGCCGTCTGAGAGTATTCAACCGCGGATGAGGTCGAATTGCTGCCCGTTCCCGCAATAACGTGCGCGCGTCCTTTTGCAACTTCGACCGTCATTCCGATCACCCGCGCGTCTTCCTCTTCTGTCATTGTTGCGCTTTCACCAGTCGTGCCACAGGGCACCAGGAGGCGTACCCCCTGTGTGATCTGTCGCTCGACCAGCCCCCGGAACGCCTTCTCATCCACGCCTCCCGCTGAGTCGAATGGGGTCACCAAAGCGGTTGCACAGCCTCGAAGCCAATCTACCTGCATGGTCATTTTCCATCCCTCCTTTCTTTTTGTCCTGCGCTTAGGATTTCACCCAGCACTTCTGAGAATTCGAATACACCACGGCGGCCGATCACCCATGGAGCGGCTGCCAAGGCACCCGCCGCAAATCCTTCCCGGGACCGGGCGGTATGAACCAGCAAGATCTGATCGGGGGCGGAATCAAACCCCACACGATGAGTGCCCGGTATGTGACCCGCCCGAGTACTCACCACCGGCACCTCGCGCGCCGAATGAGCGAGCACAATATCCCGGAGGCGCAGCGCGGTTCCCGACGGGGCATCCCGCTTGCGCTTGTGATGAGCTTCTTCGATGAAGGCATCATAATCGTCTACCTTCCCAAACAACTCCGCGGCCTGCGCCACGACCCGATAAAACAGGTTCACCCCGATAGAAAAATTTGCGCCAAAAACCATTCCGCCGCCTTGGGACTGGACCACGCGCCGTACCTCCGCTTCCTCTTCCTTCCATCCGGTTGTGCCCTCGATGAGCGGGACACCCGCCTGTACGCACGCAGTCGCATGTTTCAGCACCGCAGGGCCCACTGAAAAATCGATCGCCACATGGTGCCCCTGGAGCCGATCGGACAGCTCCTCCAGCTTCGCGCCGGAATCCCTCGAGGTGCAGATCAGACCGATTTCATGCCCCGCACTGCGGGCGCGGACTTCGACAAGGCGCCCCATGGCCCCATGACCCAACAAAGCGATTTTCACGGCTGCGTCTTCACCCTCGTCTGACTGTTTTCCTGAACCCCAACCCGCGCAAGAAGAACCTGAGCCAGCTTCGCATATAACTCCACGGCCCTGAGAAGTTCCTTTTTTGAAACGCGCTCATGATCGGAATGGGCATCGAGTATCGACCCCGGGCCCATCAGGAGCGGTACGCCCCAATTCTTGAGATGAGGGATATCCGTCGTGAAGCGGACCACGCACTGCTCGAATCCCTCCACTGCCATCAGCCGCACAGGGGGCGCTATCGAGAGGACCTCAAGCCGGGTCGTTCCTCCCACAGCCTCTTCAAGCCTCTTCATTACGGGTTCTGTGTCAGCGATCAGCCGGATTTGCACATCGGCGTATGCTTCCGAAGGGATCACATTAGGCCGGGTTCCCCCCGCGATGACCCCGATGTTGCACGTCGTTTCACCCAGAAAATCGTCCTTGGGCCAGTTAACTTGACGAAGCCGCATCAGGGCATCGAGTAATTTTTCAACAGCCGACTCGCCATGCTCCGGATAGGCGGAGTGGGAGGCTCGACCTTCCGCTCGAAGCCTGATCCGCAACGAACCTTTCGATGCAATGGCCAGTTTGTTGTCAGTGGGTTCCCCGTTGATGAGGTATTGGCAGGAAGATGCCATGGGATGCTGATTGGCGGCGCGCGCCCCAAGACTGCCCGCCTCTTCGTCCACAAGAAAAAGGAAGCCCAGACGAGTCTCACCTTCCGCGCGCAACCGCTCCGCGGCCGCGATCTGCGCCGCAAGGATCCCCCTCGCATCGCAGGCCCCTCGGCCATAAAGAAACTCCTCATCTTCCCGTGGCGCCAGTGGGGGCGGAACCGTGTCTAGATGCGTTGAGAAGAACACGCATGCCTTATTCCCGGTGGTAGCGATGAGGTTCTTGCGACCCTCCGCGACATTCTGGAGTTCCACCTTGTAATCCAAACTTTCGAGGAGTCGGGCCGTGAATCGCCCGATCTCGGCCTCCTCCCCCAAAGCCGAGGAGATCTGGAGAAGCTGACGGGTTAATCCGACGGGGTCGGCATGCGCTGGTTTTTCTGCAGCCAAGTGGTCTCCCATGTTTGTAAACGTTAATATCGCCCCGGCATTAGCTAAGACGAAGTCGGGACTAATCTGTCGTGGGATTCTGCTTTCGCATTCATCTCCAATCCCTCGACATTGGCCTCAAAGAAGGCTTTGTGAAGACGCGACACGGCTTCGCTGACCCGAGCTTCATCAATGACAAACGAAAGGTTAATCCTTGAAGCCCCCTGGGAGATGAGCGAGACATTGATGTCGCTGATGGTGGAGAAAATTTTACCCGCGATTCCTGAGGTACTTCTCAACCCCTCCCCCACCACGCAAATAATGGCCTGATGATCCTCCACCTCGACCGTCCCCAGTTGCTTCAAGTCCTTGAGAATGGACGGCAAGGCACGGGGATTGTCCAAGGACAGGGAAACGCTCACCTCTGAAGTGGTGACGACGTCAACAACCGTCCGATGCCGCTCAAAGATCTCAAACAAGGCACGCAAAAAACCATACGCCCCCAGCATTCGGCCTGACGAAATTTGCAGCGTGGTGATTCCCTTCTTGTGAGCGATAGCTTTTATGCCGAGGGGCGACCTCTCGCGGTCATGGCCGATGATCGTCCCCGCCTCGTGAGGAGCCCGCGAGTTGCAGATACGCAGGGGAATACCTCGGTCCACGGCGGGATAGACGGTCTTGGGATGAAGGACCTTGGCCCCAAAGTACGCCAACTCTGCCGCCTCGGCGTAGGAGAGGCGGCTGATGGTTTGGGCAAGCTTCACCACACGGGGATCGGCGGTCAGTACGCCAGAAACATCGGTCCATATCTGGATCTCTCCGGCCGATAGCGCCGCACCCACCAAGGCAGCGGTGTAATCTGATCCACCCCGCCCCAGGGTTGTAGTCACTCCCTCCCGCGTCGCACCAATAAACCCTCCCAAAACAGGAACCCTCGATCCTTCAAGCAATGGTTTAATTTCTGCGTTGGTGCCCAACTCCGTCTCAGGCCAGAAGGGAGCGGCGCGCCCGTGTTCCTCGTCGGTGATGATACATCGGCGGGCATCCACAAGTTGGGCGTCGAGTTTCCTCCCTCGAAGTATATGAGTCAGCAACACTGCGGAGAGGCGCTCACCGTAAGACACAATCTCGTCTTGCAGCATGCTTCGCGCCTGCGGCCGTTGACTGAGGTACAGTAGTAAACTGGAAATCCTGCTTCGGCTCTCCCCCAGCGTCCGCTCAACCTCGGCTCCCTCGCCCCCAAGCAGATCTTTCACGACCACAAAATGGCGCTTAAATTCAGGTTCCAGCGAATTGACGGCTTCCTCAACATCTCCCTCAAGAGCCTTCTGGACACTCCCTAAAAGAGAATCAGTCACGCCGCTCATGGCAGAAACAACAATGACAGGGGAGGACTCTCTTTGGGACAAGACGATGGAGGCTACCCGCTCAAACGCGCTCGAGTCCTCCACCGAGGTGCCGCCAAATTTAAGAATTGTGGGACGTTCAATTCCCATGATTGAAATCCTGCCCAGCCCTATGCCCGGGGTCCAGGTTTTTCCGCAATCCGCAATCAGAAATCCCAAATGAAAAAAGCCGCTCGTGAGTGCTCACGACCGGCCTTGTAAAAATCGAGGGCGCTTCCCACTGCACCCCTATGCCTGTGTCGTAGCTCTCCACCGGAATCCTCCCCGGTGACAGTCCTGCGGATTTAGCCACAGCGACCAGCTCATCTGCCGTGAAGGCGGCCCGACGGCTTCGGCGGCCTTCCCCTTTTGCGTCCTCGGTCCTAAATCCTTCACTTCTTCCGGACCGGCTACTCTTGGAGACCGCGCCTCTACTTCAATGTAAAAGATCAATGCTTCAGGAATTGCAAAACCTAACAACAACCCCAGGTCTTGTCAAGCAGAGAATTCCTTGATCCCGCAGCAAAACATCAACAATGATCCGGTTCGCCTGAACGCTCAATGTAATTCATTCTTAATGATCCTGAAAAACTCCTCTCTGGCCTGCCGCTCGATCCAGGGCTTGTGCCCGCAATTCTTGAGCAGGATGAATCGAAAGTTCTTCAGGGTAGCTGACAACGGCTTTTCAACTCCCTCGGCCGGATGAGGATCATAGTCACCATGGATTGCAACCACCGGACACTGAACTTGTCTTGCAAAGTCCAACAGCTCACCGCTCCTTCTCATCTCTGCGGCCTCCTTCCACACCTCCAGAAAGAGATCACTGCGATAATCGATCAAATTCAACTCATCCGATTCACCTCTGATCGGATCAAACGCGTCGGTCCTCGAAGCGAGCTTTCCCAGACGAGCGAGCAACGGGTTCTTGTCTTCGATATCAGGATTATTTAATGCGCTGACGACAGATTCATACTCTTTTCTTCTTCCCTTGCTGAGGCGGCGTAACCGAGTCTCCTCAATTCTCGTCACATACTTCTCCTCAAAAGGTCCACTTCCTACGAGAATCAGTTTCTTGATCAACCCCGGATAGCGTGCGGTAACAATTAAACTCAGCCAGGCCCCCCATGAAAAGCCGACCAAACTGACGGGGAGATCTGCACGTCGCTCTAATATCGTCCGCAACTCCTGGATCTGGCCTTCAACAGATCCCGCCGTTTGAATCGGCTCCAACACACCCAAGTCGGACGCGAGTCGACGACCAACGGGCTCCATCTCTCCGCCCGCCCCCGGGCCCCCGTGAATGACAGCTACCTTAGAGGGCCTCTTTCCATGTGTTCTCGGGTTCTTCAAAGTGCTCACACAAGACCCCCAAATACAGCCGTCCGCGGGGGTGCAGCGATGAGCGAGTTCCTCGTCGCGCTCCTCGGCACCTCTCGGCGAGAACGAGCACATCAGGCCGCCTTGAGCTTGTTCGCCCCAGACCTGGTGCCAATGTAACCCCCCAAAGGAATTCCTAACACTGCGGCCACCCAAAACCAGATTGGGTGTGGCAACATCAACAGATTGAAGATCGCGGCTGACAAGATGATGACGGCAACGACTAATCCGTGGAGCATGTCCAGCCGTCCAGCCGAGCGTGCCGCCAACCACCCTCCACCAAGGGCGCCAAGCCACCATCCCAGCAACACCATCAAAAGGGCACCCAGTGGTAAAGTCGCGATAACTTCCTTCAGAGCCTTCGCATTATTCGGGTCGACCCCCGCCGGGAGAGGATAGATTCGACTATTGATCGCTTCAACCACGGCAACAATCACCACAGCAGCAATTACACCCAGCAGGACGACCCCAATCGTGCGCATCAATGCCCGCATCTTCCCTCCCTCACCTCTTGCCATCTATGCTGCCGCATTCTGCCAGCCCTCGTACCAGACCATCACTCCGCGCGCTGTCACGAAGGGCTGTGTCTATTTTGATCGTTCAACAATATTCCACACTCCTCCCCTCCGATGGACAGGGACTTTCACTCAAGAGAAGTCCCTCGAGTGTTCTGGTGCTCTTTGGAAATTCAGCTCATCGATTGGAAACGACCTCTTTTCCATGCACAACCTGGAATAAGAACTCGTAGTCCAGGTCGGCTTCAAGAGGAGTCCGCTCGTAATGCGCAGGGCCCGCGCGGACCTCGCCATGGGCCGCACCGTTTGCAACTGACATCACTCGAAATGCCGGGATGAACTTCCATCCATTGACCACGGCGCGCACGGCCTCGCGGAATGCCATGTGGCAGGCGTCGGCTGGCAACGGTCGCCCCGGAATGTCCTTTTGCCCGGTCACAGTGCCATCAGTGCCCACGTGGATGCGCACGGGTACAACACCTTCTTTGCATTTCGCCTTGAGGGCGGCAGCGGGATACTCCGGGGTTTTATTGTCGGCAAACGGGTAGATGGCCGTAATGGATTCGTCGGATCGGTCGGGCGCGTCAGGGGAAGTCTCCGGCTCATTCAGGACACGATAGCTTGACCTCCCTTCGAGTCGGCTGTCAGTGATAACTGGGGCCTTGGCGTGGCGGCATGCAGCACAGGCCATGAAAACCAGAACCATAATGACCAGGGCAGCCTTTCCTCGTTTTAACTTCACATTCCCCTCCCTTAGCCGAACTCGGTCTAAAGCTTCTTATCTCGGAGTGAGTTTCCCCCGCGCCGGTGGAAATAAGGTGCAGCCGCACTCGGACTCTTGGATGAGCTTCTCCAGTCGCTTGAGGCGGGTCTCTTCCCGTTTGGCGCTGACCACCCACCAGCCAATAGCCTTTCTATATGAGGCGCGTTGAGCCTGGAAAAAATTCCACGCGGCCTCGTTCTTCCTGAGAAGGCTCGCGTACGGTTCTTCAAGCTGGTCACGCCGTTGCTCGTATGAATAGATGCCCGACTTGTTTTCTTTACGAGCGCGAAATGCCCTCAGGCCATTCGGCTGCATTCGTTGCTGTTTGGCTAATGCCCGGGCGCGTTTGATGTTGACATGGCTCCAAATGCTACCCGGCCTGCGCGGTGTAAACCGGATCGTATAGCTGCTGGCATCCACGCTCTTTCGGATTCCGTCAATCCAGCCATAGCACAACGCTTCATCCACCGACTCGGGCCAGGTGATGCTCGGCTTGCCTGAACTCTTTTTGTAAAAGCCCACCCAAAGCTCCCGGGCGATGGAATGATTCTTTGCGAACCATTTCTGCAGATCGGAGGGTGTTCGAAAGAAGGTCAGTTTCATCGCAAGGATTCCTAGTTCACGGGCCGGCTATCTCGGCCAGCGGCGAATGATATGTCTTCACCTTCCGAAGGTCGGACCCGGATTGGTTGGATTGCCCGTAAAGCATCACCGGATTTTAGCAGAGCAGGGTCGCGAAAATCACCGCTTGCGCGATGGGCGAGTTGATCCGGTTGTTCGCTTGGGTTTCGGCCGTCCGGTAACCGTCTTCCGGGCCGAGTTCTGCCATGCGAGTGTGAGCGCCTCGCCGAGTGTCTCCTCATCGACCGAATCCAACCGCACACTCGTGCATCCCTGGCGCCCCCAGGCGCCGTTCTCGGGCTTGAATGCGGCGGGATTCTCCCGCACGAAGTTCTGCTGCTGGTCGGGTGTAAGCTTAACCATTCCCGACTGGTGATCAGGATGCAGGGTTGCGAAGATCCTGCCGTTGACCCGGAAGTCAGGGTGTCCCATGTGCGCGCTCTCGATCGTGTCTTGCATCCCCAGCGCGATGCGGCGAAAGTCCTTGGCACTCGGCATGTCTTGTCCTCCGTGACCAGATTTGGCCGCTCGATGACATTTGGCCAAACCAGAACCAGCGTGTAATTCGTCAGCGCGTTCAGAAGCCTATCGACTGGCTCGTCACTCGTACGCCGGCTTTTTGGCGGATCGGGTGTATACGAGGGTTAGGCCGTTCACAGCGACGCAGCCAGTTTTAGATGAATTGGCCCCATCCGGACCGTCATGAACCACTCGTCGGCACATCGGGCCCGGAGATCAAGCTCTCCATATGCACCCTGCCCCACAGGCGAACATCCTCAGCTAACGGCAACACGGTCCGACCATAGTCCGTCGACGAATACTCGACCGGAGCGGGGATCGCGCCCTTCGGTTGGCGATGCACAATCCCATCGCTCACGAGCTCGCGGAGTTGCTGAGCGAGAACTTTCTGCGAGATGCCGGGCATAACCTGCCGGAGAGCTGCAAAGTGCTTCGGTGACTCCGCCAACCAGTACACGATAATCAATTTCCATTTACCGCCGATCGCCGCCAGTGCAGCCGTGAGCGGATACCCACTGACCGGATTGGGGCGCCCAGGGCGAGTAGAGTTACCTGCAGGTGCCTTCTTGATGGAGCTCATAGGTCAGATTATATTCCTTCTCGACAAAGTTGCAGGCCACGTTATTCCCCGACGCATAAGGAGGTTAACAATGATCGTAGAAGTCCGAAGCTATCGAATCAAGCCGGGGCGCCGCGAGGAGTTCATCAGGTTATTCGAAACGCGAGCCGTGCCAGCACTACGCTCCCATGGGATGAAAATACTTGGGCCCTTGCTCGATCTTGAGAATCCAAACAAGTTCGTGTGGTAGCGCAGTTTCCCGTCACTGGATGAACGCGACCGGATGAAGAACGCCTTCTACGAAGGCGCTTTGTGGAAGAACGAACTGGAATCGATCGCCATGCCGATGCTTGACAGTTATGATGTCATTCTTTGCGAGACGTCGCCCGGTTACGTGTTTGATGGACCTCGAGAGGGGTCTTAACGATTCCGGCGGTCTCGGACTCCGAGCGGGCTAACAAATAGCGCGTCACTCGTCCGCCGTCTTTTTGGCGGATCGGGTGTCCGCGCAGGTTAAGCCGTTCGCAGTTCGGCAATCGCTGAGGAAATCACCTTCTCGGCGACCCCGTAGCGGCGCAAACTCTTAACTAAGTCGTGAAGTTTCGGCCGGCTTTCGATCTTTTCCAGATCTCGTCGCAGGCCTTGGCCAATGTATGCTCGAATCAGAGGCTGGTAGCCTGAAAAGCCCAGCAGCGGAGCGACCCGCTTCAACTCCTTGATCACGTCTTCGGGCATCCTGATAGTAATACTGGACATGGGGCGATCCTTCCGGAGGCGACCCCGCAGCTCATTGATCTTCATAATGTTTTCTTTCCCCCAAGGTGACCGGTCGGGCGGAGATGAGGCGGATCGTCTCTGAGCGGAACACGTAAATCACTCTCAGCACTCTCCACTCGTTGGTCATTCCAACGACACTCTCACGCACTTCCCCGCTTACGACCTCGGTTTCAATCAGGCGAACGAAGGGATCGAAGAAAACTTCACATGCCGTCTCAAAGGCAATCCCATGCTTTCGCAGATTGGATTGCCCTTTCTTCCGATCCCAGATGAAATCGATCCCGCTCAGATGATAGCCGACGTCCATGGGCCATTATGAAGATATGTATGTACAATGTCAATACTTCCAAAAATTGACCTAACGACGAGCTCGTCGCACGCCCCGCGCGTGCGTTCCGCGCTGGTCGGGGTAGAGTCGAGATGTGGCGCGGTGGTTTAGGCAGAGCCTATCTGTGTCCGGCCCTTTCGTCTGCCGCTGCCTCACTAACTCGGCCATGCTCCGTTTCCACATCCCGCTCATCGAACTGGACGTGCGGATTTCCCGCATCCAGCTCTCGGACGAGGAATCATGGGTTTGGCATGCAATGCCG
>JBGQBO010000005.1:0-168217 GCA_041494885.1 Terriglobia bacterium
GTTCCCCGCGCCACATGTAACAGCAGGGAAAAACATTGCCGTCATGATGAATATACACCGGTCCCTGCCATAGGTAATGACAGGGATTTCGGCGCTCGACGATCTCCTTGGGCCGCGGGATACCCACTCCGTCGAATTGAAGTTCATCTTCCTTGATGCGCACCTGATCCACTCCGGGGAGGTTCCACATCTGCCGAAACGCCTCCACTTCCCCGGCATTGTCCTTCAAACGGACCATCTGCACGATGGTGAAGATCTTGGAGTGCATCTCCTGCTTCATCTTCAGGAAGTCGAAGATCTTGTCCCGTGTCTCCTCGAATATCGCCCCCTTGCGGTACTTCTCGTAACTCTCCTTGGTGGCGCCATCAAACGCAAAGATAATGTAATCCAACCCCGATTCCAAGAGCTGCCGATTACGTTCGGGATTATTGAGTGTCCCGTTGGTGGAGATGCCAATGCGGATGTTCCTTTCACGGCAGAACCGGACCATCTCGAAGATACGCTTGTTCAGCATGGGTTCCCCTGCCCCGTAAGGGACTGTGAATTCCAGGAAATCCCGCGCTTCTTCAATCACCTTCTTGAACAGCGGCATGGGGATGTCGACCGGTTCAAAATGCACCAGCTCCCGCGGACACATGGGACAGAACAAGTTGCATTTTCCCGTGGCCTCCAGGAGGACGTACTTCGGGCCGCCGCGCACCACCGTCCTGCCCGCCACATAACTCCAACAGATGGCCATCCGGTTCCGGAAATGGGAGAGCGATTGGTTCATAGGATCAATTTATCCGGGAGGTCTTTGCCCCGCCATAGGCCAGGAAGTTGCGCTCGATCGCCCTCAGATATTTCATGGAGGAATTCACATTCACCAGTTTCGGAATCATCCGGATAAACCGAAACTTTGCTAGGAAGAAGGAGCGGTAGGCCTTCCGCTGCAATCGCCGCAAGGTCGGGTAATCGAATTGTTCTGTCTTGATGAGTTGGAACTCCTCACCCCCACGACTCACCAGGTCCGGGTCATAGAGGTTCATCTCCATCACCTGTTTGTTCAACTCAGTTCCGGGATAAGGGGTGGCGATGCTGAATAATGCCTCGTCAAGATCCAGGCCGCTGGCATAATGTATGGTCTGATCGATCTCCTCCAAGGTCTCCGTCGGAAAACCGATCATGAAAAACCCGAGCGTCCGAATCCCGTATTTGCGCATCCATCGC
The DNA here is from genome assembly GCA_041494885.1 of Terriglobia bacterium. Classification (GTDB taxonomy): domain Bacteria; phylum Acidobacteriota; class Terriglobia; order JAIQFV01; family JAIQFV01; genus JAIQFV01. The sequence continues at coordinate 1,210 of JBGQBO010000005.1, forward strand.
AGAGACTCTGCCGACTTCTCCAGCTTCAGATTTTTCTTGATCATTTTTTGAATGCGCGGACTCGCGGACTCAATGGCAATACAGATGTAATGCGTTCCCCCTTCGGCCATCTTTCGCACCAGTTCTTCATCGAACCGTTCCAGTCGCAGGCCGTTTCCAAACTGGAAGTAGACATCGGGCAGATCCTTCTTAACCAGGTCGAAAATTTTCTTTGCGCGACCCATATCCAGGTTGAAAATATCGTCTTCCACCATGTATTCACGGATGCCCCACCGGTCGTACAACAATTTCAACTCGCCCATGACATTCTCGGGGCTCCGCGCCCGAAAGGACTTGCCGAACAAGTCATGGCAATAGGTACACCGCCAGGGACATCCGCGACTCGTAAACACCTGCATGCAGCGCTTGTGTTTGGTCGTGGCACGTGCCGAACTGGCTGCAAAGTATTGCTCGACGTCCAGAAGATGATAGGCGGGATAAGGCAAGCCATCCAGATCCTGGATAAGCTCCTGATCGGTTGTTTGGACGACCTCACCGTTTCGCTTGAACGCCAACCCTTTCACATCGTCGAGGGAACCCCCCTCGGACAGCGCGGTGACTAACCCCGCGAAAACGTTTTCCCCTTCCCCCTTGACCACAAAGTCACAGAAGTCCTGTGAGACCACCTCTTCCACCTTGATGGTGGCATGCTGTCCACCAAAGACAACGGGAACCAGGGGATCACATTGTTTGACCATGCGAGCGGCGCGGGCCGCGGCTTCGTATTCCACGGTCATCGCTGTAAGACCGACCAGATCAAACTTTTTATGGCGCAACAAGTCATGAAGGCGCTGATCGGCAGTCTCCTGATCCTTGTCAAGGGCGAGATCCAGGATTTCCACATCATGATGCAAGCGCTCCGCCATGGCCCCGACCATGGTCAATCCAATAGGGATTCCGAGGACCATGTCCATGAAATCAGGCTTGGCGCGGAGCAGTAGGATCTTCATACACTTCACCCTCTTCAAAACAGCAGACCCGCCCCCTCAGGGCGAACCCGGGAGGCAAGGTGGCCTGGAAAAATCAACCATACAGTACCTTTCCAAGCATTGGCAAGCTAAATCCAGCCGGGGGATGACTGCCCACGGACCCGTTTCCCCGGGAAATCCTTTGAGGGTGGAAAATGACTTAAGACCCCTTTTCCGTCACCAACGCAATCAAATATCCGACATACCCGGGCCATGCCCACCGGGTTTCCAAATAGTCGAATAGCCAGAGGAAAAAAGGGGTAAGTTTATAGGCGGGGATATTGCGCCGGAAGAGAAAGAGATCGGCCATGCGAATGATTCCGGGAACCGTCAGGATCCCGGCACGCCGGCAAACCTTGAGCCCTGACCTCTCCACCACCCGGCGAAGTTCCCTGGAACTGAATGATTTTTCAGGGCTGTAAGGATACTTGTCGAATAAATCCAGCACGCCAACCATCAAAGGCCTGAGAAAGATGTTCCACTTATGAGGAACGCCGATGATTGCTTTGCCCCCGACCTTCAGAGTGCGGTACACCTCACCCAAAGCGTCCTGGTACTCGTCGATGTGCTCGATGGTCCCCATGGTATAGATCAGGTCAAATGAATTGTCCTCAAAGGGGAGGTTTCGGATGTCCGCCTGGGCCACATGGAGTGGACTATTATTACCATTGGAGTTGTGCAGGGCTCGACGAGTGGTCACGAAGCTTATATCAATCCCATAAGCATCGGCGCCCTCGGATTTCATCCAGTTCAGAATTCGGGTGTTCACGGCCTCATTCCAGAGGTCAAGTTTCAAGATCTTTTTCCCTCGTAACGATCCGAAAGAACGCTGAATCAACGCGATCTCACACCGGCGGTAATATGCCGTGGAGGGGGCGGGTAGGAGGTCGGGCATTGAGCGGGCAAGTTGGTCCCACTGTTCCCGCTGCTTCCGCCGCACTTTGAATTGTTCGTTCCAGTCCGGACCTGAAAGATCTTGTGCGGCGCGACCCTTGTTCAATGGACCTCTCCTTGAATATGATGAAGGGTTGTCAACAAGCCGTTCCTGATGGGTGTCCACTCATAACCCAGAATTCCAATGGCCTTCTGGGAGCTATACTGCCATTCTGACATCAAGACATTTACAGTGCTCTCGAATCCCGTTCCTTGATCATGATCAAGGAACCAGTCCAACCATTTTGCCCCTCTCAGCGCAATTCCGACCGGGACGGAGAGTCGCATCCGGGGCTTTCTTCCCGCTAATGCAAGAACCAGTGCATTGAAATCCCGGTGGGATATCTCTTCCCCACCCAGGATAAACACTTCGCCGAAACCTTCTTGCGTTTCAGCCAAGAGTATCCCCCGAATGACATCCTCCACAAAAACGAGGTTCCTTCTCTGGTGGCCGCCCCCGATCACCACATCAATGCCCGAGTGAAGCAATCGGCGAATCTGGGCTGTGATTCGATTCGGATGGGCAGGATGGTCCGGGCCAAACACGATGGTGGGACAGAGCGTAACCAGGGGCAGACCCGACCCAACCAGCTTGTTCATCTCCCGCAGAGAACTCACCCGTGACCGGGCGTAGCAATATTCCATCGCTGGTTCGCGCGGGCCATTTGCCTCGTTGATGGGTGTGGTGAAGGAGGGCCCAAACACCACCGCCGTCGAGACATACACAAACTTTTGCACACGCGCGGCGGCGGCCGCTTGTGCCAGCTTGAGGCTGGCCATTTCATTCACTTGCCGATAATGCTCCGCCGTGGATCCCAAACGAGCCCTGATTGCTGCAAGATGAAATACGACAACCTCCTTGCTGAGATGCGGTAGGTAGGAGCGTGGATCTTCCAAATCTCCCGGAATAATCCGCAGCAAAGGGTCCTTCAAATCCAAGAGAGAATCGGGCCGGCGGCACAGGGCCAGCACGTGTCGATTCCGACGAAGCAGAGTCCGGACCAGATGCCGGCCAATAAACCCTGACGCACCCGTGACAAGAGCAGAAATGTTGCTGCCCCCGCTCTCAGACACGGTTAGATTCCTCCCGGCCCTTCAATTCAATCATGGGACGAGCCAGGTCCGAAAACTCTTCGGCGCGACGAATCAGCTGCATTCTACCATTCAACTCAAGCAAATAGACGGCAGGAGACAAACCCGCATAACGGCTGGATCGAGAAATGGTGTAGGCACCAGCGTCCGCGAGACAGAGAACATCGCCGATGTTCAAGGTCGGCAGACGACGTCTCAAATCGACCACGTCCATCGTGTTTAAAGTGTTGCCCGACAGGTGATAGTACTTCCGCGAGCGCTTCGCTGCTTCAACGAGAGGAAGGATCCTGCGCCTGAAAAAGAGGACAGATTCTCCCAGATAATTGTGACTTGCATCCAGAAAGACCCAGTTTTCTTGCAGCGCGCACACTCGAGTCAGGAGAACTCCTGCATTACTTGCAATCGATCGGCCCGGCTCCGCTGCCACTCCGGGCAAAGGGTGCAGGCCTGCACCCCGGGCTTCTCGAATGAATTGTCCACAGAGTGCCCGACCAAATTCCTCAAGCGCTTGGGGGGAGTCCGATCCTTCGACCCAGCCTTCAAACCGATCCCATAATTTAAAAGGTCCGACCCGGCTCAAGGAATGCGATGGGACACCTCCCCCGAAATTAATCTCTTCGGGGACAATCCCAAACCGGCTCTTCATTCTCACACAAAGTCTGACCACCGCCCGCATCAGGCTTTGAAAATGAGCGGTGGATTCCTGTTGTGTGCCGCAATAGAAATTGAGGGCAAAAAATTTCAAGTGTCGGGAGTCGACGATACGCTCCACCGCTGAATCGATCCCGGTTTCCGGAAACCCTAAACGGCGCGACAAAACATTGAGGGGAGATAGCCGCCCGAGGAGTGAATCATTTCGAACGCGAAGAGAGATACGGATGGGGTTCTCCCGGGACAATGCCACCTTGTCAATGAGTTCCAGGTCCTCAAGCCGGTAAGCGTGAATGAGGCTAACCCCCGCATCCAACACGCTCTCGACTTCATCTTCCACCAGGACCGGCCGCTGGAAAGCGATTTTTTCAGGGGCAAAGCCGCATTCGAGGGCCAGTTGAGTTTCGGCAGGGTGGGAGGTCATTACCTCACTTCCACAATCCGCGAGGATCCTCAGCACCCCTGCTTCGTTGTTGGTCTTAGCACAATAACGGATGGTTGCCCGGCCACCGGATTGTGATAGACCCTTAGCCAGTGCCGCGTAATTGGCCCGCAGTTGGGCCTCGCTGAAGAGAAAAAATGGTGTCGGCGCTTGCTCGAGTAAGCTCTTCAGGGGCCTCTGATCGATATTTAATGTTCCGTCCCTGTAACTCAGCATAAAATCTCGCTTCGTCTCATCACACGCAGGATTCAGTCCCGGGATTGGCCTACTCATCCTAATCTACCGAGGCAACCATGTCGTGAGACGCCCTCATTCCTCACTCAAATGTATCATCCTCGCCTTAACTGGGCCCCGCATGAGCCACGGGACGACTTGATCCGCCCGTCTTAATTCGATGCCAGAGGAAGCAGTCAACCTACTCTCCGAGGGGGCTCCGCACCCATTGTAAATTCCACAATGCGATCTTCGGACAAGAGTGATTCGTGGTTGTCGCATCCTTTGCTTGGAAGGTTAGGTCGACGTTCTGGCCCCCCAATCCGCTCATTTCACAAGAGAAACTTATAGCTTGGTCGACCCCTTTCGCGGCCGCTCGACGGGGATCAAGTCTGACTTCGCCGCAGGAAACTTCGGGCGAATCAACCCCAGCGTTGATCGACACGGAAAAATCCAGTTCGCACTGCAAGCCGGATGACGAGGGGTCAATTCCCAGATTCCCTGTCAGCATGGAGTGCGGAGGAACGGTCACTGAGTATGGCATCCGCGCTGAGACAGGCAGGGCAATGACAGCCCGTCGATCCCCTGCAATGGTCATGAAGCTCTCCTGAACCTCACCCCTCGGGAAAGCTGAAGCGAGGGCCTCCTTGAGCCCGGAGGCGAAAGCGTTGTACCGGTACACATCAATTTGATCCAATGGCGCCCAAGAAATGGCAAACGGGAGAAGTCCGACGTTAGTTCCATGAAGGCCCGCGTGCGCCGCGGGGCCATAAGTGCGAATCGGGAACGGCGAGGTCATCGTTTTGGAATCCACAACCGCCGACAATTCCAAGTCCGGTGAAAGATCATAACGCAAAAACCTTGCCGGGCGAACCAGCCAATCGTCCGGCGCTGGGCGTCCAAAATGAGCCTCTCCCCACGCCGCTCCGGGAAGGACCCCCGGCAGCACCGGTGCATAAGGATTGACCAGCGTCCGGGCCCCTTGATGTTCCATGTAGTAACGTAGCCCGGCCTCACTCCCCACCCACACGGTCCCCTTTAAGGAAGCGTATTTCCTGGAAAACCACCTGGAAAAATCCCGGTAGGAGCTGACATACTGATAGTCGGCGAAGGCGATACCCACCGCCACCAGCCAAGTGACCAAGAGGGTCGCGATCAAAAACCTCCTTTGCAGGCCCTCTTCCCCGGCAAAACTTTCCTCAGCACATCGCACAAAATAGATCGCCAGCGGCGGCACCAGCGCGGCAACGTATCGGGCAGCGGTGAATTCAGACAAGAGCACGGTGTAGGAAAGAACTCCCATGATCCAAAAGGCAAGGAAGAGATCCCCCGCCGATGAGGCCTCGCCGGAAGCAGTTTTTCTTAAGGATCGGACCAGAAATTCCAGAACAGACCCCACCACGATCAAGCCGGCAATGGCAAAGACAAAGAACTCTGCACGCTCAAAGGCAGAGTAATCTGCAGGCACTAAAAAAGAAATCCCTGCCATAAGGAATAAAAGCACGAGCCATTTCTTCCATCCAGCGGACCGCCCAAATAGGAAAAGAGAAAAAAAACAAAACACCGTGGTCGCGCCCAGAGTGGACAACATCCCCAGGACCTTTTGCCTGAAGTATCCCAGACTAAAGATATCGGCGACCGCAAGATAACTCCCGCTGCGTTCTGCTGAAAAAAAACCATAATGGAGATAGCCTGCATACCAGTAAAGGGCCAGAAAAACGCCGCACGACGCCAGGCACAAAAACACCTTTCCCCTGCGCTCCCCACGGCTCCACGCGTAAATAGCGAGCAATACGCCCATGAAAATGGCTTGATAACTAATCATCGTGGCACAGATCAAAAAGAAGCCGGCCAGGATCATCTTCCAGAATTTTCTATCTTCGAGTCCTGTCGCGAAGCTCAGGGCAGCCAAAATCCAGAAGGTGGTCATGGGAAGATCAGGCATCAACGTCGGCGAGAAAACTAAAACGGCGGGCGTTACCATCATCAGCGCAGCGGCCGAGAAGGGATGCGGTGTAAAGCGCCGCGCCAAGAAATATCCCGAAACGGCGTAGCCGAGAGGAAACACGATAAAGCCCAGGCGCAATGGCCATTCCGCATCAGAGTGCGAAAAGTTAAGAAGCAAAGCCAGATAGTACGAAAGCCCCACCGGGTGGGTGTGTCCACTGAAGTTCAAGACGGGGATGCCGAACCACTGACCGGAGAAATCCTGGGGGAACCAGAAGTGATGCGAAACATTACGAGCGATGGCCAGGTAGGTATTTTCGTCCAGGTGAATGGCCCGATTGATGAAGGGCAGCGTGCTGACGAGAACCAGGGAGAGAAGAAGCGTAAGGTCCCTCCGTATTTCATTCTTACCGCTTCCGAAGAGTGATTCCTTCATGAGGCTGCTGTCTCATGGTCGGCTGCGTTGAGCCTGTCACGTCGCCAGACCGACCACCGCTTCTTAAGAAGAAACAATAAGTTTCCGATCCCATCTCTCCAGGGCTGCAGCTTCTTCTCCCCCACCCGGGTGGAGTATTCAATGTGGATCTCCTTGAATCCAATCTTCCGATTGGTAATCGCTTCGATCTTGATCTCCTCAGAGAAGGGCATTCCATTGCTCTGAAGATGCATCCGTTCCAACCCCCGTTTATAAAATACCCACATCCCCGATTGGGAGTCCCGAACCCATCGCCAGAATAGGACCGAGAACACGAGCGAGAGAATCAGATTTCCAACGCGGTGTTTGAAGGACATCGCCTGTGGGTTAAGGATGGGAAACCGGGAGGCGGAAACAAATCCTACCTTCTCATGGAGCAGGGCTTCAATGAGATAAGAGATCGCGTCCACCGGATAGGAATGGTCCCCGTCGAGGGTCACAATGACGTCACCGGCGGCATGGAGGAGCCCCGTCTTGTAGGCGCGACCATACCCCCGGACTTCCTCGGAGACCACCTTGGCACCCAGGGATTGAGCCACCTCTGCAGTTCGGTCGGTCGACCCGTTATCCACCACAAGGGCTTCATCGACAAAGGGAGGCACGCCGGCCAAAACTCTCCGAATCCCGTCTTCTTCATTCAGACAGGGAATGACCACCGTAATCCTAAGATCTTTGTACATAGCTCCCCAGCAGAACGGGCGGATTATACTACACCGGTTGTATCGGCCATTTGAAAAGGTTCAAGGCGTGGCAGGCAGTAGGGCCCACCTCGGTGCGCCCACCCGGCAATCACCGTGGCAAAAGGGGAAAGAGGTGAGCCTCGAGGCTGAACTGCCTTGTTTCCAGCGAGAGGTGAAAGACGGCGACTGACGTCACCCCAGTTAACTGTTCGGCGGCCATGCAAGAAACCGCATCGATCACAGGAGGGTTTCGCGATGCGGCCCGTCCCCTCAGGAAACCCGAAACACGAACATGGAATTGCCTACATTCGCGACGACCTGATATTTCTTCATCCAGTCAAGGCCGAGCGCCTTCTGCCGAGCCAACCAGTGCGCACTTACGGCATAATATCCCGGCGGAGGATACTTCACGATCACGCCCCACTCATCTGCCGTGGGGCGAAAACAGTGAATCCCATAATGTTCGGGATTATCAAACCTCGAAAACGAATGAAGGGTAACAAAAGGGATGCCCTGCCGGTCCAGGACCTCTTTCAACACCTTTAGATCCTGCCCCCAATCCACGTTAGAGTCGTCCAGCCACTCTATCCCGTGGGCCGGCCCCCTCACGAACTCATTAAAATAGGAGAGATGATTCGGGAATGCCATCAGGCTCGAAGAAACATGCCATACGAGAAGGCATCCGGCCGCGCATGCGGCAATCCTCTTTCCAGTGGGAAAAGGGACGACTCTGCATGAGAGGATCATCAAAAAGGGGAAAACAGGAAGAAGGTACCGCACTCCCAAGGGGTCGGCCAGTGCACACACCGCGGTGGTGTAGACTGCAGCGGGAAGGATGAGAAAGACAGCCGCCTTCCATTCAGACCGCCAACTCTTGATAAGGCGAATCAGCCCAAGAAAAACCATAATGATGAACGGCGCCGTGGCCTTGACCAGAAACGCCACCAGGAAGTAGTACCACCAACCACCCGTCTTCAGGTTTCCATGCAAATAATACTGGAAGTAAGGACGATGGTTCTTGTTGACTTGCTCCAGTCCCCGCAAGTAAAGGGTTGGATCGAAAGAACCCAGATACGCAAACTGTGCGATCAGACCGACGATACAGACAAAGATGACAATACCCAGAATTTTTGCCCGCTCCAACCTTAGGAGCGACTTCCAGATCTCCTGTCGCGGAAGGGCCAATTCAGCTTTTTCTTTTCGACGGGAGGAATTGCGAGACTTGCGACCCCGAACGTCCTGCATATCACCTCCTAGCGCCTGCAGCTTGGTGGGATCCTCCCCGAAGGGACCGGGTCCCCAGAACATCCAAAGGAGAACAACGGCTACGGGGAGAAGCACAATGGCCGAAAACTTGGAAGCCATCGCAGCCCCCATGGCCAGTGAACTCCAGTACACACTGCGTCTTTCCCCTAAGAGAAGATACCGCCACAAGAAATAAAACGCCGCGGTGAGAAAGGTCGTGACCCCCACATCAGTGGTCACAAGATGGGAATGCGCAATGAGGTTCGGCGAAAAGGCAAAGAGTGTCAGGGCACACAATCCGGGAACATTTCCGTAAAGCTGCTGAGCCCAACGAAAAATAATCAACCCCAAAAGGGTGGAAATCAAGACCATGGGCATCCGGCCGTAAAAAAGGAGCCGGTCCGCGTCGTTAGAATAGAGGAAATGAGAACCGAACTCTGATTGATGGGGAGGAATGTTCCATAGGGGATCATTGAAATTCATGTGCGGACGCAAGACCAACAATGGAAGAGCGCACAGAACTTTAATCAGCGGGGGATGTTCGGGGTTCAATCGGAAATCCCGCTTGAGGAGGTAGGAGTACCCTGCCGGCAGGTGTGCCACTTCATCCGACGTGCTGCTTTCCCTCCGCATTTCGATGATATTCTGCGTCGCAAAGAGGGACAGAAGGACAACGACTATGACCCACACTTTGATCGGAACGCCCGGTGGCAACCGACGGGGGTTTGGTAGGGTTTGAAAACTGGCCTGGGTCAAGGGTGTCATTCAATTAGCGTCAATGCTGAAGACATTGTGGGATTTATTGTTCTGGCTGAGTCAATGTTGAACACGCTTGCCGAAGGGCTGACAATCGCTCCGTGAACTCCTCGGCTCGTGCTTTCCCGGGGAGGCAACGATAAATTACCTTCTTTGCCCTCAAGACGACACTCATCAAAACGGAATAGACACGGGCCGCTCCCCTCCCCCTGTATTTACGGAGGAGCCTCAATTGGCCGGAATAATAATGTTCCAGCATCTCGAGTCGTTTATGTGTCGTCGATGCGCCGCCGTGATGAAATGCGCTTCCGGCGGCCGAGAAACACACAGACCAGCCTCCCCTCCTCAGCCGGAGGCACAGATCCTCATCCTCAGAATACATGAAGAATTGCTCATCGAAAAGATCGACCTCCTCAAGTGCACTTCGTCTGAGCATCAAGCAGGAGGCATCGATCCAGTCCACCGAACAGTCGAGGAGATCCCTATCGAGGACAGGCCGATGGGTCCTGCGAAAGAGAGGGGAGCGGACGTTCTCGGTGAGACCGAACAACTCCAGGGCATGGTTGAATGGCGTCAGGAAATTCCAGGTGCTTGTCTGTTCTGTTCCCTTGGAATTGACCATTCGGCATCCCGCCCCCCCACAGCGCGGGTGCAAGCGCATCGTATTCCGCAAGGCGTTTAACGCACTGGGATTCAGCCGCGCATCGCTGTTGAGCAGCAGGATGAGCGGCGCTGCCGTGGCCGAAATAGCCTGATTACAAGCCGCCCCGAACCCCCGATTGGTTCCATTCGCAATCGTTGTGACGTTGGGATAGGCCTTTCGAATGGCCTCGCAGCTCCCGTCACTGGAGGCATTATCCACCACAACCGATTCCATGGTCGCCGATTGCGCGCTCTCAAATACCGATGCCAGGCATTCCAACAGCAAGTCTTTGGTATTGTAGTTGACGATAATGACGGTGAGCTGAGGGTTTGATTCCATCCGCCAGAACATACTTGACCGTCCCGCCGCTGTCAATCTTGCTAAACGGGTCGTGGTCAAGTATATTTCTATGCCGATAGGGTTTGTGGACAGTCCCCACCCGAGTCTTCGATGACACCAGAAAACACTGCATCCCAAAACCCAAGCTGTCCCCTGGTTTCCGTCATTGTTCCCTGTTACAACTCAGAGCGGACCATCCGTCAATGTCTCCAATCAATCCTGAATCAGCATACGTCAATATCCTATGATGTCCTGGTCGTTGATAGTTCAACCGACCGGACTGCGGAGATCGTGAGACAGGAGTTCCCCTTCGTCCGACTGATTCATCTCGAGAAAAGGGCATTCTCCAGCACTGCAAGGAACATAGGGATTCGGGCAACTGAGGCACCGTTCTGCTGGATGATAGACTCCGACTGCATTGCCTCACCTGATGAAATCGAGCGCATGGTTTCACGTCACCACGAAGCGGAATATGCTGCGGTGGCCGGCTCCCTTTTGAATGGGACTCCCCGGAGTCTGAGCGGATGGGTCAGTTATTTAATTGAGTTCAAAGAGTTCATGCCAACTATGCCGAAGCGCCTCGACTGGAAGGTCCCGACAGCGAACATTGTTTACCGGACCGAAGTTCTAAGGCGCTATGGATACTTTGACACGGATGTGCCGATGGGCGAGGACCTTCTGTTTCATTGGAAGCTCTCCTCCGGCGGAGAGCGAATTTTATTTGATCCCGCGATCGAGGCGACCCACCTCAACCGCACCGGCTGGAAGAAGGTGTTGTTCTACCAAGTTGACTTAGGCTGGTATTCGGCCGCGGCGCGGAGACGAGGAGGCCTTCCAGGTCAGATTCTGCTTCGCCATCCCTCGCTGATTTTGATCATGCCCTTCGTGAGATTCAAGAATGCCTTAAAATGGTTCGCCCTCCATGACTGGAGGACATTGGGCGTGTTCTTACTCGTCTCGCCCATGTATCTGCTGGCAGCGTCATTTTGGTCAGTGGGATTCTATCGTGGGGTCAAAAGTGAGGGGCAACGATCGTCGGCTTAGCAGGTCGTTCCGCCAACTATTAGTGAAGGGGTGCTCGGAGCTACCCGTTCTCGTGTCCCCTTCTGTGTCGGGATAGGGTCGGGGGAGGTTCAATGGTTGCGAAGATCCATCCCTCAGACTCGCGATGGTGGGTCGGCGGTGTGATGAAGGTTAAGAATCTCCCTTCGCAAAAAAACCTCGCGCGCCATGATTGCCTGCTTGTCGTTACTTTGAATCGCTAACGCCTCCCGGTGGTATTGGGCAGTGCAATATCCCCTTGTTGCCCCCACCCCCCACTAGCAGAAGCGGTAGGTGGCATAGTGGTCGGTTGAGAGCGGAATGATCCATATCCCTTGCGAGGCCCGCCAAATCCCCGGATCCGCCTTCCCGTCTCCACCATAATCGCCCACCACCGGCGTGTCCCCCAGACTCGGCCACCCTGCCGCAATGAACTGCACCTGGTTGTAGTCGTACCCGATCGTGGCTCCCCATTCAAACACCACGGTCGTTGCCGCCCCGTTGGGAACACCCGCCCCGTTCAAAGTCACAGAACTGGACGTCACGTTCGTTGCTGAACCGGCCGTCGCTGTGGAAATCATCGGGGGCATTGTTTGCTGAGTTGAAAATGCGAACCTCGCGTAAACGTTAGACAAAAATTTTCGAGGGGTGAGCCGATCTACGTTCTCTTCACGCCTTATGAGTTGAGGCGGACAGATCCCGCCGCCGCAGTTTGAACTTTCCTGGCACCAATGAAGAGACGGCTTTGACATTCCCTGGGTCCGATAAGGAAGGGTTTGTCATGCGTGAGGCTCTTCTTCCCAGATTCTGAAGACAAGCTTAAAGATAAAGAGATGTGAACGATCGATGCGCACTACGGCTACATCGAAGAAAATCTGGCCATGTTAGAGGATTTTCTGTTTAACTGGAAGATTCATTCGGCAGGAGAAGAGATCCTGTTTGATTCTTCACTCTAGGTCACCCACTTGAACCGGAAGGGCTGAGAAGGGGGACTGCTTCACCAGATTCCATTGGGTGGGAGGTCAGCAATCGCAAGAAAACGAGGGACTTGCCGGGCATTTTTTGCTCCGTCACCCGTCGCTGATCCTGCTGATGCCGTTCATGAGGACCATAAATGCGGCGAAATGGTTCGCTGCTTATGACCACAGGACACTAGCGGTGTTCTTATGCCTATGGCCCATGTATGTGGAGGCAGTTTCATTCTGGGCATATGGATTCTTCAGGTAAGCTATTAAAAAAAGTGACTGCGCGGATGGAATTGATTTTGGGGGAGGGATGGTCCAGCCACGGGAGGGCGCGATTCTCGAATCATGGCTATGGGAAACCTCAAGAACCCAACAACAAGTACCTGCCGATCCATATGACCAGCAAATTAAGGCTGATGCAACGATTAGAGGATATTGGTATCAAGGAGGCCTTCGCCCTGCTGATCGCCTCCCTCTCCCTTGCTTACGCAATAAGCACCGCGCCGCGAAGGGGAATCGATATCGTTTTTTTCCAGCAGGCGGGAAGTGGTTGGCTGGCGGGGACTCGCCAGATCGGGCAGGAACCGGCGGGAGAATATCCTCCCTCTACGATCGTCCTCTTTTCGATCCTCACCCTGGTATCTCCTGAACAATTGCGGGTCCTCTGGCTGGGACTGAACGTTGCTTCGACCGTCCTTATTTTCTATCTGCTGGCCCAATGGATCAGTCATCCCTGGCCATTCAAAGCTCATTTCATTCTGATCGCGCTGTTCCTCAGTTGGGCCCCTTTCCGGGTAACGTTGCGTAACGGCCAACTTGGCCTCGTTATCACCATCCTGATTCTTACGATGGAGTTGGCACAACGGCGACAAAGAGATCTTGTGGCAGGCGTCCTGTTAGGGTTTTCCCTGAGCAAATTCTCTTTAACTTTTCCGTTCTTCCTTTATTACCTGTTCAGGGGGCGATGGAAAATCGTTGCAATGACCCTGCTGATCCCCCTCATCCTGACTCAAATCTATGCCTTTCGCATGCACCAGTCTCTGGCAACTATTATCGTCGAGTACATTCGCTCATTGATCCAAACCCAACTCGCCAACAATTCAATCTACATGGGCAGCAGTGAAATCAAACCCTTGCTCCTGGGATTGACGGGGGAAAATGGAACCCTCAGCTCTGGTCTGAGCATTGCGATTTCGCTCGTGGCCTTGATCGTCATGACGATTCTTTTTTCCCGAACCCCCCATTGCCAAAATGCCCACATTGCCATACTGACCCTGTTCGGTCTCTGGGCGGTCTATCACCGGGTCCACGACTCCATCTTGTGTGTCATTCCGGCGGCCCTGTTAGTGGATTTCGTGGTGAAGGGAAAGTTTGTTCCGTGGAGTAAGGGTTGCCTGGCCGCGTTAGGATTGCTGGTGATCAGCATTCCCGGTGTTCTGACCGCGCGCCTCAAATTCAGTGAGACACAATTGTCCGCCAGCGTCCTGGGTTTCATAGGCCTGCACAGTGAAAGAATCCTGGTCTTCGGGATGTTTTGGATTTTTCTGTTCCTATTATGGAGGACGGCCCGTCAAGTAATTGCCCCTGCTGCCGGCTTAACGCGTCAAGATTGATCAGACCCCGGTCAAAGAAAAACGCTTCCCTTTTTTTGCTGGCGGACTACGGTACTTTAAGGATGACGATGAAGAGATTTTTTTTGAGGAAGGACAAACCCAACCAGGACCCGCGCCAATCGGGCGGCAGTGTTCCAGCGAAACTTTGGATCATTGTTTCCGCCCTATTGCTTGTATTTGCAGCTCAAAATATCTTGGAGATGCGGCAAGAAAGCTGCAGCAGCGACGAACTGATTAAATTGACCGCTGGTTATACCTATTTACTTAAAGGGGATTTCCGACTTAACCGGCTTCATCCGCCTCTTTTGAAGATGTACTCCGGTCTCCCTCTGCTCGCCCTGCATCCGAAGATTGATTTCTCCGATTCGAATTGGGTTGGCCCCGTCAATCAGTGGAAGTTTTCCTCGGATTTTCTCTATTCGAATAACACGGATCAAATCCTCTTCTGGGGACGGCTGCCAGTCGTACTGTTGACAACGCTGCTGGGCTTTATCATTTTTCGTTGGGCGCAGCTGCTGTATGGAAATCTCTCGGGAATCTTTGCGCTCGCTCTGTTCAGCTTCAGCCCCACCTTTATTGCACATTCCCACTGGGTAACCCTCGATGCCGGTACAGCTGCCGTGCTGACGATTTCTCTCTACCTGCTGTGGAGTTACACGCGGTCTGGCAAAACAATGACCCTGCTCTGGAGTAATCTGATCATGGGAGCAGCTTTGGGCTCGAAGTATCTCGCCTTTGCGATGCTGCCCAGCTACGCAATTTTGCTTTGGACCTTATCCCGCCTGGATATTTCATCGAGCCACATGTCGGCAGCTATCTCGACGAAAAAAGAGAATATTTCCACTTCGAAAGCGAATCTGCGCAAGGCGTCAGATCAAAAGCCCAATAAGAAGGGTCATCCCCAAGGAAGCCCCCGGACATTCCTCCAAAGCATCAAAGAACCAAAGATAATGATCCTGCTGGTTTTGTTTGTTATTGGAATTGTGGGTGCAATGTCCCTCGTGGCCTACTTCGGTCTGCTGCCTCTTGGAAAATATTTTGTCGGATTAGCACAGATTAAGGACTACAAACGTTCCAGTTTCCCCTTTTATCTGCACGGCAGTTTCACAGCGGGCGGGGCGTGGTATTTCTTACTTGTCACTTTTTTCGTCAAGGCGACAGCTCCCTTCCTTATCTTGATCTCAATGAGGTTGATCACTTTCTTTCGAAATTGGACCATGGAGTGGAGAGACTCGATATTTCTGATCCTTCCTTCGTTGATTTACTTTGCTATCGTTTCGGCCATGGCGAATCCGATTGGCGTTCGATACTTATTGCCCATGCTTCCCCTGCTAATGATCTTTTCGAGTGGGCTGGTTAAGCTCTTCGCCAAGCAAAAGACAGCGTGGTGGATTTTGTGGCTCCTCCTCGGTTGGCACATCACCTCTTCTCTGGTGGCTTTTCCACATCACCTCTCCTATTTCAACGAATTCGTGGGTGGCCCTTCGCATGGAACAGATTGGCTTGACGACTCCAACGTAGATTGGGGGCAGGAATTAAAGGGTTTGAAAAAGGCCCTGGACAAGCGGGGCATCGAGACTGTTACACTGATTTCTTTTTCACCGTACGACAATCCTGAATACTATGGCATTCGTTGCAACCGACCACCGCAAGAGGAATGGCCCGGCGTTTTTGAGCATCCACGCCCGGGGACTTACGTGATCAGCGCGCATTGGCTGGCCCGTGCTAAAGGGCTGGGGTTTGATTGGAAATTCCGATATCCCGTGATCGCAAATGTCGGAAATTCGATGTTTGTGTTCCAAATCTCTTGAAATCCTGCCTCCCTTCACGTCGGACTTGAATTCAACCTGAATTCCGAAATTTAAACAACGGCGTGAGGATCAAACCTCCTGCAAAAACGAGACTGCCGTATAAAACGGGACAAATTCGTCCATGACGAGATCACGTCCGCGGGTGGCGCGAATCCGGCGTGACACTTCAGTCACACCATCGGCATCATAGCGCCTGATTTCCCGGGTGATTGCCGCAGGGTCAACCTGTTTATGGAGTGTCCAGCTCCTGAACTTCAGCGGTCACAGGCAGTATTTCTATTGAGGATAATAAGGCATGGTGACGGACGACTGTATTTCACGAAGTGGTACGTTTGCGCGGCCGGGATCTGCACGCTTTTCCGCGGATCCCGGGCTCTTGCGACCGGCAGGGAAAAACCCGCGATCCCAAATAATGCCTCACGGTTACCAGAGCTTGAGCGGATCACTCTCCATGCCACAACAACTGTCACTCAAGGAAGAATCCTCTATAATGAAAGAGGCCCATTCATATAGTAACTGGCGATTTCCCTGCGCGCAGAAGGAGAGTAGAGCGACTCCATGCTCCGCCGTGCCGCATGCCCCACAGTCCTCCTCAAATCCCGGTCGTGTTTCAGGCGAACAATAGTTTGAAAAGCCTCCTCATCGGTATCGAACAGGAAGCCAGTGCGTCCATGTTCGATCAATTCCCGGTATCCCCCCATCTGGTGGCATACGACGGGCAATCCGCATGCCATCGCTTCGGCAATGACACGGCCTGCGCCCTCCAACAACCGATCGGAAGTTCGGTAGTAGAAGCAATCCAGGTTCCGCAGAAAGAGACCGGCATCCATCGACTGCGGCGGCAACAGGTCGATCTCCCGAGCTCTCTTGAGTTGGGACCGCAGACAGGTTCCTCCCATAATTCTTACTTCGCAACCGGCACTGACAAGCCTTCGGTACAGATCGGGATCTCGGCCATGATGCTTTTCAGGGACGTCACGGCTGAGACGACCAACGACAAAGCGGCTGATCTCCCGACCGTCCGGGATTCCATCCTGAGGGGTGAATCGGTTGAGATCGATGAGGGATGGCTGGGTGAGACCGGGCAATCCCGTGGCCCCTTGAAGCCATTGGGATGCGTATACCAGTTCTATGTTGTGCTTCCCGCCCAGGCTGAGCTGTTTGATTCTTTTCTGGAGCTGTTTCCGGAGGAAGGTATTGTAGATAAGGATGACCCGGTGAAAATCCGTCCGACGGTACCAGCGGCCGATCTTGAAATATACCCCCACCACCACCAGGGTTCCGGTCCGGGGACACTGAGACCGAAAGGAAGAGATTCTCCGGATGGGATAATCCGCCGCAAATTGCGGATCAACTGCATGCTCGCTCCACAGGGTGACGTTGCATTGATCCTGCAACTCGCGAAAGAGTTCTATCGTTCGCCATTCGCTACCACCCGCAGCGTCCCAAAGTGGGTTAACCAGGTGAATTTCAGCCGTCTGTTCGTCCATGGGCCCGTAATGCCATTGAGATGACCTCCCGAATGTTCAGGGAAGCCTCGGTCAGTGGAGAGCATGTCCTGACTACCGAATCCCCCCTCCCCACCCTGACTATCATCCTTCAAAATATTATCAACATTATTACGAGACCTGGTTGGAGGTGGAAGTTGGTTGATTCATCGGTAGGGGGTTAGTTTGGAGAAATAGTTTTCAAAATGTAAGTCCGAGAAAAAAACAGAACACCCGGAAATAGCGGGGTTAGAGAAGATCAATGGTGTCCTCCTGCCTGTAAGGGCAGCCTTCAAAATCCCATGGTGACGCTTTGCAGCGACACATTGGATGCGCCACCAGAACCCGCCACCATGGAGGGTTCGCTCTTACGCGCACAATTTCCGGAAGCACCAAAAGTTTAGGGATGCTGTGGGCAGGCTGAAGAAAAGGTGGTTTTCCCCAATCAATATCCTGAATTCCGAAACTTGAAAACGCGGCCAGGTTTCATACCCCCGATGGACGGGGCTAACCCGGCGCCAAACGGCTATCCGAAAACCCGCTATGCCCCCCCCAAACAGGACGGTCTACGACGCAAACCACCTCAAAGGCCCGCCACTCGCAGACGATCTATGACGTTTGAACTGGGTTATTCCCGACCATTTCTTCGATGACCTGTCCAATACCGGCGGTCCCCTCATTCGGAAATGAAGACAAGAGGACTTTCGTGAAGACCACACCCAGATTTTTGCTGAAGAAAGATACAATTGCGTCGGCAAGTGCATCAGGGTCGCCTGGAGGAACTAACAAGCCGTTCACGTTTTCAATGATAATTTCCGGGAGGCCCCCGGTTTCCGAGGCGATGATCGGAAGAGCGTTTACAAAAGCGAGCTGCGCAATACCACTCTGAGAAGTGCTCAAATAAGGCAGGGCCAGGACGTCCGCGCGCCTGAACAGTTCGCCGACTTCCTCATTGGGGACATAGCGGTTTTCAATGTGGACATGCCCCCCGATCCCAAGTTCATCAATCAGATTCATGTAGCGGCGGATCGGTTCATAAAATTCCCCCGCAATGATTAACTCGCATTCCACTTCGGATAAGACCTTTGGCATGGCGCGAAGCAATATCTCGAGACCCTTGTACTTCCGGACCACGCCAAAAAACAGGATCGTCTTCGGGCCAGTTGGATGACTTTCCCTTCTGGGAGCCTTGATATTTATCAGCAAGGGGGTCGCCTTCACAGTCTTGCCCGGGAATAAGGTCAACAGATCCTCCCGATCCCTGAGTGAATGCGTGATGAAATATTGAAAGCGCGAGAAGGCGAATCGGATCAAGGCCCTGTCGAAGGGAGTGTGCTCATGCGGAAAGATGTTGTGGCATTCGAGGGCACACCTTAGGCCTGTCTTTGTAAACTTCCTGCCGAGCCAAGTCACAAGAAAAGCAAAAAACGGATTCCACCATTGAAGCAGGATCAAATCCGGCTGAAAAGTTTCTACTTTTTTCAGTGCTTTGCGCCAGGTGAACGGATTGACCGAATCGAGGATCGGATCGGCTCCGGGATCGAGCTTCAAACGGCTGGGGTCAAGGGGTGTGGTGCCGGGAAACAGCAGTTTGGGGTAGAGTCGTC
The DNA here is from genome assembly GCA_041494885.1 of Terriglobia bacterium. GTDB lineage: Bacteria > Acidobacteriota > Terriglobia > JAIQFV01 > JAIQFV01 > JAIQFV01. The sequence continues at coordinate 20,157 of JBGQBO010000005.1, forward strand.
GAAAGGAAATGACTTGGACCTGGTGCCCTTGGGAAATCAGCGCCTGCCGGAGACCGTACACGTGGTGGGCGATGCCACCTCTCAGTGGATACGCCGGCCCCACGATGGTCACTTTCATCGAAGAGCTTCCCCACCGCCTAACTGAGCGTGATGCCTGGTCTCCACCGATGTTGAATCTGGCTGGCCATCCGACGTTTCCACAATGGAATAGTCATCTTCGCGACGGTAGGAAAAAGCGATCATTTCGGCGAGTAGCCCGAACGAGATGACTTGAACGCCAATGACGAGGAAGATGGTTCCGATCAAGAACAGGGGCCGGTTGCTCAGCCAGTGATGGAATAGGATCCTATCGCTGATCAGATAGAGATCGATGGCGACACCCACTCCAAACAGGGCAGCGCCAATCATCCCGAAAAAATGCAAGGGCTTGTTGGTGTACCGGGTCATCAGGATAACGCTCAGAAGGCTAAAAATTCCCCCGAAGACTCTTTCCAGACCATATCGCGAATTGCCGCTAACACGACGGGCATGCTCAATCTTGACTTCTCCAAGCTCGAATCCGCGGTAACTTGCCAGAACCGGGATGTAACGATGCCGTTCGCCATAAATCATCACCTCATCCAGCACAGTGCGACGATATACTTTGTAGCCGCAGTTGATATCATGCAACTTCACGCCTGTAAGCAGGGAAGTCGTCCAGTTATAAAGTTTGGATCCCATCTTCCGGCTCAGTTTATCCTGCCGGTGATATCGCCATCCGGAGACCAAATCGCAGCCTTCCTCCAGCTTTTGAAGGAGTAGAGGCAATTCCTCCGGCAGGTCTTGCAAGTCCGCATCCAAGGTGACGACAATTTCGTACTTTGCCGCCTTCATTCCCGCCGCCAGAGCTGCTGACTTTCCGAAGTTTCTCCGGAACCGGATGTATCGGACCCATGGATTCAGCCTTTGAATCCTCCTCACGATCTCACTGGATTTGTCCGTACTGCCATCGTCGACGAAAATGATCTCATATCGGGTAGCCAGCTTCTCAAGCACCGCGGACAGCCGCTGATGAAGCTCTTCGAGGCTCGCACTCTCGTCGAACATGGGAATCACCACGGAGATGAACCGGGATTTCCGCTTCAGCGTTTCAAGATTGCCATCAGTCATGATAGGATACCCGTTTTAATCGGAACCGGAGCAAGCCCTGAAATAGAGTATAGCGACCCGGAAGCTTTATGCAAACAGTTTCCGCCACCGGGTTCCCATCGGAAAAGTGGATCATGCCGGCCGATCGCATGGAAATTCTCTTCCTGCAGTTGTTTTTTCCCCACTTTCGAAACAGCAAAGTTGAATTGTATGGCTCGGATCAGCAAAGATGGAATACGCGAGGTTGATAGCAGTCGGATGAAGAACTTTTCAAAGAGTGGAGAACCAGGACATCCAGCTGAATTTCCATTTGAAACGTTGCCGGAAAAGCCCCTAGTCACGATTGAACCAGGTGAGTCCTGGGTGGCGCTGAATCTGCCGGATTTATGGGCCTTCCGCGAACTGCTCTATTTCCTGACCTGGCGTGACGTCAAGGTGCGTTACAAGCAAACGGCCATTGGGGCCGCGTGGGCCGTTATCCAGCCGCTCGCCATGATGATCATCTTCACCTTCTGCTTTAGCAAGTTGATCCGTGTCCCCACCGAAGGTGTCCCCGCCTCCCTGTTTTATTTTGTGGGGATCATGCCCTGGATGTTCTTCTCCAATGCCCTGTCCAGCAGCAGCAACAGCCTGATCGCCAACGCGCACCTGATCACTAAAGTGTACTTCCCGCGGATGCTGATCCCCGCCGCATCGGTTGGAGCCATGCTCCTGGATTTCGCCATCGCGTTCGCTCTGCTGTTCGCCCTGATGCCCTTTTACGGCATGGCCTTGACCTGGAGAATCGCGATGCTGCCGCTCCTGGTACTCTTGACCACGCTGCTTGCCCTCGCGGTGGGGATGTGGATGGCCGCGCTGAGTGTCAAATACCGGGATGTTCGGCACGCCTTGCCCTTCATCATCCAACTATGGATGTTTGCTACCCCCATCGTTTACCCGCTCAGCCTGGTGCCTCCGCCTTGGCGGCGGTGGATGATCGTGGTGAATCCGCTGACTGCACTCATTGAAGGATACCGCGCTGCGCTGTTCGGGCATCCCTTTGACTGGTTCGGGCTGTCCATTTCGGCCACCACCACAGCCCTCTTGTTTTTTTATTTCGCTCATGTATTTCGGCGAATGGAGAGGACCTTTGCCGATTTGATTTAGAGGATTTTATCTTGCGCCTGGGCAGACCAATTCAAACAATTTTGAGGCCGCGTAAAGCAACCGCCCGGGGAATCAAGCTTGCGGCGCTCTCAACCATAGTCTGTTCCGCGTTCGTCGGCGTTTGTCGGCGCCCCAAAGAATCTTAAATAACCTTAGCGAGTGGTGAGTTGCGAGCAATCATTCGAATTGAAAACCTGAGCAAGCAGTACCATATCAGCGCGCTGAGCGACTCTCGCATCCGGTATGTCACCCTGCGGGACTCCATCGTCAAGGCCGTCCGTGCACCCTTTCAGAGGATACGTGGGAAGGGACGGTCTCGCGATGAGCTCATCTGGGCGCTCAAGGATGTGACTCTTGATGTGATGCCGGGCGAAGTGCTTGGCATAATAGGATCAAATGGCGCGGGCAAGTCCACGCTGCTGAAGGTGATTTCGAGGGTTATCGAGCCGACCACTGGCCGGGTCGAACTCTACGGACGAATCGCCAGCCTGCTGGAAGTCGGCACGGGATTCCATCCCGATCTGACCGGCCGAGAAAACATTTACTTGAACGGCGCCATCCTGGGAATGAAACGGCGCGAGATCGACCGCAAGTACGACGAGATCGTCGACTTTGCCGAAGTCGAGAAGTTCCTCGACACCGCGGTGAAGCATTACTCCAGCGGTATGTACCTCCGCCTCGCCTTCGCGGTCGCTGCGCATTTGGATCCGGATATCCTCATCGTGGACGAGGTGTTGTCCGTCGGCGATGCCAGCTTTCAAAACAAGTGTTTGGCGAAGATGAACGACGTCATGCGCAGCGGACGAACGGTCTTGTTCGTTAGCCACGCTATGCCCATGGTGATGAAGCTTTGCCAAAACGCAGTTCTCTTGGAGAAGGGCGAGATCGTGAGGAAGGGGCCAGCCAAAGAGGTGGTGGAGTATTACAATTTGCTGTGTAATTCGCCCGCTCAATAGGCATCGCCCGAGCGACCGAATACCTATGTGGGATAGTGTCTACTTATATAGTTCGGAGCGACGATGAGGAGGATTGGACCGTTGCCTGTCGGTTGGCATTGGACCCCAAATTCATCCCCCTCCGACAATTGACGACAAGACGAAACTGACGAGAATTGGAGGTTTTATCCGGTTCTGCTCATAACCTCCCAAATGCGAGCCAGACTCGAGTCCAGGGATTCAGACGGCGCAATCCCAGAAATCCTTTTCAGCTTCTCGGTGCTCCCGTAATTCAGAGGAACATCGACCTCCTTCGACCGTTGCGAATCAAATCGCACCTCAACCATCACGCCCGAGATTTCGATCAGTCGCGATAACAAGTCACGAATGACCACAGGCTTGCCCGAACAGACGTTTATCACCTGCCCGTATGCCTCTGCCTTCCGAATCAGTCGCCAGTAAATCTTCACCACATCCCTGACGTCGATAAAATCTCTTGAACCGTTGAGATAGCCCACCTGCAACACGGGAGGACCCGAGCCTCTCCCCGCATCCCGGATTTGGCTGACAAAGCTTTGAACGGAAATATGGTCCGGCATGCCTGGACCGATAATGTTAAACGGCCTCACCATCACCCTTGGACGCCCCCTCTTCGCCGACCAAAGGCCCATCATGGTCTGGGCTAGCTTGCTGATCCCATAGTGTCCCTCCGGCCGGGCAGGGATGTCCTCGGTGATGGGAAGTCGGTCGCCGGGCACCTCGCCGTATTCGGCGGCGCTTCCAGCCAGCAAAACCGGGCAGTGGGATTGTCCAGTCATTTCAAGGGCCTGTAGCAATCCCGCCGCATAGCACGTATTGATTTGGTAGTACAGGGCAGGGTCTTCAGCCCGGGCCACACCCGCCATATGAAAGACATAATCCGGTTTCACCGTATCTACTGCACGAATCAGGCTCGACACATCTGTCGCATCGACCTGGTAATGAACCCCCGCCGCCTGGCCGGTTCCGATCGAGCAAACCTCCACTCCCTGAGTTTCGAGAAAACTCCGAAGATGCTTACCGCAAAAGCCGCCCGCCCCCGTCAGCAAGGCCCTCATCCAGGCTTCTCGTTTGGCATGAATTCATTCTTCCGACTTTCGAATATCTCAGTGGCTGTCTGGTAATCTTCTATTCTCCCGATATCCAACCAGTAACAGGGCTCGCGATAACAAATGACCGGAAGGCCATCATTGCGCAACCGCATCATCAAAGTGGGAAAGTCAAGATATTCTCCCACGGTGAGGTAGGGCCTGATGCTCTGGGAATTCAGCGCGTAGACCCCCATGCTCACGTCGAAATGATAGGACGGTTTCTCCACATACTTGACCAGATGATTATTTTCATCACTCTCGATGATCCCAAAGTCGATCTTGACCTCGCGCGGGTAGGATCCCATGGTCGCAACAGCCTTCATCTGCTTGTGGTGGTCAAAGAGTCGACGGTAATTCAGGGTCGTCAGCAAATCGCCATTCAGAACCAAAAAATCCTGATCAAGTCGATCGATCACCAGGGCAATCGGCCCTGCCGTACCAAGTTCCCGAGCCTCGTATGAGTAATTGATCTTTATCCCGTACCTACTCCCGTCCTGGAAGAAGGCCTGCAACAACTGGCTCAGATAATTGACCGCCAATATGATCTCGTCAACCCCGGCATGCTTCAACTGCCGAATTATGATTTCGAGAATTGGATACTCGCCCACCGGCATGAGAGGTTTGGGGACCACTGCCGTGTAGGGACGAAGTCGTGTGCCCTTTCCTCCCGCCAGGATTAACGCCTGCATTGTTACCTCCCTATACGGTATACAATTTCGGTTTATAGAGGTTCAGGTTCTTCGAAATGAAACGGATTGTCTCTGAAAGCCCTTCCTCCAATGAATATCGTGGCGACCATCCAATCGTGTCCATGGCTTTCCGGTTATCGCAAATCAGAGTGAAGACCTCGCTTTTCAGTGGTCTGACCCGATCGTTGTCGAGTTTGACGATTTTTTCGCATCTCATCAGGCCCAGAATGGTGGTGGCAAGCAGACCAATGGTGATCCCTTTGCCGCAACCCACATGAAGAACTTCCCCAATGGCACTGTCCGACTCGGCAACTTTGATGAATGCTTGGGCGGTATCCTTGACGAAGGTCAGATCGCGGACCGGGTCTAAGGAGCCCAATCGGATTTCGCTTTGGGTCAAAGCCTGACTAATAATGGTGGGAATTATCGCCCGTGCCGATTGACGCGGGCCATAAGTGTTGAAGGGGCGTATTATCGTTACAGGGACGTCGAAGGATCTGTGATAGCTTTCCGCAACCTTATCAGCGCCGATCTTTGATGCCGAATAAGGTGACTGACCTTGTAAAGGATGTTTCTCGTCGATGGGTGTATAAAGTGCGGTTCCGTAAGTCTCAGATGTCGAAGTATGGATGACCCGCTCAACATGAAATTGGCGAGCGGCTTCAAGCACATTCAGGGTGCCTTCGATATTTGTCCTGATATAGCTTTGGGGTGCTGCATAAGAATAAGGGATCCCGATCAGGGCAGCCAGATGGAAGACGACCTCTTTCCCCTCGACTTGCCTGGCCACAAAACCGCCATCCTCAATATTCCCAGCCACAACCTGCAGCGCACTCTTGTGTTCATCGGACAAGAACTCAAGATTCCCCCAATCACTGCGCGAATTATAGTGAATCATTGCACTTACATCAGCCCCTAATTCGAGTAAAGCCTCGCACAAATGACTGCCGATGAATCCACCCGCTCCCGTCACAAGCACTTTCTTGCCTGGAATAGTCATTGTGGGTTACCTTTGACTCTCCTACCTATGATCCCGAATCATTATCTGAGCCTCCCTCCGGCTATGGTAGAAGTATCAAACAATCCAGTTTTAGGAGATGGCTCGAGAACAGCTATTGATCTGCCTACCGGTTGCTCTAAACCCAAGTGCCTGGGTGAAGGCGGGAGCAATCGCCATTCCTCAACAATACCTTTTGGCGCTCGGAATTCTCGTCGTCTCGGTTCAAGCGACAGAGGCAGACCAAACATAACCTCAGTTGTGGCCTCACATAATATTACACCTCATCACAAATTATTCATCCGAAAATAGTTCCGAGGAAACTCAAAAGATCCGGATGCTGCGCCAGCAATGATGTCAACCCTGCCGTTAGACATTTCGAGCCCGCAGTCCTGCCATTCGCAGGACTCATGCAGGCACCCTGCATTCCGAAAGTCCGGCGTGGGTGAGGTGGACCGCAGGTGCCGGATCCCTTTTACGGTAGCCTCGTGGTACACTTTGTCTTTGAGGAAAGCATCCCACTCTTTCTGGGTCAAGCGACTCCGTCCTCCCATTTGAAAGGTTTGCGGGATCCATGGACATTCTTGTTTTCGGAACTTACGACAAACATCGAGGGCGTCTCCGCGTCATCCTGGAGGGATTGAGGCGATCAGGCTGGAAGATTGAAGAATGTCATTTTCCGGTTTGGGGGAATATCACGGACCGGACCCAAATTGGACCCGCTCGCTGGCCCTGGATCGCCCTGAGATTTCTCATTGCCTACTGCTCCTTGCCCTTCGGATTATTGTTCAGACATCGCAAATGCTCTGTCATCCTGGTGGGATATTTTGGCCATTTAGATGTTTTTCTCGCGCGTATCTTCGGGTTCTTCCGACCGCGGCTGATTGTTTTTGATGTGTTTATATCCCTTTACGATACCGTAGTGCGCGATCGAAAGTTGGTTTCTCCGAACGGCCTGGCGGCGAAATTGCTCCTCCTCCTGGACAAATACGCCTGCAAGTGCGCCGATGTCGTCCTGTTCGATACCAATGCTCAGGCCCGCTTTTTCAAGGACACGTTCGGCCTGTATGAAACGCGCTGGGTGCGTGCGTTTGTGTCGGCCGATCCCGACCGGTACGTTCCGGCCGGCGGTACCCAGCAAGGCCCTTCCGACGTTTGCAGGGTCTTGTATTATGGCCATTACATTCCCCTGCATGGCATAGAGACCATCATTCGGGCCGCCTCCTTACTGCGCCCCCACGTAGACATCGAATTTGTTCTCGTGGGTGAGGGACAAATGCGCCGGGAGGCTCAGCGGTTGGCCATGGAACTGCGCGTGGACAACATTCGATGGTTGGGACGGACCCCTTATGAAGAAGTTCTGAAAATCGCGGAGAATTCGGAAATCGTCTTGGGAATCTTCGGTACCACAGAAAAAGCTCAGAATGTGATCCCTTTCAAGGTGTACGAGATGATGGCAGCAGGCAGGGCCGTCATCACGGCGGACACACCGGCGGCCCGCGAACTGTTAGAGGACGGTGTTCATTGCCTCCTGGTTCCACCTGGCAACCCTGAGCGATTAGCGTCCGCTATCGAAAGACTTGCTAAAGACGCGGAGTTACGGTTCCACCTCGGGTGCAACGCACACAGATTATTCCAGGAGCGGCTCGTTCCGGAGGAGGTCGTCCGTCCCATAATTGCAGACATACAGGATGAAATTTATGTCCGGCGAAACTGGATCGCCGCCCCCCGGTATCTTTTGCGGATCCATTGCGTTAAGGAGATCGTTGCGAGGAAACCTCCCGGGAGGTTTCTGGAAGTGGGGTGTGGCGCCGGGGCGTTTCTCCGCTGGCTTGCGAGCCGTGGATTTCATGGGATTGGCACAGACATCGCCGAGGAGGCCTCGGACCTCATTAACCGGATGCTTGGCACATACAGAGACCTGGTCAAGTTTGTGCCCGCCCAACAGCTTAACCTCAGACCTGGAGAACTGGACTACCTGTTCTCCTTCGAAGTTCTTGAACATATTGATGATGATGGGTCATTGCTGGCAACATGGCATTCTTGCCTGAAGACTGGCGGCGTGCTCCTTCTATCAGTTCCCGCCCACCAGAGCAAATGGGGGGCTTCGGATCTGAGAGCGGGCCATTATCGGCGCTACGAGCGGGCAGGCATACTGGAGCTTTTGAGTGATCATGGATTCGAAGTCGTAACCGTGAGATCGTATGGATTCCCATTAGCCAACCTGACGGATTGGATGAGAGACCTCCTCGCTGAGAGAACGCGATCAGAGTGGGAAGGACGTACCAAAGAAGAACTGACTCGAAAAAGTGGAATCGATCGCAAGGTTGAGAAGAAATTGGGGTTCTTTGCGAGCGATGTGCTTCTCTTTCCTTTTTATCTGATCCAGAGGTGGTTCTATGAAACTGACCTGGGAACCGGCTATGTCATAGAAGCTCGCAAATCATGATCATCGCCCTCTGCGCCTTGCACTTTCGGCGCTCGCCAGTCCCTGTTAGCAACTTACCTCGGGAGGTCAAGATCGAACTGTTTCGTGTACACGAGAGAGTTGCTGCTAGGCTACTTTAAGGGTACGAGTCGCATCCCTGCCTGTATGAAGGCTCTGGGGTGTCATCACTGGGAATAATTTATCAACATTTTGGGCGGTTGGTGAAGGATTGAGCCAGATCGGCAGGTTTGCCGTCTAGCGACTTCAGGTTGCGCGATTTTCGCAGGTAAGTCGTGGCCGAAATCGTTAATTGAATAAGTTCCTAAAGAGAACCAAACACTATCATATGAGGACATAGCCGCCACTCATCCGGTGTAAATGCCATGGACCGACAAAAGGGGGTAGCCGTGCGATGATGCTGCGCCAAGAGCATATTATTCCCGAGCGTGCCGCAAAGCGACGATCGGATCACCTTATATTCTTGCGCTGCCTTTATGCGTATCATCTTGCGGCCAGATTCATTGATGCCCGAGACCGGGTACTGGAAATCGGATCAGGGGACGGTTATGGCGCCGCCCATCTCGCGACAGCTGGAAAGTCTGTGATCGCCTGCGACATGGATCCGGACGTCTTGCAGGAGTCTCGGGGCCGCTATACGGCACCCCAGCTCCGGTTTCTAGCTTCCGATGCCGTTGCGCTTCCCTTTCCTTCCGAGACCTTTGACCTCGTTGTCGCCTTTCAAGTGATCGAACATATCCCAGGGGATCAGGAATTCTTGTGTGAAATGAACAGAGTCCTGAAGCAAGAGGGTCGCCTCATTCTGACCACTCCGAACCGGGACCTTCGCCTTAAGCCTGGACAAGCCCCCTTCAACCCCCACCATGTGCGCGAATACTCGAGTGAGGACCTCCAAACAAAATTGCAGTCCGTTTTTCCGCAGGTGGAAGTTCGTGGCGTTCGCGCAATCCCTGAAATAGAGGCCATCGAGAGAACTCGTGTCCACTGGCACAGACGCCTAGCTGCTCTTGATCCTTTTGACCTCCGGCGTTATATGCCCGTGCCTATTAAGAATGCGCTCTTGACTGTCCTGCGGCACCTCTTCGCGTCAGAAAGCCGATCTCCGCTGGACCCGTCGTTCCACGATGACCTTTCCGTCTTTTCGTGCACCTCAACCGGTCTGCCGGAAGCCCTGGACCTGTTTGCTGTCTGTAAACGCACTAGAACTTCGCAAACACCTGTGGCCAACCTTGACTGCACTGTGTAGTGAAACGGTCGAAAATAAGCAGATGGAGCCGGTCAGTGTCGCGGAAGCCGTCGCCATCCTGGAAATCGGGATGTCCGCATTGTTCATGAGAGGAAGCCCCTGCGAATGCGGGCCGTACAGCACAGGTTCGATCCCGATCTTCGCAATCCACACCACTTCGCGGCCAAGAAGCGCTCGGTGATCTTTCGCGAAGCCTACGTTGTGATAAGCGTAAAGAGTCTGTTCCTGCTTTCGAGTTAGCCCATGGTCAGCGTCAAAAAGCTCAGCGCAGCTGTCGGTGAGAAATGGAAGGGATGGTTGTCATCCCATCACCCGATGCCTTCAGCTTTGCGCATGGCCCTATCGGCGGCGATTTTGGTTCTTTCCTTCTCCCTGGTGTCCGTTTACTTGGTGCACGCATGGTCCGAAATTGAAATGTACCCCTGGAAGAAGACGTTTGATGGCCGCTCGTTTTCAGCCGCGATGGCCTCGCTCTTCTGTCATTTCTCGTTGAATGTGCTTGCGTTCCGAATTCTGCTGAGAGAGCGAGGACACGGTATCGGAGCCTTGTCCTTATTCAGAATCTGTCTTCTCGCTAACATGGGGAGGTATCTCCCAGGCAAAATTTGGACGGTCATGGGCAAGGGTTATCTGCTTGCCCGCCACGGAATCGATGCCGCCGCCGCGACCCGCGCTGTCATATTGGAGGTTGTTCTAACAGTAGCCGCGGGTCTTTTTGTTTGTTTGCCCCCGTTGGGCTTCGTCCTGCCTCTTAAAGCCCCATGGTCATGGCTCACCCTCTGCGCTTGGCTGATTCTTCCCGGGATATTGGGTATGCGATTGATCGCGGGCCGAGTCCCCCGCATCGCCTGGATGGCAGAGGCCACTCTTCCTCCGGCGATTCTGTGTCTTGCATTCGGGGTTTACGCGCTTGCCTGGGTCGCCTATGGTTTCGGATTCTGGCTGCTGGTAAGGTCCATGAATCCGGTTTCGATTTCCTACTTTCCGCACGCTCTCGCAGCAATGGGGAATGCGTGGCTCGTCGGCGTGGCCGTCCTGCTGGCCCCCGCCGGGCTAGGCGTCCGTGAGGGCGTGCTGCTGCTTCTGCTTAAGGGATGGTTGCCCCTGGGTGTCGCAACGGTAGTGGCGCTGGGGGCTCGTGTCTGGTCGACTCTGGGGGAGTTGCTGGCACTGGGAATCGCCTACATGCTTCCTGTCAGGAAAGCTACTTTCATCACTCCATCATCGAAACCTTGAGTTCTCTTTCTCCTCGGATGACGTCCCCCGATGGTTCTTCATTTCTGCATTCCTTAACCGATACTGGAGGTCTTCCACAAGTCGCCGGTTCGACGAAATCAGATCCGCCACAAGGCCAAGGATGGCCAATTGGAAACCGATTGTTAGGAGTACACTGGCTAAGATGAGCGACTGAACGTGGCCGGCCCCATGACCATCGAGGTAAGCGATCAAAAATCGAACTCCTAGCACGAATCCGGCCCCGAAAACGCACGCCCCAGAGTAAAAGAAGAATCGAAGGGGTTTGTAGAGTATGAAGACGCGGAGAATCGTCAGGATGGATTTTTTGATATAGTCTGGAGTGCTTTTGATGAGGCGTGTCTCCCTCAACGGTGCATTCGTCCGGACGGGTGCCGAACCGACCCTCATGTTCGATAGTCCAGCTTGAATGATCGTCTCCAGGGTATAGGTATAAGCCGAAAACACGTTGAGTCGAAGGGCAGCCAGGCGGCTCATAGCACGGAAGCCGCTGGTCGCGTCAGGAACATCGGTCCCTGAAACCGCACGAACCGCCCAGCTCCCGAGGCGCTGGAGAAGTTTCTTGCTGAAGGAAAAGTGCGATATCTCGTTGATCGATCGAGCGCCAATCACAATGTCGGCCTCACCGTTAAGGATTGGGCTGATGAGCCGTGGAATGTCGGCTGCGCAGTATTGATTATCGGCGTCGGTGTTCACGATGATGTCCGCGCCTTCTTTCAGGCACGCTTCGATGCCTGCGGCGAAAGCCCGCGCCAACCCTTGATGACCCGCCAGGCGGACGATGTGTTGGGCCCCGCAGCGTGCGGCCACCTCCGCAGTTCCGTCCGTGCTGCCATCGTCGATCACGAGCCATTCGACAGTGTCGATGCCTTGCAATTGCCGTGGCAGTTCTCGAATCGTTTCCGCCAAGGTCAGAGCCTCATTGTAACTGGGAATTTGGATGATAAGCTTCATAAGCTATCTTAGAAAGCGGAGTTCCACCAACATCACACCCAGTTGGCGGGTATCATTCCCACCGAGAATATCCGCCGGAACCCACGGTGGTGTGCGTAGCTCAAATCTGACATCCTCTCCTTCCCCAGACCAGTTGGCCGGGAGGGGAGAAGAAAAAGTCGTAACCTGCCCCTGTCCCACGCGCACAGATCCTAGCCGCCGGGAATTGAGCAAGACCTCCGTCTCCACGGGTTGGGGGCGGCCGTCACTCAGAGCCACAGAGACCCTCCGACTGTCTTTTACTAGCCCCCGTGGAATCACCAATTCTGCCTGACCATTTGTCCATCGAAACTTCCCATCGGCCTCCGTGCCATACAAGCCCTGCACTTTTACCCCGAAGGCCTCCAAGCGCGCGGCGGGTGCCTGAAAAGAGTCGCTCAAACCCATCTTCTGGATTGGCCATAGCTCCAAGGTTCCGTTCAATCGGTGGAACGAACGCGGGAGTCCGTCCTTCGGTTCGTCAAACTCAGACCACTGCATAGGAACCCGTGAGAGGGGATCACCTTTAAGGCCGTACGGATATTGAATGCGAGGGTACTGCGGCGCAATCGTTGCCAGAACCAAATTGCGATCAGGAAAGGTCCTTCCTAGCGAGTCCAGAGCCTCCGCCGTGAGCTCGTCCGTACTGAATGCAAATGTTGGCAACCCGTACAAAAAGCGCAGGGGCGTAGGAATTTTCCCATCGTCCGTGGGGCCACAGAGAACGACAGAGTTCGCTGGAACCTTTTCAGCCAAACGTCTCAAGTCTTCGGGGGCTTTTTCGTACATCTGGAACTGAATCAGGGGATATATGTTGTAAATTCCCGGGATGAAGGCAATAAGCACCAATATGACTCCACCCAGCTTGCCCACCCATTGGATTCCCTTCAGGAGACCGTGTGCTGCCATAAAAGATACCAGTGGAAAAACGAAGACCAGCAGGCGGCGGGAGGCCCAAAACTGTCTAATGTCAACCTTCGGGTCCGCCCCGGAAACAAAAACAGTGGTGAGACCCACGATAACAAACATCGCTAAGCAGACTGGGACAGTCAAACCTTTGCTGGCTTCCTTCGACCAAGATAGGACCCCCACAAATGACAAGGCCAAAACGGGAACGCCACAGTACCACTCCAACCACCCCAGAATTCTCCACTGGAATAAGTAGTAGCATATCGTCAATCCCAACAACAGGAATGCAGCAGCGGGGAAAGCCCACGCTTGTCCCTTCTGAATCCACTTCCCTGTCCTCTGCTTGACGGGGCCGACACTCTTCAATAAGCATGTCAACCCCAAAAACAGGGTTGCAAGAATCAAACCGACCACTAGGGAAAAAACGAGGTGCTTTCGCAGATAGGGCAAAACCCCGCTAAGCTCAAACATGTCATGAAAGTACGGGAAGGAAAATTTGTACGCATGCATGAATGTCCAAAAGATGAGGAGGCCAAGCGTCAGAAGCCAAGTGAGGGCAAGCCGGAATTTGTCTCTCCAAACGAGCATCAGCCAGCCTATGATCAATGCGGGAAACAGATAGATCGTGTCTACGCGAGTCAGGAAAGCCGCACCCAAGAATACACTCGAGAGAATAGCCCATCCTCGCGCGCCCTTAAGGGTGGCACTTTCTTCTGCAAAGGATAAAGCCAACAGGCCAGACAGAAAACACAGCAAGGCCAACACTTCAGAATTTGCGTATCGGGAAAACCAAACGAAAGAAACATTGGAGGCAAACAATGCGGCCGTCAAGAGGGGGATGGCGACTGCATTGCTCCATCGCCGTACCAGCAGGAACAGGCCCATCAAGTCCAGGAGGGCCAGGAGGGGTGTCACGTGCAGCGCTCCCCTTATGCCGAGAAATGAATCTACAAACGCAAGCAGGACCGGATAAGTATGGTAGAAGTGGGGATTGACTGCGCCATCGACAAGAAGAAATCCAATCAAATACTGCGCCGTCCAAGGGAAAAAAGTCTTGCTGAGTGCTGGCACTTTTGCGGCTGCGAGCACGATGGGATCGTGGATAAGGATTGCCCCCGACGCCCGGATTTGAGCTGCTGTGTTTACGTACACCCCCGGATCCACGCCCCCGAGAACCATTTCGAAAGGCGGCAGGGTGAAAAGCCACCCATAGGCCAGGAGGGCCAAAACAAATCCTATCGCGACCCAATGCGGCCGCGCGGGGCTGGTGGCTATCCTTCTCGTGGCGTAAAGAAAACTTCCGGCAGCGGCGAGGCCGACTCCACCAGCAATGTACCCATTGAATACCCCCAACTCCGCTAGCAACAGGCCGGATAAGGTTGTACCCAGTAGAAAAGTAGCCAGGCTGAGATACGTTCTTTCCAAAAAGTCCAAGGAACTCCTTGCCCTTCGCCGATTGCCGACGCGGAGATACCCCTCACTCTGTTGGAGCGCCACCCATCTCTTCGCGGAGAATGTCAACCCCTCCCAGTCCACCCTTGCTTAGCATTCTCTTCAGCTTCTGAAACCCTGCTCAGAGTGAACCACAGGTGACCAATAAGCGCTTGATGCGATGTCATTGGGCCGCATGCTCATACCCGACCAGCGTACATTCATTCCTTTTTAGCGATTACATAGAGTATGTCATATAGATTGAGGTAGGCATTGAGTCGGAGTATACCGGTTGTTTTCAAAACTTCGTAAAGCCATGATCTGTCGTGATGAAGAGTCAAGACCGCATTAGCCATACTATCCAGGCTCCTATGAAACCCGCAGTGTTCGCTATAAAGGATATTAAAACCATAATTTCCCAGCATCCTGGTCAAGGTCTCCTTACAAAAATAATGAACATGCGTCGGAGGGTGAATTAACCGCCACTTCCCCTTCCTCAGGCGGGCGTTCAGACTCTGGATATCGCCTGTTGTCAGGGCCAGCAGTGCGCCTCTCTCCGTATGTCTTCCGATCTTCTCCAAGTACCGCTGTGGTTTGGCTAGATGTTCGATGGTGTCCCACATACAGACAACATCATACTTCCTTTCCCCCAAGTCACAGTTCAGCAGATCCCCCCGAATCACATCCAGCTTTAATTCATCTCTGGAGAAGCAAACTCCTTCTTCGGCGACATCGATCCCCGAGACGCTCTTGAAATCATCCCTCACGATGTCCAAAAAAAAACCGTACGCGCTGCCTACCTCAAAAAGGCTCTTCTCACCCAAATTCCCGAGGAACCCTCGCAAGACTCGAAATCGCTTCCGGAAATTCCTTTGAATAATCTCCTTGTCGGCTATGTAATCGCCGTACTCTTCACCGAAAAAGTAGCTTCGCTGATACAAATCATGAAACTCCTGGTCCGTCAACCTCAAATCCGCAAAGACATGGCCGCAACGACAGCATTCGAGAATTCCGCTATACCGAGATCTCGACTCGGCGCCTCCACACACAACACATTCGCTCTTCACTGGGATCCCACCCGTAATCCTTCCCACCTCTCCCTTGGAACAGTTCTCCTCAAGTTGTTAGTGAACAGCTTTTATCGCGGGAGCTTCATCTTGGGTGATGCTTACCCACGAGCAAGGGCCTGGATAATTTGGAAGGACAATGGCAACCAGCCTTCACATCGCTACTTCTGTTCAAAGTTTATTTTTTCATCAATAATGTATTTCGGTCTGTGTTTGACTTCGTCAAAGACCGCACCAATGTATTGGCCAATGATCCCCAAAAAGATCAACTGGACGCCGCTGAATATCGATAGGAGGATGACGATAGTTGTCCAGCCGGATGGGAGACTTTGATATCTGAGATACGCGATCAAGGTGAACACTGCATTGATAAAGCCAAACGCCGCGAAAATGAACCCCACAAACGTGGACGCAATCAAGGGGCTCTTACTGAACGAGACAATTCCATCGACCCCCAACCTCATCATTTTTCCATAAGAGTACTTGCTCCTTCCCGCCAATCGATCTCCCACATAAAACGGCACCTCCACGCTCTTAAAGCCGACCCATCCAAAGAGCCCCCGCAAGAACTGGTTCTGTTCTCTGATATCCTTTTGGAACACTTCCACCACCCGCCGCGAGACCAAGCGAAAGTCGGCTGCACTTTCATTGATTCTCACGTCAGATATTCGATTGATCAGTCGGTAGAATATCTTCGAACTGGCACGCTTGAAAAAACCAATATTGGATGAACCTATGCGGACCGTGTAAACAATCTCAAAGCCCCTTTCGTACTCTTCGAGCATTTTCGGAATCACTGCCGGCGGATGTTGCAGGTCGCTATCCATCATGATGACGATATCGGAATCACATTGGTCCATTCCTGCAATCAGCGACATTTGATGACCGAAGCGGGACGAAAGAGCGAGGATCCGGACGGATGAGTCCACTTTCGCAATTCCCTTGAGCTTCTCAAGCGTCCCGTCTCCGCCACGATCGACGACGAAGATGATTGTTGATTCATAGGAACCCGTCAGGCTGGAGACAACGGACCTCAACTCTTTATAAAAGATTTCGATAATTTCTACCTCTTCATATACTGGGCAGACGACGCTAAGAGTCTTCATTCGATTGTTCTCATTCCCTCCCAAATGCCTGCTGTCCATGAGCCATTCGTCACTACGGATCTATTGTGGTCGACTCCATGTGACCTTTCTCTATGCTGCAACTTACAGAAACATCATTCTTCTTCGACCGGCGAGATCAAATCACAATTCGACCGTTCTCCACCAGGGATCACAGGACACTGACAGCCTCGGCGAAGCATACACAATCAAACTTGCAATCAGCGTTCGACCATTCGGCCGCTGTGACTCGGACGCGGCAGCCGACCGGCTCACCATCCATTCCCCGCACGCTTGCTCCCTTTCTTCAACCACAGAACACTTATCAACCCGAAAAGGATCACCAGACATGTTGCGCTGATTGCAACACCTATGTAAAAACTTACCGGTTGAAACACAAATCGAACCTTATGAGAGCCCGCCGGCACTCCAATCCCCCGCAACACGTAATCCGTCGTAAACACTCTCACGCGCTTTTCATCCACTGTCGCCACCCACCCCGGAAAATCAATATCGCTGAGAACAAGAAATGCTCCGGAGTAGGAATCAACTGCAAATTCGAGCGAGTTCTCCATGATTTTCGTCACACTGATCTTCGCTTCCTTATCTCCTTGGCCATTTTGCCAAGAAAGAGGCTCCTCGATGAGGGCCATGTCGCCGCAGTCGAATCGGGATCCGTCAGGCAACTGGCTTGTTTTAACCGCTTTCACGATTTGGTCCGGCTGCAAACTCAACACCCTAGAAACCGGCCATACTCGGGGCATAGCCCGGGTGTTTTCATACACCATGGTTCGTTCATAGTCGCCTGCCAAACGCCAACGATTGTCCCCCCCGAGCGCAGATAGTAAACTATTGACCGCGAACGATTTGTTCTTGACTTCATCGATCAGACTTAACTTTGCCAAACCTAAAGTTACTCCGCAGGGACCAATCCAGCGAAGTCGGATTCCCTTGATGGTTTTATACCTATCAAACCGACGGATTGAATAGTATCCATGGCCTTCAAACTTCCCTCCAGGAAGATCTGTTCTCAAAACACTATCGAATACCTTCGCCCGCTTATGCTGAACGATCTTCTGCACATCCGCGCGATCCCACGCCCACTCGGAAGTATCTTCACCGGCGCGCAATGTTATATATTGAAAACTTCCCGACTCGTCCTCCAGTCCGATTTCGACTAGACCACTTCCTTCTGGAACCTGAGTGGATGTCCCCAGATTGCTGACCACCCCAATTTCCGTTGCAGTGACATAGGGAATGTTGTAATCCAACTCTGAAGCTTTCCCATCGCCACATCCAACGCCGAGACGGATGGTTAGGTCTCCGGCAGACCATCCTACTCCAAACCGAGACACAGTGACTCTGCCATCCAATGCACCCTTGGGAAAAAACACATAGCGCGTCGCAAGAACATCGAGGGTTTGATCTCGTGAATTGAGGACCTCTGCATCAATGCCTCCCCAAGCCTGTACCGTCGAAAGACGGTTATATCGTGACAGAATCAAGGGGTCGTAGCCGCTTACGTTTGGGAGATGCCATACGAGGTTCAGGTTTGGCATTCCCTCCTCCGCAGAACCTTGACCTCCACGATAAGACAACATTCGTTGATGCCTGTCATTCAACGCCCTTTGATACTTCTCCAAAACACCGGACATCTGAAGTTGTGATTTCTGTGGGGAATGATAATGCCACTCACACAGCCATCCAAAAGATCCCAAGTCAACAATCAGTGAACACAGGAGCAAGGCGCTGCAGTACCACTGGGGGTATTTGCACCATACCAGAAGGACAGCAGCCACCAATGAGCACGTTAGGATGGGGACTATTATGCCAGGGTTATGCCACGGAACAGCCACCCAATTGTTGACTCCCTGCCGAATTGCCAGGCTTCCTATTTTTCCATATTCGATCACGACTGCGAGCAACGCCAACCCAAAAGCGATAAGAAAACTTATTACAAGCCGAACCGCCCACACGACTCGAACCGAAGGTTTCTGTTTACCGAGAATTGCGATTCCACAGCCCGCTAAGACGCTCACACTAAAACTAAACTCAAGAAAATGCCTTGCGGGCACACGAAAGCTGTTGACGCCCGGTAAATGATACAAAACCCGAGCTAACGGTGTACTTGGGCCCACGACCAGCAGGATTGAAACAATCGCAATCAAGCCCCAAAATCGGGCCTGCAGGTTTTTTCTTATCCCAACCAAAGAAATAGAACTTAACATAAGAGGAAGCAGGCCCACATACCCGGTCAACTCAGTTAGATTCCACGCACCAAAGTATCTTACTTTATAAAGAGGACTTGGAACGGCCCCTAGCAGGTATGGGAAGAACAGGGTAATGAGCTGTTTTGGGGGCAACGAGAAAGAGTTAAAGACATCTGCACTCACGTTAGAGCGCACGCTGTAGCGCGCCAATTCAATCATCGGCAACAACTGAATCGCGGCCATAGCTATTCCACAAAGGAACACGAAAAGGGATATACGATAATACGGCCAGCGCCCCTTTCCTGCTTCTCCGCCCGTCATTACGATGTAAAGAAATCCGACGAAGAGTGAATAAATCGATATCTGGGGATGCCCGCCCAGTAATGACAATCCTATACCACCAGAGCTCACCAAGAACCAAACAATGCTCTTTCCCTTTTTCAGGTTTTCCAATCCCCATAAAATTAAAGGCAACCACACGGCGGAATGAATAATGCTGGTATGGCCCAGGTGCACCATAAAAAAGCCGCTCATCCCGTAGATGATCCCCGCTACTAATCCGCCAACTCTTGACTGGGTGATCTGTCTTACAAACCAAAAAGTGAAACAACTTGCAAGAACGTAGGCCAAGATCACAAATGCATTCCAACTGTTATTCAATGGTGAGAGAACCATTGCTGGCGGGTAACAAAACATTGCTTGAGGGTCACCAACCAAAGGGAAGCCGGAGAACATCAGGGAAGTCCATGCAGTTCTGCCAGCGAGGTACAACGGCAGGTAATACACGTATCCATCGCCTGGAGCCAGAAGGCGATTCGAAAAGATGACGGGGGAAAAGAACGCACAATACAGCAGAGCAAAAACAATCACGGGGCCAATCGAGTCCATCAACAGTTGCTGCTGGGATGATGCGGCGTCCATAAGTCGGCCCACACCTTCTCTCATCCGGAATCGGTTATCACCCGACTGTTGGGTTCCAAAAGTGTGGTTGATTGTCTCCACAGCGCGTTTCCCAGGATGGGTCGGAAAGCCCGACCTTACAGGCACACGGCCTCTGGTACGAACCTAGTTTTCACTCATGAGTCTACTCAAGGGACAAGCAGGTTTGCACACCAACCCTCCCGCCTGATTATTCCACAATTATATCTATCAATACCGGTAGAGAGCCTAAGGTTTCGAACCAGCACACTTGCTCAGACACCAAATCTATCATCACCTTGAATCGACCCATTTGACTGATGCGAAAGAGGATTGCTGTAACTACTTGCTCCCCTGGTTGCACATCCCGATCGAAGTCGCTTCTCCAGAAATCCAGGTTCAGCAAGTTCATATTTAGATCATAAAGATGAAGTCCTATATTTGTGACGCCAATGTTGCGTGTGTTGGCATGCAGCCATCTAGCGCATCCGGCATTTGTTATAGTTAGAGGGACAATTATTTCTTCATTAGCCCGAGCCTTGTAGTGTGTCTCCGCAACTTTGATTTCGTGCTTTAGTCCAAACGATCCCCTGCTGTCCGGGATGTATTTACCCTTCACCAGGTAAAACACGCTCGATTCGCGATTCGAGACAACTAAATGCTCTATGATTCTTTGTGAGATCCCTTTTCCCTCGCGCACCTGCTCGTTCTCACTAAACTCAAGCTCCAATTCAGGCAATGCCATTAGCTTGAAGGACATGTGCGTAAATCCGATTTCTTCTGACTCGGACTTTATTGTCTTCAAATCGAGATCATTCTCCAGAATAGTGTAATTCTTCATTTCATATTGGGATTTTGGATCCTTCGAATGATGAGCACCCGGTTCACAAAACCCGACAATTCCGCCAGGCCTGAGCACTCTGAAAAACTCTTCAAGAACATCCCTTTCATTAGGGACGTGGTGGAAGGCGTCAAAACTGATGATCCTGTCCACGGATTCAGACTCGAGGTCAATCCGTCGACCGTCGAACAATACGAATCGTGGTGGCGATACGTATTCCCCCAATATCGGCATCTCATCGAAGAGCTTCTTACCTAACTTCAGTGCGGTTTTGGAGGGGTCAACTGAGATGGTGGAACACTGGAGCTGATTAAGCAACCTTGAGAACCAGCAGGTTCCGGCGCCAAAATCCATGACACACATTGACTTGCCAAGCCGAAGACCCGACAAGAGCAAACCCATCTTGTAGAGAAGACCAGGCGTTTCCATCAGATCTGAGAACGGTTTCGACATCAAAGCCCGGGGGTTGGAGACTCTCAGAAAGTATTCTTCCGCCTTCTCACATAAACCATCTATTCCAAGGGTTTTTACCATCTCCGTTGGATCAACATCCCGGTTCATCGTTACTCCTTCAAGTCCGTCTCAAATCCTATCCAGAAACGTACGGCGGGGGGCCTTCCCACAGCACCTCCACAAGCTCGCATGTCCTGATTAACTTGGGCCTTATGAAGAATACTTGAGGAACGAAATGGAACACCTTGTCTGTTCATCAAGGCCTTTCATACGCCTGAATCAGGCCCTATGAAAGGGGAGGATCGCAATTCACGATCTTGCCATTTATCAAGGCTCTTCAGGTGACATATGAATTCGGCTCATCTTCATGAAGACCGCCATCAGTCTGCCCTTGATCGCAGACTCTCGTCTGCAACCTCCCTATACACAGAAAGCATTTCTCGGGCGGCCTGGTCCCAAGAAAAACAAGCGGCCTGTTTCAAGCTTTTAGCACGAAGAGCCAGTCTCATGTCGCGATTGGTCAACACCGCTGTCAACGCCTCTTTCAGGCCCTCAATATCCGAAGGAGAAATCAAGATGCAGGCCTCACCCGCCACTTCAGGCAACGATGATGTATTGGAACTGATTACGGGGGCTCCGCAGGCCATCGCCTCAACCACGGGCAGCCCAAACCCTTCATACCATGATGGGTAAACCAAGACACGGGCAGCACTGTAGAGGACGGCAAGATCCTCTTCCGCAACATAACCGATTATCTTGAGTTGCCCCCGGTCCAAATAGGGCTGGGCTTCACGAATCAAATCCTCGTTCTTCCACCCGCTGGCTCCGGCTATCACCAATAGGTGAGCCGACGTCATAGTCTGTGGCAGACCCATATAAGCTTTAAGTAAAGCGGTGATATTCTTCCGTGGCTCCAAACTCCCCACAAAGAGCACGTAATTATGATATATCTCATATTTGGCCAAAGTCTCACAGATAATGCTTTTATTCAGCTTCGGTGTGAAGGCATTTCCAGCCGCAAGGTGCACAACCTTGATTCGTTCCTCGGGGTAATCGTAGTGCTGCAAAAGATCGGCTTTCGTACTGTGAGAATCAGCAATTATTACGGCGGCACGTTTTATAGCCTGTTCCACCTGGCGGACACAGAAGTCTCGGTTCTCCGAACGATGAAATTCGGGATGCGTTAGAAACGTCAGGTCATGGACTGTTACGATCAACGGTGTACGTTTGAGAGCAGGGGCGGTGTACGCTGTACTGTGCATAACATCCACATTCCCGATCACCCGATCGCTCTCTTCCGTGGCCCATCGCCGATGGACCTCCTCAAGCGGTAAATCCTCAGTCCAGAGGCGGAAGTTAGTGTTCCGAGGAATCTGCGCCTTTCGCCAGTCGGGTGGAAAGCAGTCCCAAAAATATGGATACAAAAGGTACTCATTCTCGCTATCGATTTTGGCAAGGGCCTCGACTAAATGTGCGGCATATGAACCGACACCCGTTCGCTCACCAATCGTTCGGCTAATGTCTATTCCAATTCTTAGCCGGCGCAGGTCGTACTTCGGCTTAGCTGTAGGGGCCTTCGTGGCAAGCTCAGATTGTTCATCAATGGCTCTCGATTCATTTTCACGATGTTCTCTTGATTGCGCCCGATCCCGACCTGAGATGGAAGGATGAAAATCCTGGTGTTGACCCGGATCGGTTAACAATCGTTCGTGCACATTCTGTACTCGATTGGCGCATTCGTCCCACGTATAATTGCGGGTGGCTTGTTGGTAACCCTTTTCTCCCATAGACCTTGCCAGCGAACAATCCGAAAGGAGCATGGCTATATATTCGGAAAGCATAAAAGAATCTCCAAACGGAATCAAAAACCCGGTCTCCCCCTCGTCAATTACCCGTGGAATTCCACCCGCAAAACATCCAATGACTGGCTTTTTATAGATCCAGGCTTCGAGAAAAACAATCCCAAAGGCATCGGCTCGGGATGGCATCACTAGCATATCGCAGGCTGCGTATGCGTTTCTCTTGACCTCGTCGGCAACATAGTCAAGAACGAGAATTCTCTCTCGTATTTCCGGCAACTGATTATCAATATACCGGGCAAAGTCTGACATTGGCTGCCCAATCATGACCAGCGTAATCTTCCGGCCCTTTCTCCATAGGAGTTTTAGTGCCTCGACTGTGGTCATCGAACCCTTGTCAAAGGTTTGGGTCGACACCTGCAATACGATCGGGTTCTGAATTCCGTGCTGTCTACGAAACGTTTCTCCATCTCCCCCCAGTATCTGCTCCGGGGCTACCCCTGGGCTGGCA
Organism: Terriglobia bacterium; assembly: GCA_041494885.1. Lineage (GTDB taxonomy): Bacteria > Acidobacteriota > Terriglobia > JAIQFV01 > JAIQFV01 > JAIQFV01. The sequence goes on from JBGQBO010000005.1 coordinate 43,342, forward strand.
ACGGTGATCCTCTCGGGAGAAAGACCCTTGGCACTCAGAACTTCCTTTTCAAACTCCGTGATCGTGATGATGGCGTCTGCTCGAGACAACAGCCACAATTGCTCCCTGGACAAGAAACGGGGATTACGCATTGCCGAGTGAAATTCACCAAGATTCAGCAGCGGCTGGCACACGAACGGAATCCCGTGCCGACGGCAGTAGGCGTATGCTGAAGCAATGAGATACGTATGGGGAAAAACTCCCGCGTGCACCAAGTCGAATTGCCGCCCCATCGTCATTAACGACCAACTCAGGCCGGGAACGAGAACAAAAGGATACCCAAATAACTGCCGACATATGCGGAAAGGCAAACGAGAAAGCCAGCGCATCCACTGCTGCTGATAAGAGAAGTGCCGCACTCTGAAACGCCTAATGTGGACTTCCTCAGATTCTTCCTTCACATTCTCAAACCGCTTCTTCCCGCGCAGATGGAAATGCTCGATATCCCACGTGTCGGTCGTAAACACAGTAACTTCGTGTCCCTGCCGCGCCGAGCGGCGGGCAAGCTCATAAAAAAGGAGTTCTGAACCACCTTGATAGGGCCAAAAACGATGGGTGATGTAAAGTATTTTTGACATAGCCTAAACGCTCAATACAGATCCATGCTCCCCGCAGTTCGGTTCGAGAGCGATGCCTCAACGTGATCCGACCCATTACCCTCAACAACACCACTTGGTCACATCATTCTCGGCTAAATGAAGTTCACTGCTGCGGCTTCCTCTCTCGATTCCCCACATAGCATGAGACAATTCACTTAGCCTTGTTACTGCCCAACCTTGCAAGTGAACGTGCTTATAGCCTGCCATGGGAGGTCTACAAACAGTGGTTTGGAGCCAACTCCTTCAAACCAAGTAATCTGCTCATCGACAAGATCTATCTTGACCCGTCCCTTCAAGAAGTTGACTGGCAGAGCAAGTCGGAGGTTCACTTCTTGGCACTCTCCCGGCAAAACCGAATGGTCAAAGGTCCCCCGTGGTCCCGCTTCGCCCAAAGCGTCCCCGAACTCATCAAACAATTGGGCACCGATCGTCACATACCCGATTGTCTTTGTTGAGTCTTGCGTCAGCCATAACGTATCGCCTTGATTCTGAGCTGAAATCACAAGCTCTAAAGTTTGGTTGAGCATTACTGGCTCTCCAACAACAGAGAGGGAGGCACGTAATATTGAAGGATCCCGGCTTGTCGCAGAGAACTTCTCCGCACAAGTGAACTGGTTCCACAGATTCACGCTCCGCAGTAAGGAGGACCCAGGGAGAATTAGGCCCACTTCATTTACTCGCAACCCTAAGTCCGAGAGTGCCCCGGACTCCTCTCTTGGAATGACACCATCGACGATCAACTGTATGGTGGCTGTATCTCTATCTAGTTGAACGGGAAATTGGAGGGTCCACCATTCCCCACAATAAGTCTCAATTGGAAGTCTGCCCACTTCCTTCTCATTGCACATAATACTAAGCTGTAGGGGGCCAAGAGCTGCAAAAGCATGAGATACATGAAGCTGCAAAATATAATTGCCCGGCCGAGAAACACGAAGGAAGCAGGTAGCGGAACGGCCAAAGCAGCGAAACGCGGGAATCATCCTACGGTTCGGGGTCCCTCCAACCGGAAAGTTCAAATGAAACCATCCTTCACCAAGACAGGTGTCATTCACTCCCATAATTAACCGCTCAGTGGCAGCTTCAGCATCGGATTCGACCTGTCGATAATCCAGCCGGGGAATGAATATTCCTGGCTCGTTATAGCCCGGGAGGACGAACCTCCACCACACGGGAACCTCGCCCAAACGTCGTCTGGAAGACAATCGGTACCGAAGGATGCTTGGCAAGCCGAGCAGAGTTCGACAGTATGAACGAACGAAAAGCCAAAAAGAGGAAATGTGTCGTTGTCGCAGCAGGCGGAAGAGAAACCGAACTTCAAGAAAGATAAGAACAGGAGCATGTTTAGTCAGTAATGGCCCTAAAGGAAAGTGTTTAAGAATGAATCTCCAGCGATTGCTTTTTATCAATAGCGTTTTCCGGGGAGATTCGTTGCCTAAGGAAGCGGAAAAGCGGTGATACAACAAAGCATGCGGTGTGTATACTAACCGGTAGCCGGCTTCCCATAGCCGGACGGAAAGATCGAGATCCTCATAATAGGCAAAGTAATGCGAGTCGAAAAGTCCCAGATGTTGAATAATCTCAGCCCTCAAGAGCATGGCGCATCCCGTCACACCAAGGACTTCGTCCGGCCAGATGCACCTTGCGTCATCCACACGCCCGAATCCACGGTCCCACGCCAACCCGGCATAGTTCATTTCAACACCGACACTATTGATGAGCGCCTTGTGGCTGTATAACCGGATCCGGGAGGCGACCGCTCCAATTGACCGGTCTCCTTCAGCTGTCCTAACAAGTTCCTCCAGCCACCTTGAGTCCACCTCAGTATCTTGATTCAATAAGACAATATAGTCCGCTCCGGCCCTGAGGGCATGATCGGCTCCAATGTTGTTTGCCTTGCAAAAACCAAGATTGGAGCTATTCTCGATCAACACTACTCCTGGATAGCGCTGACGGATGATGGATTGGGTCCCATCAGTCGACCCATTATCCACAACCAAAACCTTCTTCTCCTGGTACGTTTGGAAACCCACCGAATCGAGGCAAGCTGGAAGGAGATCCCTCCCATTCCAGCTGACAACCACTATGTATACTGTGGGATGTGCGCTTTTTCCCATGATTCAGTGCTTCGACATTCCCTATGAAGCGGGAATCCTGCTATGTCCTGGAGTCATCACTCTGGCCCGTAGCTTGTTCCCATTGTAGAGAGCTTCGTAAAAGACACATTGTCTTGCCTCAGTTGAAAATGGTCAAAGGGGGTGTCGGGCACAGTCAGTAATCCCTTAAGAGGACGACCGATGTCCCGAAATAAATGTCTTGAATCTCTACTCGAAAACAAATAAGTCGAGTAGTGATGCTTATCCTTGGACTGAAAGTCAAAACTCAGCGCACACTTACTGGCACTGTCAGTGTACTTGCTCCCTTATTCTCAAACCACGCCACCCCTTCCTGGACAAGCGACACCTGGAGACGGTATGAGCCGGGAACTGGGGGGGCAACTACCAGAACGTTATTCACTGTAATCCTCCCCCCAGGAGCGAGCTCATGCGGGAATGGCGTCCTATGACCATCAAATATAACCGGGCTGTCTCCTTTCGCCGGAAACCAATGATATGAGATGTTGACTGGCGCCCGACCTTTCGCCGTCGATGACCACGTGTCAGTGCCAGTGTTTTGGATCGTAACTTCTATCTTGTGTTCTTTGCCGGGTTGCATCAGTGAGGGTATTTGAGGGTTCGTCCACGCAACATTAAACCCTGCAGCCAAAACCGGTCTTAGTTGGGCAGGTTGCCGCTTTTCAGGGGTGGGCCTGCCGCATCCGGAGTACATGAGGCAAGCCAAAGCAAGGAGAATCAAACAAACTTTTCGGTTTTTCACTACTTTTAGCTCCTTACGGCCCATTTGCATGGATCTAAAAGACAATGTTGTTTCAGGACTGGTGTTGTCCATCGCTCAATCATGTACAACTTGATCTTCCCCGCAGCCAGCTTTATCTTCGGATTAGATTGATGAGCCCGCTCTATACTCTAACAGCAACGACGGCATAGTCTTGATATACATTGACTTCTTGTGGCAACTCCGCCTCCACCTCTAATATCCTGCCCACATTATTCCCTGGAAGGGGTGAACTAAACCTCAGTGATCGAACTTTGAAGGGGCTTTGCTCCACCATAAACCTTAACATCGCGGGAGGCAGGGGGCGAACGTGAGTGGGATCCAGGTAGAAGTTGCACAAAGCCTCGACGCAGTTTGTGTTCACAGTTTCAACGACCATTATTCCCCCCGTCTTCATTTTTGCTCCACAGAGACGAAAGAGCTTTAAGATAAGAGCAGGGGGAAGATGTTCAACCACTTGAGCGGTAAATACTCCGTCGAGGCATCTGTCAAGCAAACTGCTGAGATATTCAAACATATCTGCGTGTTCGACCTGAAGGCCGCGGTTGCGGCAGAACTCAACCGACTGTTTAAACTTCTCAACGCCGGTCACCGGGATGCCTCTTTCTGAAAGCAATTCGACAAACTCCCCCCGTCCGCAACCCAAGTCCAACACATTCTTCTTCTCAAGAAAGAGGTCAAGATAGGCTTCCTGGCGGTGTTTAATCTCAACCAGTGATCCTCGAAATCGCTCCTCAAAGCCAAGGTAGTCAAACGACTGATCATGCAAACTGAACGAATGAATACGGGCATCTTCAAATCGTTTCTCAATGGACTCAATAGCTTTTGTCAATCGAAGTCTGTCGATGTTGGTCCGCTGGAGATCTTCCTGTTTAATTTCTTCGATGGCCTTTCGCAACCCAGCAGACCCTTCATTCACCATGCGTTCGAGACTTTTCACTCGCTGAGATTCTGCATTGACTCGCTCATCAAGGGAGTCAAGGCCTCTTGATAACCTCCCCAACTCCTCGTCAGTGTGCGAAGAAGCCTTGCTCATGCGATCAGTTTCACTTTGTATCAGTTCCTGCATCGCACCCAGGTTGGTTTGCGCGACCTGCAAGTGTTGGGTGATCAAACCGAGCGAGCGTGTCAGGGAGCGGTTGAATTCGGCCTGTGATTTGGTATTCCAATGGACCAGCCACTTCAAGAATTTCTTGAAAGGACGTTCAATTCTTCGCTTCCAACCGCTGGTTTTTAAGGGGATTTGATTTATGGCATCAACATAAACGCCTCCTCGACTTATCTCCTGAAGGATCTCATCGACTTCGTTTGAATTGATCCTTTGGGGGATCCCCGAGCTTGCCGACGGTTTGGGCATTGTTCCTTTGCGACTATTGACAGTTTCGCGGATGTGGGCCATGAGATCATCCACGTCCACATCATTCCCTAGTTCAAATGAGGCTTTATTCATGATCCGAGAAGTCCCATCTCGAGGCCATCTAAAACTTGGAGTATTGTGATTCAGAACCGCGGCATTTCCGCAGCAAATAGGCAGTGGGTTTCAGGCAAGGATTGGTCAACTATTTTACTTTCCTCGACCTGAACAACTCAAAATCAAACCGTGAGCTAATCTTCTGTGCTTCTGGCCCAAGATCATGATATAGTTTGTTCGCAGCATCCTCAAAAGTCAACCCAACTCGCATCAAAGTGGAACCGCAACAGAAAAGAATTCTTTACGTGGTTCACCGTTTCTGGCCCCATCCCGGGGGGTCAGAGCGTCTATTCTACCATTTCGCCCGGCGCTCGGTAAGCGAGGGGCATCACGTCACGATCTTTACCACCGATGCCTGGGACCCGGAGTCGTATCATAAGCCGTGGAAGAAACGTCTCCCGGCAGGTGTCGATAAGGTTGACGGAATCGAGATCCACCGGTTCCCTGTGATGAACATCGCTTTCCAGTATAAGGTTCTGGGAGGTTTAAGCTTATTGCCGATAGATCCAATCCGGCTCCTTTTTGGATATCCCTCCGTCTTGCTTCCCGGTTACCTCAGGGAGATTTTTGTCCGCCGCCCTCACTTCGACCTCGTGATCGCCGGCGTGCTGCCTCATACCCACCTGATCTATCCGGCTGCCTGGCTGGCCCGCCATTCCGGCATCCCCTGGGTCGCCGTCCCGTTGATCCATACCGGCGTGCGGGGAAACAAATCCCTTCGTGGTTACCTTGACGGCGAGCAGATCAAATTGATGAAGCGAGCGGATGCCATCATCACGGCAACCGAAGCGGAAAATCGAGCACTTGTTGCCAAAGGAATCGATTTCCACAAACTCCACACAGTGGGCGTGGGTGTGGATCTCCTGGAACTCGCCGGAGGGCAGGGAAAACGGTTTCGCGATCGCTTTCACATCGACGGCCCAATTGTGCTTCACGTTTCCACGCTGACCGCTCCCAAAGGAACCATCGACCTCGTTGAAGCCATGAAGAAGCTCTGGGCAATTGGAAACCCAGCAAAACTTGTGCTGATCGGACAGCTCACCGATAAATTCGAGGACTACTTCCTCTCTCAACGCCCCTCCGTGTATGAGCGGACTCTTTTGCTGGGCTTCGTGGATGACGAAACTAAAAAGGACGCTCTCGACGCATGCGATGTTTTTGCTCTTCCATCCAGCGCCGACTCCTTTGGAGTCGTCTTTCTCGAAGCTTGGCTCTATGGCAAACCCGTTATCGGCGCCGAGGCGGGAGGCATTCCATACGTCATTTCGGATGGCCGTGACGGGCTACTGGTTCAATTCGGCGATATCGCAGGTCTGGCCTCTCGGATTGCCGATCTTCTCAGTGATCCCTCCCGCCGGCACTCCCTCGGCGAGGCCGGCAGGCAAAAAGTCCTGGCCTATTACACTTGGGATAAAGTGTGTGACCGCATGAGCGAGGTCACAAATTCCTTCCTTCACCGCTGAGACGCCAAGGAAGGGATTGCAATGAACATCATTCATGATTCCGAGTAATTTCAAATGAGCTTATGAGAATAGGCTTTGACATCAGTCACTCGCTTGGCCGGCGAACCGGCCTGGGATCCTATGCGCTAGGCCTGCTGAAGGGTCTGGCCCGGCTTGCCACCGACGATCAGTTCCTTGTTTACTCTTTCTTCTATCACCGCTTCCCTCGCGGCTGGCGCCAAGCACACATCCCAGACTCGCCCAATTTTGAGCTTAACCTCCCCCGAGGCCCCGATTTTCTTCTGCGACACAAGCTCGGCCAGGGCGGGCGAGAAGCGGAGGCCTTGTGGGGCAGCGTGGATATCGTCCACAGCAACGCGCATGTCGCCCCATTGGTTGAGAGGAGCCGGCTGGTGTTTACGCTTTTCGACACAACCATCTACCTCTTCCCCGAACTGCACACCCAGGCTAACTATAATCTGGTGAATCGTGCCTTACACCAGGCTGCCCGCCACGCTGCGGCCATTATCGCGATCTCCGAGCAATCGCGGCGTGATTTTCAGAGGTTTCTGCATGTGCCGGATGATCGCATCACTGTCATTTACGGGGCCGCCGATGAGCGTTTTCACCCTGAAATCCCCCGAGAAGAGATTGAGCGCGTCAAGCGGGCCCACGGGATCGACGGAGACTACATCCTTTCGGTCGGCACAACCGAGCCCCGCAAAAACATTTTGCGCCTTGTTTCAGCGTTCCGCGCATTAGAGCAGCGCGGGCTCAAACACAAACTCGTCATCGTTGGCGAGCGCGGCTGGTTGAGTGATCCGTTATATGAATTCGTTACCCAAGAAGGGATGAAAGACCGCGTCCTCTTTACCGGATATGTCAATGATCAGGATCTACCGCCCCTTTACGCCGGCGCCACCGTTTTTGTTTTCCCCTCGCTCTATGAAGGGTTTGGCCTTCCGGTGGTGGAAGCCATGGCGTGCGGAGCTCCAACCATCACATCGAACCGCTCCTCACTCCCTGAAGTGGCTGGAGATGCGGCCCTGCTCGTGGATCCTGAGGATGAGGGTCAGATCCAAAACGCTCTGCAACGATTGCTTGAGGACAAGACGCTCCGGCAAGAACTTTCCGAGCGTGCCATCGATCAAAGCAAGAAGTTCTCCTGGGAACAATCTGCTCGACAAATGCTGAATGTTTACAAAAAGGTGATGGGCCTCTTGTAAAACATAAGTCGTCCGGGCGGAACCCGCCAAGGAGCTAATCTTGAAAAAACAAAAGGTAGCTCTCGCCTTCCAATTTTGACGATGGGACCTGCACTTGTACACATGACGGCCATGCCCTCAGCCGAGGGAACCAAACCTTCATCCCGTTGAGTATTCGGTCCCGGTGGATCGTGGCGAAGAATCCTGGGGAGAGGGGAAAATGCCTTCACTCGGCTGAAGCCGGAGGCCGGAAATCTTCTACCCCAACGCAAAGCGGAACGGAAGAAATTTCAAATATGTTCATTCAGATTTCAAGTCTGTGTGGCTGCCTCAGTCTTCTCCGGCCGATGGACGACTCTACTGTAATATTCAAAATCGAAATCCACCATCCTATGCACCAGGCTGGAAAACGACTGTTGATAGTTCCATCCCAGCCGCACCTTTGCCTTGGTGCAATCCCCCAGCAGGAGACTAATCTCGGCGGGCCGGTGCAAGTTTGGATCCACGACCACGTAATCCCGGTAGTCAAGCCCGAGGTGGCCAAATGCAACGTCCAAAAACTCCCGGACCGAATGGGTTTCCCCGGTTGCTATGACATAATCGTCAGGATGTTCCTGCTGCAGCATCAGCCACATGGCATGGACGTAATGCGCCGCGTCTCCCCAGTCGCGACGGGCTTCGAGGTTGCCCAGTCTTAACTCTTTGGCCAAGCTCAGTTTGATCCGCGCTGCGTGAGAGGTGATCTTGCGAGTGACAAACTCATATCCCCTCCGCGGACTTTCATGATTAAACAGAATGCCATTCGAGGCATGCATTCGATAAGCCTCCCTGTAATTCCTCGTGAGATCGAACCCGGCCACCTTGGATATTCCGTACGCAGAGCGGGGATGGAAGGGCGTCTGCTCGTTTTGTGGACTTACCCCTGATTCCCCGAACATCTCGCTTGAACCCGCAAAATAGAAGCGCGCTTGGGGAACGACCTCGCGAACGGAGGAGAGCATATAATGTGTTCCATTGATATTGGTGTTCAATGTGGAAAACTCATCTTCGAATGAGTAGTTGACAAAGCTTTGTGCCGCCAAATGGTACACCTCGTCAGGTTTTACGCTGCCCATCACCCGATAAACACTGGGAAAGCTTTCCATCGATGCGGGATGGAGTTCGATGTCTCCTAGAATGTTCTTGATACGCCAAAGTCGATGTTCCGGATCTTCAATAGCCACGCGCCGCACAATCCCGTGGACTTCATAGTCCTTTTCCAAAAGTAATTCTGCCAGGTAAGACCCGTCTTGGCCCGTTATGCCGCTGATCAATGCTTTGCGTTTCATATTCATCTCCCAGCTTTTGACACAAACGGTTTGGGGTAATCATCGACCACAATGGGAAACAATGCACCACGAGCCATCATGATCCAAAATGCCCGGAACTCTTCATCCAAACTGGTTAGCGATAGGGGGCCTGGTGAAAATCCGGGGGAAAGGATCTTTGCAAACTACTCCTGGTGACTCAACCCGACAGCCTTCATCATAGCAAAAACTCTCAAGCACAATCCAGAAAAACTTCAAATATCGGGCGGTTCATGCCCTCCAATGAACGCTTTCTCCCCACGATGCACCTCAATGTTCTTCTTATAAGCGAACAGGACCCTCCCACTTCAATACGGCGGGGTGACGGAGCTTCACGCCATCGCAAGTCAAACTATCGAAGGACCCTCGTCAACTCCGTTATGTGTCTTTCAATGGCTCTACGGTTCTCTTCGCTGGGCTGGAGGGCAAGATAACTGCGATATTCCTGCAGGGCGGCCTCACGATATCCGGCGCTCTCATAAAGTTGCGCCAATTCCAGACGCGCGGCCCTTTCTTGATCAGGATGGCGGTACGGCTGGGACAAAAAGCGGAGAAGCACATCCTGCGCCTCGCGGGACGCTCCCCCTTCCACCAGCAATCGCGACAGCTTCAGCGCCGGACTTACATAATTCGGCACCAAGCTGACTGCCCGGGAAAAACACCGCATGGCCCGGTCCCGATCGCCCTTTGCCACCGCCCGGTCCCCCTGGCGCTCAATCGAGATTCCATAAACGGGGTACGTAAAGATTTCGTCACGGGGTTGGTGGGTCAAGGCTTCGTATAACCAAAAATGGGCTGACCGCAACTGTGAACGAAAGAACGGATCCTTCGACAACGTGAAGTTCATCTCAATGGGAGGATAGGACACCACGGGCGAACTCAGAGAGCCCTCCTCCAAAGCTTTCAGCGAGAACGGAACATCGAAATACCGCAGTCTCAAGAGCCATGCGTGACCCAGAATGGGGCTCAGGGCAGGGACAAAGTTCGTTGCCGTGTACGGTCGGAACCAGTGCTTCCCGTCGTGTTCCATGTACTCTCTCGTGGGGCGCCCCTGAATCTGCAAGGGAAGACGAACTTGGTTTGTATCGACCGCATTCAACCAGACGAGAAAATTTACAGAAACCCCGAGAAGGTTGATTAGAACTCCGACCATCATGCAGCTTGCAAAAGCGGGCAACGACCTGCGCACGGACTCCAGCAGCATGGCGGCGCAAATCACCATCAACGGGATGAGGGGAATGAGCAAGCGCGGCCCCCAGGACGCCCCCCCTTCCCAAGAGATCCATTTCGCCACCAGAACAATCTGTATTAGAAACATCCCCGTAAAGAAGGTCAGCTCCCGGGGATTGCTCTTGCGCAGCCGCCATAGAGACCATGGAACCAAAATACTGAGGGGCGCGTAAAAGATGATTCCTTTGTTGGGGCTGAGCAATAGGCCATACAGGCCGCTCAGCAAGGGCGTGGTGAATTTTGAACCGGCACGCACATAACCGGTCGCGAATATCGAGGTGAAACGATAGAGATTGAGCGCGGCAATCACTCCTCCCCACAAGATGATGGGGAGCATGAACCATCCAAAGAGACGACGTTTCTCCCGCCCGGAGCCGGAAAGGGTCATCCAGAGGTAAAGGGCGTAAACAGGGATCAGAATGACAAGCTGCTCTTTCGTCAGAACCGCAAACCCCAGGGTGAACCCTGCCGCGGCCATCCAGAGGAAGGAGCGCGTAAGGGCTCTCGTTCCGTGCAGGACAAGCCAGAAGGCCGCCACCAGGCACAAGGCCTGCAAGGGTTCACTGAAATCGTAGGAGACATAAGGCCACGCAGGAGTCGCAAAGGCAAATCCCAGGGCTGCCCACCATCGCGTTCCGGACCGAAATCCCAAATCCCGCAAGCAGAGCGCCACCAGCAAGGCAGTCAGCGCGGTGAGGAGCATGTTCATCATGGGAAAGAGAACATTGCTTCTTCCCTCACCGAAGATTTTTTCGACCGGCGTCACCAGTAAGAGCGGGACCTGCTCCACGATTGACAGCCCGAGGCCGTATTTCCCAAAGTGTTCGGGAGCGTCACTCCGCCCGGAAAGTTCCTGGATCGGTTCGGGACTGATCCCCAGTTCTCCGAACTCGTGCAAACCGACTGCGGTGTCGAACATCACCTGGCCATCGGTGATCCAGTCGAAGGCTTTGTCGGTCAGGGTGCAAAGGTACACAATGCAAATCAGAAGGAAGAGCGCCAGGTTCTGATTCTGTAAGACCCTGAAGACGCCCGTGGCTCGTACGGGCGGTCCGGCCCCCGGGCGACTCGTGTCGGAGCGAACGTCCGCCACAACGTCTGTGCCGCGCTTTTGAATACGCTTTGCTTTTGATCCCGGGGTCATGTGGATTTAATAATCATTCAAGGGGTCGCAATCGACGGCAGAGGTTTTCCCATTGTTCCAGAGGTAACGCAGAGGCACCTTGCTGAGCCTCATGGATGCCTCGTCTCCAGGGCAGTCATATGCCGTTCGGTGGCGATTCGATTTTCCTCGCTCGGCCCCAGCGTCAGGTAAGTTCGGTATTGTTCCAGGGCTGCATCCCAATATCCCGCCCGTTCGTAAACCTGCGCCAACTGCAAGCGGATCACCCGCTCTTCTTCCCGATTCTCCACCCCCCGTGTTAGATATTGCAACAGTGGATTGGCGGCCTCCCGGACCCTTCCCTGTTCCATCTGAAGCCGCGACAGCTTCAGCACCGGCCTGGCATAGTTCGGCACCAGTTGGGTTGCCCTCGTGTAGCACTCGATGGCCCGTTCGAGATTTCCCTTTGCCACGGCCCGATCCCCTTGCCGTTCGATCGAGATCCCGTACACCGAATAAGTAAAGATCGCCTCACGGGGATGACGTGACAACAGTTCGTATAACCAAAAATGCGCCGATCGAAGATGGGAGAGTGAGAACTCATTTTTTAAAAGCGCAAAATCAATCTCGACAGGAGGAAAACTCACCCTTGGCAGTGTGGCCGGAGGGCGGGCGTCGAGTTGATGGAGTGAAAAAGGTTCACCGAGGAAGCGAAGACGCAGCAACCAGGCATGTCCGCGAATCGGGCTCAACGAGGGAACATACCACATTGCGTTATAAGGGCGAAACCACCGCTTCCCATCGTGTTCAACATATTCGTAGGCCGGACGACCGGGAACATCCAACGGAAGGCGCGTTGAGTTTGCGCCCACGGCATTCACCCAGACCAGAAAATGCATCAGCACGGCGAGCAGGTTCACGAGGGCCCCGGCCGCGACGCAAACGCCGAACAGCCGCAGCGGCCACTTCCCGGATTCCAGGGTCATGGCAGCACAGATCGTCAGGAGAGGAATGACGGGCATGAGCAAACGGGGGCCCCACGAAATACCTCCCTCCCAGGACCACCACTTCGAATTGACGAGCACAATCAACCCAAGGGTCGAGAGAAAAAACACCAGCTCCCTGGAATGACTCTTGCGGAATTTCATAAGAGACCAGGGAACCAGGAGGGCAAGGGGCGCGTAAAAGATGAGCCCCTTGGTCGGACTCGCCAGTAAGCCGTACAACCCGGTCAACAACGGGGTGGTGAATCGGGTCGTCTCACCCCCATAACCAAATTCAAAAATGGACCCGAACCGATGAAGATTCAAGGCCCCCATCGTCCCCGCCCAAAATACAAGGGGGAGCACAAACCATCCGAGGCTATGAAGCCTTTGCCTCTGCGAAGCATCAGGTCGCATCCAAAGATAAAGCCCATAGCTCGGGATCAGGATGAGCAGCAGGGCTTTTGTGAAGACCGCATATCCCAGAGCAAATCCCGACAGGACCAGGTAGATTCTTGAGGAGGGTTGCGTTCTCGCTGCGCGCAGGACAAACCAGAACGCCGCCACCACGCAGAGGGCTTGAAGGGGTTCGCTAAAATCATACGACGTGTACGGCCAGGCAGGGGTACCCCATGCAAAACCCACGGCTGCCAGGGCGCAGGACTTGAATCGATATCCAAGGTCACGCATACACAACGCAACCAGCAGGGCCGTGAGGGCTGTGATGAGCAGGTTCATCATCGCAAACAGAACATTACTTCTGCCCTCGCCGAATGCTTTTTCAACAAGAGGGACCATCAGCAGCGGCAGTTGCTCGACCAACGAAAGCCCCAGTCCATATTTTCCAAAATAGTCTGTTGTCCCGTTGACGCCCGTATTGGGATCGACAACGTCCGGGCTGATTCCCAATTCTCCGAACTCGTGGAGACTGACGGCCGTGTCGAACATCACTTGGCCATCGCTGATCCAGTCAAAGGCAGTATCGGTCAGCGTGCCCACGTACGCGAGACAGATGAACAGGAAGAGCAAGCCATAGGGGTGACGCTCCACCAACCGAAGCAGTCCTATATTTCGATCGTTCTTTCGGGGGTGACCCGGCAGGCCCGAGGGGGGGCTGGGAGGGGCGGCCCTCTTCCGATGTCCCGGTTGTTTGGTTTTTAGTCCCACAAATACGAAGAACCCCGCAAGGCCAATAATGTTGGTCAGGCCGAACTTCGTTGGAAGGGCGTCGCAGGACTTAGTGTGCAATACGACTGGGCGGAACTCAAGGAGATTCTGGATCTCCGTGAAGTCCCTGTCTGCAGATTGGTTGAGGACGCCGATTCATGCAGGTTGGCCGGGAACGACTTCAACGGAACCAGAAGATATGAAATCTGATCAACACCAACCAAGTCACGATCAAGAAGAGAACGACGCTTCCTCCCTCAGGTCCGAACTCAACCTGGCCAACCCCAAAGGAAGATCATGACCCCTTCAAAGACCTGATAGAAACCTGTTGCGCTCGTCTCAGAGCCACCCGTATTATCACGTTGCCTCATTTCTCAGATGCGGGAGAGGGTAGAACTTAAAAGATCACGAGCATGAGAGTCAAAACCTCGCGGGAAACCCGTCATACATCGAGAGCCCAACCCCCCACAAAACCCTTCCTTGACAGATTCCGCCAGTGGGAACTTCTCGTCATTCTGGCGGCCCTGGTTTGTGACTGGAACAGTTGGGGACATCAATTTGTCATGGATGACTTGAGCCGGATCGTTAGGAATCCGCTCATCAGAGACCCCCACCGCTTATTTGAAATCTTTTTGTCTCCTTATAATTTCCTTTATGGAATGCCGAGCGGCCTGTATCGGCCGCTGACCACGCTGAGCTTTGCACTTAATGATTGGATCACAGGTCTCAGTCCGGACGGGTTTCACGCGGTCAATCGGCTGCTGCACGTGCTGGCTTGCCTGGGGATACTGTGGGTGGTGCGGCGGTTGATTTCAGATCCCACCGTCGCGGGTGTGACGGCCCTGCTGTTCGCCGTGCACCCCATCCAAACCGAGGCCATCACATACATGAGCGGACGCAGTGATTCCCTGGTTATGGTCCTTTTCGTCTTTGCCTGGCTTTTTTTCATTCGCGCCAGAACCTCCGTAGAGAGGGGCTCTTATGGGCTCTCCTTGATCTTCTATTTTCTTGCCCTCCTCTCAAAGGAAAGTGCCATCACCTGGCTGGGGGTCGCTTTATTGACTGAATTTGTTTTTTTCTCGGACCGCGACTTCAAGACCTTCTGGACCCATGTGAAGGAGCATTTTACGAAGTGGTATGCCGGCTACCTGGTCGTCACTGCGGCTTATCTCGCTCTGCGTTTTTATGCCTTGAAAGAAATCTCGAGGGTGGCGGTCACGTTTCTGGACAACCCGCTGGCGCATGTGACTTCACCCGTGCGCATTTTCACTGCCCTGAAGATTCTGTTTCAATCCCTCGGTCTGCTGCTCTGGCCCATCCATCTTTCCGCGGATTACTCCTACAATGAGATCCCGCTGAGTTCCCCGGCATGGAATCCGGCAACTCTGGCCATCCTGGTTCTGACCGGTATTCTTCTTTTTCTGCTGGTGTGGAGCTACCGCCGGGCCTCCCACATCTTTTTTGGCCTGGGCTTTTTCCTCACCACGTATTTCCTCGTCAGCAATCTCCTGATTCCAATCGGCACGATCCGTGCGGATCGGCTCCTCTACCTGCCGTCCCTGGGTATTTTCCTGCTGGGTGGAATCGGATTCGTGCGAATCATGGAGCGGGTTCGAGGAGCTTGGTTCAAGAAGGCATCATACCTGGCGTTGGCATTGATCCTCATTCTGCTTGCCACGAGGACCATTTTCAGAAACCGGATCTGGTTCAGTGAATTCACTCTCTATTTTCAAACCGTCCGTGACGCCCCCCGCAGTGCCAAGGCCCACAACAATCTGGGGGCACAATACTTCTCGCGCGGCGAGTTGAAACCTGCCCTCGAACAGTATCAGATTGCGGAGACCATCAAGCCCGACTATCCGGATCTCCTCAACAATATGGGAAGCCTGTTCAGCCGGGAAGGCAGGTCTGAGGAGGCGATCACTTATTTGAACCGAGCCGTTTCTCTGTCGCCCGAGAACCCAGTCATCCGGAAAAATTACGGGTTGGCCTTAAAGGCTCACGGTGACCTGCCCGAGGCGATTGCTCAATATGATCTTATTCTCCAGCAGTACCCGGGGAACGCCGACGCGCATTTCAATAAAGCCAACACCCTGGTGGCCCAGAACAGGATTGGGGAAGCAATCATCGAATACAATCACACCTTGGAGATTGACCCCAGCTATACATTGGCCCGAACAAATCTCAACCGCTTGCTTCAGAAGGCCAATCCAGCTACCTTGAAACACTGATGCCGATTGAATTGATATGAAAGCGAAGTCCGCCAAACCCAAGGGTCGACCGAAACCTGCAAAATTGAATCCCCTCCCCTCGGGAGAGAGAGCTTTTCATAGAGAATGGATCATTGTGGCGGCAGCTCTTCTGTGCGACATCAACAGTTGGGGCCATCAATTTGTGATGGATGATTTGGATTACATTGTTCACAACCCCGTCATTCAGAATCCCGGCCATCTCCTTCAGATCTTCAACTCCCCTTTTGTACATTTTCCCAGCGTGACCTTGGATCTCTATCGGCCGCTGACGGCATTCACGCTGGCACTCAATTACTGGATCAGTGGGGCGCAGCCCGATAGCTTTCATCCTTTCAACAGGCTGCTTCACCTCCTGACCTGCCTGGGGATCTTCTGGACGGTGCGGCGGCTGATTCCGGCTCGGCCTACAGTCGCCTTTGTGACGAGCCTGTTGTTCGCCGTGCACCCGATCCAGACCGAAGCCATCACTTACATCAGCGGCCGTGCCGATGCTCTCGCCATGCTTCTGTTCGTCTTTGCCTGGCTGAGTTTTATCCGGATGAGGCAGGCAGCCTCACCGCTTTTTCCCTACCTGACCTCGGCAGCTCTCTACTTTCTCGCTCTCTTGTCCAAGGAGAGTGCTGTGACTTGGCTGGGGGTCGTGTTACTCACAGAGTGGGTCTATTTCTCGCGCGGGAACATCGCAAGCTTCTTGGGGCGCCTCCGGGGAGATTTCTGGAGGGTCTACTCGGGGTACCTCCTCATCACCCTGGCCTACCTTGGCCTGCGTTTTGCTGTCTTCCGCGGCATCGCGATCACTCCCACCAAGTTCCTGGTCAACCCCCTGATCTCGGCCGGCCTTGCGGGTCGACTCCTCACTTCTTTGAAGATATTCTTCCAGTCCATTGCTCTTCTACTCTTCCCCCTTCATTTTTCGCCTGACTACTCATTCAACCAGATTCCGGTGGTCGACCGATGGGCGAGTCTTGCCGGTCTCGTCACCCTCCTGCTGACCGCTGCTTTTCTAGCCCTTCTGGTTTGGAGTTACAAGCGGTCTTCAAACCTTTTCTTCTGCCTGAGCTATTTCGTCATCACGTACTCCATTGTCAGCAATCTATTCGTGCTCATCGGTACGAACCGTGCGGATCGAATGCTTTACATGCCGGCTTTAGGCTTCTGTCTTTCAGCGGGATTCGCCTGGGCCTATTTGGAGGGAGTGGCCCGAACCTCAGCTTGGAAAAACACAGTTCGGGCGATGGGGGTGGTCACCCTTCTGGTGCTCGCCGGGAGGACCGTGGTCCGTAACGGGGATTGGCAGGATCAATTCACACTATACCTTCGGGCGGTCCGCCATTTCTCCCAGAGCGTCAAGATGCATGGCTACTTGGGCGAACAGTACTTCTCTCGAAACGAGTTTGCTGAGGCCAGAAAACAGTATTCCATGGCCCTCTCCATCTACCCTAACCAGCCTGATTTGCTTAACGATATGGGGGGGTTGTTGGCACGCGAAGGGAAACTCCAGGAGGCCATCGGCTACTTTCAACGCGCCCTGGCGTGGGGTCCCAATGACCCGGAATCCATCCGCACCAATATTGGCTTGACCCTGGGAGCCCAGGGCAACCTGGCGGGGGCTTTTGAACAGTTTGATTGGATCATCCAACATGACCCCTCAAATTCCTCAGCGCATTTCAATAAAGGCAATGTATTTTACCTCGCAGGCAAAACCGAGGAAGCGATCAGCGAGTACAACCGGGCCCTTGAGATCGATCCGGGAAACAGAGCAGCCAGACACAACTTAGAATTGCTTTTACAAAAAATAGCCCCATCATCATCCACTCGAGACCGCACTTTGGGTCTCCACCGTTAACCGACGCGACCGGATAGAATCATGAAATGTTGAATGAGCGTGCGCCCTCAATCTGAATTTATTATCATTGACTCATTTCGGGTATATGGGTGCTCTTTGATGACTGTCACTTCAACTCGGCGTGTTCATTCGCCCGTCCCAGGCGGCTGGAGCGTGATTGGGTAACCCTACTCCAAGATTATGAAACAAAAAGCCCGCTCCCTCCCTGACCCCCCGCGCAAAAAATCCGCCACAAAACCGTTTTTGGCCCAAAGGTTGTTACGCCCCGAATGGATTGTTGTCTCGGCTGCCCTCTTTTGCAGCATCAACAGCTGGGGCCATCATTTTGTGCTGGATGACCTGGTCGTGATTGTTCCAAACAAGATGATTCAGAGCCCAGGCAGCTTTCTCAAATTCTTTTCCTCTCCGTTTGTTGACACCGGAGACGTTGTTGGCCTGTATCGACCTTTAACAGCCCTCACCTCGGGACTTAATTATTGGATCAGCCAACTTGATCCCAATGGCTTCCAGATCTTCAATCGCCTGTTGCACGTGTTGATTTGCGTTGTCATTTTCTGGATGGTTAGTCTGTTGATTCCAAAACCCCGGTTTACAGCTTTCTTTGTCAGCCTCTTGTTTGCCGTCCACCCTATCCAGGTTGAAGCCATCACTTACATCAGCGGTCGTGCTGATGCCCAGGCCGCACTTTTTCTCATCCTCGCCCTGTACTACTTTGTCCGGATGCGTCATGATGAATCCCATTCCAACAAGCCTTATCTGCTTTCCTTGCTGTTTTATTTTCTGGCGATGTTATCCAAGGAAAACGGAATTACGTGGCTGGGAGTGGCCCTGTTGACGGATCTGATTTACTTTTCCCAGGGGAGTCTGAAAGGCTTTTTGGCGCAGCTCCGTCATGGCTTTTGGAAAGTCTATGCCGGCTATCTTGCCCTCACTATGGGGTTCCTCACGATCCGCTTTTTTGTGCTGCGAGGAATCACGTTGGAGGAGGTTTCTTTCGTCGTAAACCCACTGGCGCATGCCACCTCATGGGTGCGAGTCCTGACCGCTTTGAAGGTATGTTTCCAGTCGATCGGTCTTTTCTTCTGGCCGGCCGTCTTTTCCGCCGACTATTCTTACAACCAGATCCCACTTTTGACCCGGTGGAATGATCCCACCTCTTTAGTCGTTCTCGCCTTGACCGGAGGGTTTTTGACTCTCCTCGTGTGGAGCTATCGTCGGAAGCCTGATATCTTCTTCGGCTTGGGGTTCTTCCTGACCACCTACTCTATTGTCAGCAACCTTGTCTTTCCCATTGGAACGATCCGCGCCGATCGCTTAATGTATTTGCCGCAGATGGGGCTCTGCTTGATTGGAGGAGTGGCCTTATCATCCTGGGCCGGATTTTTCCAAACGGGTGTGAAGAGAAGAGTCGTTCAAGGAGCCCTTGCCGTCCTCCTGATTCTCTTAATGGCAAGAACTATAGTACGCAACGGCGACTGGAAGGACGTGCTGACCCTTCATGAGGCCACGGTAAAGGCCTCTCCCCACAGCGCCAAGGCACAGAATAATCTGGGATCACGGTTTGCGGACATGAACCAGTACGACCTGGCCATGGAACACTTCCAGCTCGCCGAAGCCATCCTGCCTGACTATCCCGACTTGCTCAACAACCTGGGGACGCTCAAAATCCAACAAGGGAAAATTGATGAAGCGATCTCTTACTGCCGCCGTGCGGTGGCATTGGCTCCCCAGCACATCGCAATTCGTATCAACCTGGGACTGGCTCTCACCATGCATGGTGACTACGGGGCAGCGATTGCGGAGTTTGATACAGTGCTCCAAAGAGACCCTGCCAATGCCTCCGCCCATTACAACAAAGCCAATGCTCTGTACTTTGCAGGAAAAACAAACGAGGCCATGATGGAATTTGACCAGGCTGTTCGATTCGATCCCAGCAATGACACCGCCAGGAAAAACCGTGATGCGTTGTTACAGAAAATGAATCAGGCGAATCCATCTGACCGATCGCGATAAGATTCAATTGAAGAGATCCCTTGAGGGCGGCAAATCGATTGAGGGGGGCTTTGATTCTTTTAACCACCTGGTGCACCTCCTGGTTCGTCTGGGACATTCAGGACGGTTCGGCTCGTGATCGCAGAACCTTGGCACGCAGCCCGGGTGGCCGGCAGGACTGTGTTGAGGTGTGAACAATGAAATGAGATTGCACCCTTCATTTCATTCCACTATCATCAACTCATTCTCCGGGCAAGCCCATGCGGATTGATGAACATCAACGTCTAAACCCATGAAGCAAAAGGCCCAGTCCCCGCCTCCTCCGCCGAACAAGAAAACCACAGCCGGAGCGCCTTGGTTCCAACGGCTCCCCCGCCCCGAGTGGTTCGTCATCCTTCTCGCTCTCCTTTGCGACCTGAACAGTTGGGGACACCAGTTTGAGCTGGACGATCTACTTTATATTGCTGGAAACATAACCCTTCAGAGCCCTCACCAAATTCTTCGCATCTTCACATCTCCATTTTCGGACCCTCAATTCGGATTATACCGCCCACTGACCGCTCTGACGCTGGCCATAAATTACTGGATCGGAGGTCTTCATCCGGATGGGTTCCATCTCATCAATCGCCTCCTGCACATCCTGAGCGCTCTGGGGATCTTCTGGGTCCTGCAGCGATTGCTCCGCAGTTCGCCCCTAGTCCCGCTCCCGACTGCATTGCTCTTTGCAGTCCACCCCTTCCAAGTGGAGGCCATCACCTACATCAACGGTCGCGCCGATGCCTTGGCCGCACTGTTTTTCATCTTCGCCTCGTACTACTTTGTCCGGATGCGTCAAGCTGAATCACATTCCAACAAGCCTTATCTGCTCTCCTTGCTGTTTTATTTTCTGGCGATGCTATCCAAGGAAAACGGAATTACGTGGCTGGGGGTGGCCCTGTTGACGGATCTGATCTACGTTTCCCAGGGGAGTCTGAAAGGCTTTTTGGCGAAGCTCCGTCATGACTTTTGGAAAGTCTATGCCGGCTATCTTGCCCTCACTATGGCGTTCCTCACGATCCGCTTTTTGGTGCTGCCAAGAATCACCTTGGGGGAAATCTCCTTCGTGGTAAACCCGTTGGCGCATACCACCTCATGGGTGCGGGTGTTGACCGCGTTGAAGGTTTGTTTCCAGTCGATCGGTCTTTTCTTCTGGCCGGCCGTCTTTTCCGCGGACTATTCTTTCAACCAGATTCCACTCCTGACCCGGTGGAATGATCCCGCCTCATTGCTCGTTTTCGCCTTGACCGTGGGATTTTTGACTCTCCTCGCGTGGAGCTATCGTCGGAAGCCGGATATCTTCTTCGGCTTGGGGTTCTTCGTGACCACCTACTCCATTGTCAGCAACCTTGTCTTTCCCATTGGAACGATCCGCGCCGATCGCTTGATGTATTTGCCGCAGCTGGGGCTCTGCTTGATTGTAGGCGTGGCCTTATCATCCTGGGCCGGATTTTTCCAAACGGGTGTGAAGAAAAGAATCTTTCACGGGGCACTGGCCGTCCTCCTGATTCTCTTAATGGCAAGAACTATAGTACGCAACAGCGATTGGAAGGATGTGCTGACGCTTTATCAGGCTACGGTAACGGCCTCTCCCCACAGTGTCAAGGCACAAACCCTTTTGGCATCCCGTTACGCCGAACTGAATCAACCGGAGCAGGCCATGGAGCATTACAAGCTGGCCGAGGCGATCCTGCCCGACTATCCGGATTTAATCAACAATCTCGCCCTCTTAGAACTCCAACGGGGCAAAATCGACGAGGCGATTTCATATTGCCAACGGGTGCTGGCAAAAGATCCAAACAGCGGAGCGGCTCGCAATACCCTGGGCTCCGCTTTGGCGATGCGCGGGGATTCTTTTGGCGCCATTGCCCAGTTTGATTTTGTGATTCAACAAAACCCGGCCAATGTCTCAGCCCACTACAACAAAGCCAATGCCCTTTACCTCGCCGGGAGGGACAGTGACGCCATCCTCGAATTTGAACGTGTCCTGGATTATGATCCCAACAACGCCAAAGCCAGGTTGAGCCGGGATCTGCTCCTGCAGAGAACGGTCCAGCCCGGGTCTCCAAAGCAAAATCCGTCGCCACCCCCGGGAAAGAGCCCTCCCTGAAGCAGACCTTGACTCTCCGGTTCAGCAGCTCCGACCACGCGGACACTTCATCCCGATGGGCTCACAGCATCTGAAATTTTAAATTTGAGCTTGGAGATGGCCATGCGACAGGCCCCAAGAGCTTCGCGCCGTTGGGGCAGAAAAGAGAGAAAAGTCGACTTAGGCCCGCAGGGCATAACCTGACTCTCCTCTCATCGTGACCCCAACCTGCTCTCCCTCAAAAAATGCGGGAGGGGGCATATTGCGTCTCACATCGAAGGCCTAGAATGGGAATGGGTTCTGAGGCTTCCTTCAACGTTTCAAGCCGAGCGCCAGATACAGGGCAGGCCGGAAGATTCGCCACCAATCGACAATGGCCCGCATTTTGGTATAGGCCAGGGGATCCCCTTGCCTGGGGTATTCGATGGTGACGGGAACTTCAATCACTTTGTGTCGTAGACGCACAGCTCTGAAAAGCAAATAAGGCTCGAGCTCGTAGCGGTCGAGCCAGTCTTGCCACAGGTTAATGCGGCGGTCTTCAAATAAGGAAAGGCGCATCGCCCGGAACCCGCTGGATGCATCGGTGATGCGGTGACCGAGGAGCAGCGAAAACAACCACGTGTAGGCCCGCGTCCCGATCCGCCTCCTTAACGGCATTCGGAGAAAGTCGCCTCCCGGCGTGTAACGGGACCCTTGCACCAGCTCCGCGGTCCCGTCAACGAGGGGGGCCAACAATCTGGGGATCTGCTCCGGCGGCGTCTTTCCACCCCCGGACAGAATGACCACGATGTCAAAGCCCTCCTTGCGGGCGAAATCAATCCCAGTTCGAATGGCGGCGCCGACTCCTCGATTGGTTCCATGACAGATCACCGTCGCGCCCGCAGCCCTGGCGCGCTCGGCCGTGTCATCGGAGGAACCGTCGTCGACCACCACGATGGCATCTGCCACTTCACGCGGAATCGCTTTGACCACGCGTGTAATCCGCTCCCCCTCATTCCACGCCGGCGCTACACAGAGCACGCGCATTCTTACCTCCTCCATTTCAATCCTCTTCGAGATGATGGGCGCAGGTTGAGGCACCGTTCCAGGCGGGCCGCGGAGTGGAGACTTGTCGAGACAAGCTAACCGGAACCACGACGGCATACGCAGGTCCCTGGGGCCGACCCATTTGTAGCCCCCATAACGGACAGCTGCTCAATTCCTTTAGGAGCGGCATCCAAAGAGGAGAAGAAGTGGAAACCAGGCACCGGGACATCCCGCCCCGATTGGGAAAGAACAATACTTTGCAGAAGTTTTTACCCCAAGGATGTCGCTCCTGCTGGATTTGATGCGGTGCAGCTCTACGCCGTCTCCGCTCCTTTGCTTTCCTGCAACCACTGATAGGTGCGCTGCAGGCCCCGCTCCAGAGTCACAGAGGGGATCCAGCGAAGATCGCGGCGGATTTTCTCGATATTCAGCACGCGGCGACGGATATTGTCGATGTCCCGTCGATCGATATGATCCAGTTCGACCCGCTTTCCCGTAATCTCAATGATGAAGCGAGCGAGCTGGTTGATTGATGCTTCGTATCCCGTCGCCACGTTGTACACCTGGCCTTCGGCTTTCGGTGAAAGCGCCGCCAACAGGGTGGCTTCCGTCACGTCCTCCACAAAAGTAAAATCGCGCGTCTGCTGGCCGTCACCATGGACATGCAAGGCCTCGCCGGCCATCGCCGACTCGAAGAACTTCGCCACCACTCCACAGTAGGGATTGTCGGGACGCTGCGCGATGCCGTAGACATTGGAATAGCGCACCACTGCCGTTGAGGTGCCATAGCTCTCGTAAAAGGCCTTGCAATAGTTCTCGCCGGCGAACTTGGAGACCGAGTAAGGCGTCAACATATTCGTGGCATCTTCCTCGTTGATGGGCAAGTAGCGCGGATTTCCATAGATCGATGCCGACGACGCATAGACCATGCGGCGGACACCGCTCTCGCGGACCGCCATCAAGACGTTGAGCGTCCCGCCGATGTTCACCTCAAAATCCTCCCGCGGATTGCGCATCGAAACGATGATGTTGCGCGCCGCTTCGTGGATCACGATCCCGGAGTTCTTGACGACACGCCGAACCAGGTCAAAATCCGTTACGCTGCCACGCACGACTTCAAGCTGGGGATGACCCATCGGAAGATTGTCCTCTTTCCCGGTGTAGAAATCATCGAGAACAATCACCGAAGCCCCCGTGGTCAAGAGCCTCCGGACAATGTTGCATCCGACGAACCCGGCGCCTCCTGTCACGAGGACGCGTTGATCTTTGAATTTGTCGAGGTCAGCCATGTTGCTCCTTGGATTGAATTAGGAATATGCCTCGGATGCTGAAGCTTGAAGGAAGGTGTCAGGTGTCAGGTGCCAGGTGCCGGGTGTCAGGGCCAACAAGAAAAGTATATTATAGAATTCCAGCTGTCCAGAGGAAGGGTGGCAGGTTTGCAGTTTTATCTGACTTCTGATTTCTGGCTTCTGATTTCCGACCTCCCAATCAACCATCCACATCTAACCACGCATTGCTCCTGACACCTGACACCCGGCACCCGACACCTATTTTCCGGCTTCCGCTACCCTTCCCCGGGTCTCACCACCCCGCCTCGCTTCAAGTAACGCGACTGACAACCCGGACAGGCGGCCTCCGCATCCGTCTCATCCGCCTTCAACGGCAGTTTGATCCCGCATTGACACATCCAACCCTTGATTCGGGCAGGATTCCCATAAACCAGGGCATATTCCGGGATATCCTTTGACACAACGGCGCCCGCGCCGACGAACGAGTACCGCCCCAACGTTACGCCGCACACAATCGTCGCATTGGCGCCGATGGAGACGCCCCGTTTCACCTGCGTGGCCTGATATTCCTCACGTCGGGACACATGACTGCGGGGGTTGATGACGTTGGTAAACACCATGGAGGGGCCAAGAAATGCATCGTCTTCAATGACCACGCCGGTGTACAGAGAGACATTATTCTGGATCTTGACGTTGTTTCCGATAATAACCCCGGAGGCCACAAATACGTTTTGTCCCAGGTTGCAGTTACGTCCGATCCGGGCGCGCGACATGATATGGCAAAAATGCCAGATCTTTGTGCCGCTGCCGATTTCAGCTCCTTCGTCCACGAGGGAGGAGGGATGCACAAAATAGTCCATCACCCTTGCACCCCCGTTTCAATTTCCTGAAGTGTCACGGGTTCGCCCATTCGCTCCAGCGACAGGTGGCTCGCCTCAAGCACCTTCAGCACCTTGAGAGCGCTCACGCCGTCTGTCAAAGGCCGGCTTCGGTCCCGAATACAATTCAAAAAATGCTCACATTCAAGGCGGAGGGGTTCCGACTCTTCGAAAAACAAGGTCGTCTCCGACGTCTGTCGTGGAACGGGCAGACCGGACTTCCACTCAATCCCCTTGTCGTAGATTCTTAATTTGCCTTCCCGCGCCGTGTCGTCAAACACCGCCATCTTGTGCTCGCCAATGATCACCAGTTTTTGTTCCTTGTAAGGATGGAGCCAACTGACAAAAATGTGCGCCTTAATCCCCTCTTCAAAGAGAAGCGTGGTGACCGTCACGTCGGCAATACCCGATTGCAGGTAGCTTCCGCCATGCGCGCTCACAGTCGTCGGTTCGCGGCCGACGAGACTCTGAATGACCGATATGTCGTGGGGCGCAAAACTCCACAGGATGTTCTCTTCCTGTCGCACCTTTCCCAGATTCAGCCGGTTGGAGTAAAGATACCAGATCCGGCCCAATTCGCCTCGCTGGACAATCCCCTTGAGTAGTTTGACCGCGGGATGGTATTCGAGGATGTGACCCACCATCAGGATTACGCCCTTTGATTCGGCCAACTCCACCAGCTCCTGCCCCTCCGAGTAATGGAGCGACAGTGGCTTCTCGACAAACACATCCTTTCCCCTCAAGATCGCCTCTCGCACATGTGAGTAATGCGCAATCGCAGGCGTGGCGATCACCACACCCCGGATGGTGTCGTCCTCCAGTACCTCTTTGAAGTGGTGAGTTGTACGCACGTCTGGATATAGCTTTGACTGCGCCTTGAGGGCGACGTCATTCGTATCGGAGATCCAGCCGAGCACGCGGAGCTGTGCAAAGTTTCTCGCAAGGTTCTTGCCCCAGTAACCACAACCGATGACCGCAATATGAGGGCTTGACATGGATGATTTGGCTTTCCTTGTAGTCGAAGAGCTCTCTAGTCAAGTACAGCCTATCATCTCAATACAAACGTATGTGGTCAAGCGCGAGAATGCGCCGTCGCTCAAGCCCAGAGGGCGACAGAACGTAGCCCCACCTGAGCCTCTCCCGCGTCTTTTGCGGGAGGGCGAGGGTGGGGTAAGCATAACAGGAGACGTGGAGCCCCGCTTGCGGGGCGACAGGATGGGCAAGACCTGGAGATTTCCATTCACGGGAAGCGCACGGAATGTCTCAAAAGCAATGCCATCGAATATGATGAGTGGATACTTGAAGATGATTCAGTCCTGCCACCCCGCAAGCGGGGCTGGGGCTCTTGCCTTTTCTTCTTATCCCAACCCCACCCTCGCTCCGCAAAGACCGCGGAGCTCAGATGGGGCTACGTTCTGTCGCCCTTCGGGCTAGGCCGAATGTCTGTTCGAACCGCCTTCGGGCTAAGGGCTCAAACCGAGAATTAACGCCCGGATTTCAGTTCGCATTCCAGCGTACACAAAAAAGGCGCTCCCGTTCTTGGCAATGCAACAGGAGCGCCCTTAGAAACTCATCAAATTTCATCGATGGGGCACAGCCGAATCTTGATGGGCTACCGAACGCCCTCCAAGACCCCCATTACGGCAAGGCGATCAACGCCAGCGTCCCCGAGCCCCGGTTCGCCACGACCGCCAGGTTGGAGATGGAACTAATGGCAACACCCGTGGGGTTATTCCCTCCGGTTGGGAGTGTTGCCGTCACCGTCTTGGTTGCCAAATCGATGACCGAGATTGAGCCTCCGAGATTGTTTGTAACGACGGCCCGATTGCGCACTGCATCCACCGCCACATAATTGGGGCTGGATCCAACTTGAACGGTCCCCACGACGGTCTGGCGATTTAAGTCCACAATGGAGACGGTATTGTCGCCACTGTTGGCAACGACGGCGATCCCGGTGTTGCTGTTGACAGCGACCCCCTCGGGACTAAGCCCCACCGCTATTGTTGCCTTTTGCGTCTGCGTGAGCAAATCGAAAATAACGAGTTTGCCGTCAGTAAAATCGGATATCAAAGCCCAATCCACATTGGCCGAGGGATTGTATACCGCCACATCGTAGGGCCTTCCGATCAGGAACGAAACGATCTGTCGGGTGACAAAGTTCAACACACCAATATGCAGAGAATTATCGGTGATCACGGCATTTCCATTCGCCGTATCGATCGCCAGGTTGAACGGTTTTCCCCCCAGGTTTGTCACATCGATCAAATCCTGGAAACTTTGTGTGTCGAGATTGACCACACTCAAATTTCTTGTCGGGGCAAATCCGGGAGAATTGGCAACGAACGCCTGGCGGCCGAAAACGGCAATTCCCACTGGGTTATCGGCAGCTATGGCAATGGTACTGAGTGGGGTCGCACTCGCTAAATCTACAAACGTGACCGCATTGACATCCCCTGAGGTAATGACTCCGGGGTTGCTATCGGTCACGACAGCCTGGTTTAGAACGGGGTCAATGACCACTTTGCTTGGAGATGCCCCTACAGAGACAAGGCGAAGGGCCAGGGGTTGGAGAACGGTAAAGCTCACGGCGTTGCTCGTCAATCCACTCGTCGTGACCGTCAAAGAACCGGTCGTCGCCCCACTGGGCACGACCACCACAATCTGCGTACTTATTGCCGACACGATTTGAGTTCCCTGGACGCCATTGAACCGAACGATGTTGTTTGTCGAGAGCACCGGATCGAAGTTGGTTCCCGTAATGGTGACGCTCTCGCCGATATGAGCGGATGAAGGGTTGACGCTCGTAATGGACGGCGCCTGTGTCGCGATCTGATTCGCCACTGAGAATGGAAACGGATTCGAAAGGTTATCATCGAACAGGTTGTTCTTGGGGTTCAGAAACGTCACAAAGAACCCCCCGATCTGTGCCAACAGACCCGATGGCAATGTCATAATGGCCTTCGTAGAATCGACCACACTTAAAGCAGGGGTGGTGAAGGAGGTGGGCGTCGTTCCGAACCGGACCGAAGCGCCGTCCTGCACGGTGCCGAAATTTAACCCATTGATGGTGATATCGGTGTCGCCGGAACCGGCCAGCACGGACGGCGGGTTGAGTGAAGTGATAATCGGCGCAGCAACACCCGCTGTCACATCGAAATTTACGCTGTTGCTTGATCCCCCGTTAGCGGTGACCACCACGGGAACTATTAAGTCCTTCGCGCTCGCTGGAACCAACCCTGGTGGGACGGTGACGACCAGTGTGGTTGCCGACCCGCTGACGACCGAGGCACTCACGCCGTTAAAGGTAACGTGGTTGTTGGCTGGATTGCTGGTATCGAAGCTCGCTCCCGTGAGAGTGACGGTAGTGTCGGCCCCCCCTGAAGCGGGAGAAATGCTTATGATCGTGGGCACTAGCGCTGTCCCCGCAAACAGGGGGACGGTGGTCAGTTGGCCCCGATCCAGCCTCAAGAAGGTCCCAATGAGGCTCCCGCTGGCGGAAACCGCGAGCGTGCCCACCGTGTTTCCGATGTTGGCAAACGGCGGAAACTGTTCCAGAAATTGAGCGATATGTTGGAGGGGTCCGAGTGAGAAGGTAACCGGGCTTAACGTGACCAACCCGTCCGGGCCGGTGACCTGGAGCGTGACCTGCAGCGTTGCCGTGGGAGAAGGATTGGCCAGGGCAATGCCTGTATTCACTGTGGGAGATTTTTCCAAAAACCCCGTCAACGAGGAAAGGGCCGGCGAGTTCGCCACCCCCGTCTGAGACAGCAAATTCCCGGAACCGTCCAACTGCTGAAACACGACGTTGCCGTTCAGCTTCGAAGAAGTTGAGGCCAATTGGACCCAACCCGCCTGGACCGCCTGTGCCCCCGTCGTGACAAAGGCTTTTACTCCGCGGGCGGGAATCGAGAGACTGAATACACCCGGAGAGGTCGGATTCAGTGCGTTTCCGGTTTGAGAATCTTTCAACCCTACATTATAGGGCGCGCCATTGTCTTGAAAAATACTGAGGGTCGCGGTCACCCCCTGGTCCGATGCATTAAATAACTGGATAATCGTTTGGAAGGGGGATGTTTCTCCCCCGTGGACGATGTCGGCAAAGAAGATCGTGTTCTGGCCCTGCGCGGGTGATGGGACCGCTCCTGCCAGACCCACCAAAATGATGAGTGCCCATGATGCCCACCGATTGAATCTTGAATAATAATTTCTCAGACGCATTGGAATCCTATGTCCTTTCATTAAACTCGGTTGTTGAGGATAGCCCTGGGGTTGAGCTTGAACTTCGAACCCGCGCGACCAGACAGGGACAGACACCTCACTCTCACTAATGTCGGATGCCCTTTTAGGCAGGTGTCTGTCCCTTTCTGCCGACGCGCCGAGAGCCCGTGACTCGCGCTCTTCATCTTAAGGTTTTGTCGTTTTTGATGCAGTGACGGTGCCCACAAAACGAAGACTAAAGCTCTGGCCATTACTGAAGTAGAGCTCGATGGTCTCGTCCACCTTTCGGGGGATCAACGCATTCTGCCAATGCGCTTCAATCTGCCCTTTCTTTCCCGGTACATAAAAGGAGCCGTCAGAGTGAGCGACCAAGCCGACACACCGGGGATCCATGTGCCAGGTCTGGCACGGTGTCGAGACCCGGACGAGCCTGAGCCCTTGAGTTCCTCGGTTTTCAAATGTGAAAACATGCCGGAGCACTGTACTCGCCGGCACGCTCCCGAAATCGTAAGTGGTCGAATCAAAGACGACGTCCGTCGGGGGTGCCGAGGGCGGTGCAGTCGCGCCATGTCCGAACAGACCCGGGCCTTTGGGATCTTGGGTCCCCGCTGTTGGTGCCTGTGGATAATGGAGGTACCAGTCCCCCTTTTCGTAAACCCACTGGTTTTCAAGGGTCCAATCAACAGGAGCTGTCGAGAAAGGGAACATTCGCTTGATCTTCGTCGACACCATGGCGGACTTGGAATCCACACCGATCACCACGGAGTCGATCTTGAAATCTGTCAGTTGAAATCGCTGAATCTTGGCAAATGCCTCACGCTCTTCCTCTCGGACCAAAAGACCCAACTTCTCGACATCACCCTTGGACCAGGCTGTCCAGAATTGAGTCGCCCGTGCCTTGAGTTGCGTTTCCTGAGGAGTCTCCCCTGCACAAATCGAGGGGGCCAGAAAATAGCTAAAAAGAACACTCAGAACACCAATTAATACCAAGAGATTTTTTTTCATCATCGGAGTTTGTGAAGCACAAAAGAAACCGGCCCAGACACCTTACTCTTATCAACTTCGACTTCCCCACAGAGTCGGTTCCTGTCCCTTGTCATGATCGCATAAACGCGATTACCTCGTCCAGTGCACCTTGCCGGCAAGATCCGCGCACTCAGCGGCCTCGGCGGTGAGGCTTTTGGTTCACGCATTCCAAAAAAAGAGGGGTAGCCCGTAGGCTACCCCTCGAGTCAAAAAGCTGAGATGTTCCTAAAAATCAGTGGCGTTTATGGGCGATTCTCTTTTGCCCCAAGGATTCGCCGCTCTCAGAAGATCGGCTATCCGAGTTGAAGAACTCTCCGCCCAAGGCAGCCGCAATACGACCGCCCGTGACATTGACGTCCGGGATGATCAAGCAATCGTAGCCGTGTGAGAACGTGGAGAAGTTCCCATCAGCGATGATCGCTTCAGCGTGAGCAAACTGGAAGTCACACTGGATGATCGAATACCCCTCAAATCCACCACCTACGCCCGCGTTGCCCTTTACTTCAAAGACAGCGCTGGTGCCCGTCGATACTAACGGAGTCGTAAATACCGGCTTCGTGG
This sequence comes from Terriglobia bacterium, assembly GCA_041494885.1. Taxonomy (GTDB): domain Bacteria; phylum Acidobacteriota; class Terriglobia; order JAIQFV01; family JAIQFV01; genus JAIQFV01. The sequence goes on from JBGQBO010000005.1 coordinate 74,031, forward strand.
TGCTGTTGATGTTGGCATTCGACCCGCCGGAACCAAACAGGAACATACGGCACACACCGGTCTGCGGAGTGGCACCCAGGGATCCAAAGATGTCAGTGCTGGTATTGGCAATGGCAAGACCTGTGTCATAGCCGCCCGTTGGTACCGTCGCCCCTGCTGCCGTCGAGATAAACTTGCACAGCAGGTTGGTGACGCAATTGGCCAGCGTCTCAATCGAATCCGCGGGACTGTTCTGGAAATTCTGAACGAAACTCAGAATATTGGCACTAGTCACTGAACTCCTGAACGTGCCGGCCTTATTTGGACCTAGAGTCACCTGAGCCGTAACGGTCGAGAGCACGGGAGGAGCCGGGATCCCCGATGTCGGACAGAAAGAGGGGAAGATTTCCGCGGTTTCCGAAATATTGATGTCGTCAAACGTGGTGTTGTAGGTGAAGGTCACGCTTGCCGGGGTTGTGGCCGAAGTGTTGGTGAACGTGGAGGAACCCGAAATCGCGAGCGTGAGATCGCCCGGACCACTTGCGCCTATGGTTGTGGGCATATCCACTTCAACTCCCGGAGGAATCCCTTGAAATCTGACTAACAGTTGGGTTCCATTGGTGGCCTTCGTCGGTGGCCCATTGATGGCACCAGCGGCACCGCTCGGGGTGTGCTGAATGTCATTTTCATCAGTCACAGTCGTCAATGCAGACGGGAATTGCTCGGCCACATCGATTTCCGCTTCCTGACAATGATTCACCTGGCAAGCCAGGATGGGATCAGCAGCGAACACGGTAACCTGGATTTCATCCAACACAAAGGCGACCGGGAAAGTTGTGACGTTATCGATCTGGAATGCGTTGGGTGGAATGGCGATAATGGTGCCAGTGACGGCGGAAAGGGGCGGCAAGCTCGCGCCAGCGATATTCGCGCGAATTCCCATAATGCGGATGACATCGGTTGTCGCCGCGGTTCCGGACACCTGCACGGTAACACTGTTGGTAACCACAGTGTTCAAAGAAGCGTTGCCGATAGCGATCCCTGTCGTGGTGTTCGGGGCTGTGAACTCGCTCTCCACATGAGCCACGCGCGCATTGGTGGCTACGCTGGTGGCACTGGTGAAGAGATTCGTGGTGGTATTGGCATTCACAAGACCGGCCACGGGTTGGTAAATGACAGAAAAGGTGGAATTGGGTGGGAAGGTTCCAGGCACGTCGCATGTCAGCGTCAGGTCACCGAGGACTTCCGTCTGACCGTGCTCACGAACTACTGTCTGTGTGCCGCTGAGGATGAAGTGCGGAACCTGTTGGGCAAACAGGGTTGCGCCCGTCAGCAGGAAGGTCAGGGCAAGCGCAACTAAAGTTAATTTTCTTAAGGACATCTCGTTTCTCCTTTTGTTTAAAATAGGCAATTGATCCGCCATCCTCTCCTAAGCTCTAGATCGGCAGACGGAATGGATTTTACTCGAAGGGATTGTTTGTTTACCCCGAAGTCTCGGGGGTAGTACCGGGACCGTAAAAAAAGAGTTGAATTGCGCCGCTGATTCAGGAACTTACTCCCAAACATCGGAGGAGCACTTTCGGGCTGGTGCTTCGCACAATCAGCGTGGTATCACGCGCCAATTTCCGACGCCTCACCTCCTCTTCAACTAGATTGTTTTGATATGATACGAAAGATTCCATCGATTGATCGCTACCCTGAGTCACAACCTCAAGAATTTTGTCGAAAAGACCATCTCATAAATTGGACTCACGAACAACGATGAGGTGAAGCCTCGAAACTCCCGCCGAATGTAACATCCCTCAATTTCAGTTGTCAAGCGCTTTTCAGTGATTTGACGGCCTTTATCCGGCGGCTTGCTTGGTGCACCCACGTATTACAATCAATTATTGAGACGGAAAGAACTTCATTTTTTGAGATTATTTTGTGAGGAGGGCGAAAAAAGCTCGATTCACAGCAAAGACGCGCGCGAGGCGCTGAGGAGAGCTCTAAGGGGCGTCCGCCACGGCGGACGCCCCTAGCACATCAAGGCTGCGTGGGCGGCGGCGCGGGCACCTGGACCTTATCCCAGGCGGCGTGGTGGGCTTTACTCTTATTAAGAATCTCACTGCTCAAATTCTTCATTTCCTTCTTTAAAGAGTCCGAAACTACCTTGGCCTGATCGAGCGTGGTCACAACATGTGGGGTGATGAAGATAACCAACTCGCTGCGCTTGTTCGTCCATCCCGTGCTTCCAAAGGCCCCTCCCAGGATCGGAATATCCCCCAAAAGAGGGATGCGGCTGCGGGTAAGCTCTTTATCCTCAGTAATGATCCCCGCAATTGCCATCGTTTCGCCATCTTTGATGACAAAGCTGGTACTCGCCGAGCTCCGGTTGATCGACGGGGAGATGTTGCTGACGCCAGCCGGCGGGGGCACCGGCGAACTCACTTCCTGAGTGACCTTGAGGCCCACCATCCCGTTGGCATTCACGTGCGGGGTCACCGCAAGGATGACACCCGTGTCCACATTCTGCACGGTATTAAAGACGACATTGGTTGATCCCGGGGAAAAGCCCGAGGAACTGAGGGTGGGGATGGATACACCCACTTGGATTCGAGCCTCCTGGTTGTCAGTGACCATAATGGAAGGCGCCGAAAGGGTCTTGGCACGCGTTCGGTTCTCAGTCGAAGTAATCCTGGCGAACAGTTCACGGGCGCCCGCATTCATGAGCACCATGGACCCGCTGAGCACCCCGGACGTGAAATCGGCAAGCGGTTTGGTCCCCCCTGGAGCCGTGCCGCGCTGTTGAAGCGAATACTCAATTCCCAATGAGAAATCGTGCGACAAATCGATGCGGAAGATCTGTGCTTCAATCAACACCTGGAGCGGGAGAATGTCGATCTGGCGGAGGGTCTGCTCAATCAAGTCATAGTCTTGCGGGGTGGCTTGAATGATCAGCATGTTGTTGGTATCGTCGGCAACAATCTTGATATTGCCTTGAAAGCCATAAACCTCCCTTTCCCTTTGCTGGACTCTCTCTTGAGTTGTCCCTTGCGCGAGGATGGTACTGGTGGACATTCCGGCGGTGGGAGAAGGCGCTGCAACCACTGGTTCCGGTCGGCCTACCACCGGCACTTCCTTGGTGATGACAGATCCGTACAACTCGCTGAGTAACCCCCGAATGACGCCGGACTTGGCATACTGCAAATGGTAGACATAGTTCCTGATCCCTGCGATCTGCGCAGGCTGGTCCAGCTTGTCGATCCACTGCTCCACCACATCGAAACTGGCCGGATTGGGGGCCACCACCAGGACCGCATTGAGGCGATCGAGGGGGACGAACCGAATGGCGGAGTCCTTGTCGCTCATCGCATACGCTGAAAAAATGCTCTTTAAATCCTCGATGATTGAGCGTGCGGAATTGTTTTTTACAGTAAAAAGTTGAAGCCTTTGATTCTGAAGGGCGTCGGAATCAAACGTCCGGATCAAGTCCAACAGTCTTGCCATGTTGCGACTGGCATCGGTCAGAATGAGGATGTTGCCGCGGTCATGGCTGATGATGGAACCGGCATCCGATAGAAATTCCTTGAGGATCTTACTCATGTCGGCGGCGGTGACAAACTGCATGGGAATGAGCTCTGTGACGATTTCATCACCGGGCGAAAGCGGCTTATCCCCCGGGCGCTCCATATGGACCGGAATCTGGCGTATCGACTTGAGCGGGACGATCTGCCATAAATTGCCCGTCTGAATCGCCGAAGCGCCGTTAATGCGGAGCAACGTTTGCAGGATTTGCATCAAATCTGCACTGGAGATATCACCCATCGTGGTAATGGTCACAGTCCCTTTCACCGCCGGGTCCAGGACATAGTTGAGATGGAGCAGATTGGCGATCACCTGGACAACCTGGATCAAATCAGCATTGTTGAAGACGAGCGACGCGCCACTGATGGATGGTGCGGCCGTTCTAGGCGCGGCCTGGGGGAGGGTCGGCGCTGGAGCTTGGGGCGGTCCTGGAGCCAGTGATGGAGTTGGAAGTTCTGTTTTCTTCTCGGTCTGAGCCGGCAGTTTGGCGCCTTCAGCCTCAGGTTTCATATTCGAAGGCGGAGGGACTGGGCCCGGGGTCGTCCCAGGTGCTTTGCCCGGTTGCTCCGTTCCGGGACTGGGTTGTGCAGGAATTGGAGTCGGGGCTGTGGCGTCGCGCTTCCCTCCCGGCGCTTGTGGCTCCGGCTCCCCGGTATCCTCGACCCAGACATCCCCGAAGAGGGTGTGCACCTTCTTCATCTTTTTCTTTGGGGGCTCTTCCTTTCCCGCTTTCTTTTCCTGGGCCGCTCCCTGGGCAGGTTTCTGCTCCGGTTGAGACTGTGCCCACGTTGACGAGAAGGCCAAGCACATTAAGCCTCCCCAAAGTGCTATCCCGATCAAGAATTTTTTGTGCACAATGTGACTCCTATGATTTCTGCATAATTCTTTCGTCCCGCTGGGAGTTCAATAGGTAAATGAGCTCGCCTTTCCCAAGGCCTGCGCCGTGGGCTAAAAATCCTGCGCCCCGTTCGGGGCTACCGGTCCTGATCCTTGTCCATTCAGCCATGAGTATTGAAACTTGAACATTGGGCCTTAGGCTCTTGACCTTGCACTTAGGACCTAACACTTTGAACCTTGAACTTTGAACTCTTCTTCTTTCATTTCGCATCCTCAGAACACACCATGCCAAACAGCGTTTTTACCCAGCGTCCCTTGCAAGGACCTTGTCCGGCTGGAGGGCGCGCCGGAGAGGCATTGTTCGAACCGGAAGCTGAGTTCGAGGAAGCCCCCTCCGAACCATTTACGGAGACCACTTTCCCTCCGGCTCCCGCCCCGCCCGCAACCACCGGCGTCACAGGAGTTGGAATGGTCTTGGGTTGCTCCTCTGTTGTGGTTTCCACGGTTTCATTTCCCCACTGCAACTCCACCTTGTTCGAGAGGATTCGGGTCAAGGTGTATTCTCCAATCTTGTCACCCACTTTGAGTGATCGGAAGTCGCGGGTTCCCGGTGACGACATCATGGCCAGCTTCGCTTCGCTCAAATTAATGACGCCGAATAGAACTGGTTTCGGGGGGCGCGGCCTGGCCACGTCCTCCTGCGCGATTTGATCGTTCCGATCGGGGCTTAAAAGATTTCGGCTCGCAATCACCATGTAATTTTTTCGTAGGGCTTCGGCCGATTTCTGTTTCTCGACGGCCTGTTTCAGGGTGACGCTGGGCGCCACAATCCTGGATACCTGGTAGGCCGCCGCGTTGGCCAACCACTGTCGCCGCAGTGCGAGCCCCATCCACACGCACACGGCGACGAGCAGCAGGTCGAGAAGAAGCAGGTACTTCATTGCGAGGATTTTTTTCAGGATGGTCATTGTATGGCGCCTTCTCTAAAGGTGTCAGGTGCCGGGTACCGGGTGTCAGGGGCCAGTCGAAAGTAATAAGGCATTGCTGTTCCTCATTTCAAAACGCGGAGATAAAGAATCGGTACGGACTTGAACTTATTACCTCTGCCATTCATCATGCGGCCTCTCTCCTCTGAAACCTGACACCCGGCACCCGACACCTTCCTTCACTCGTGCCGAATCACGCCCGACACCACAATGGTGGCGGCGATCTGCTTGGTCTTCTTCCACCCCTCACTCGTGTTGTTGTAACTCCACAGGCGCAAATCGTCATTCAGCACAAACATGGGCATTTCCTTCGCCGCCGTCAAAAACGCCGTGACCTGATTGATGGTCCCTATGGCATCCAACCGGATTGAGATTTTTTCATAGTCTTTGCTCAATTCCTTCTTCGGAAGGAAATCGCTTCGATTGATCTGAAGTTGGGACTGCTTAGCCAGGTCGTTGACCAGTCCCTGCAATTGCGCCTGGGCCGCGGCGGTGGTGCGAGAGGTCAGGAGATGTCCCTCCAAATCAGCCATTCGTTTGCGGGTGGTCTCGAGGGATTGTTCCTGCATCTGCCGATGTGCAATAACTTCCTTGTATTTTTGCAGGAGCCGGGTCTTCTGGTTGATTTGGTCGGGATACTGCTTCACCTTGTCGTAGGTCGGAAAAGCAAAAAAATACAAACCGCTGAAAAGCACAGCCGCGAGTAGGCCGGCGCCCAGGATTTTTCGTTCGCGCGCCGAAAGGCGCGCCACAAAACCTAATTTTGGAAATGAGAGTTTCATAAAACCTTCAAAATGAGCTACTAGGGTTCGAACTTCGCGCGGATGCGAAAGATCTCCTTGCCTTGCTGATTCCTGGTAATCCCCGAAGCCAGCGAGGCATCCTTGAATAAGGGGGACTGTTCAATGAGGGGCACCAAAGCCGTTGCATTGTCGGCTGAGCCGCTGATTTCCACTCCGTCTCCCCGAAGATTGAAATCATTGATCCAGGTCGTTTCCGGCAGTATTTCTGAAAGTTCTCGCAGCGCTTCGAGGTTGAGCGCGTCTCGTCCCTGGACCATTTCGAGAACCGCCGCCTTTTTCTGAGTCGCGCCTGTCTCTGTTTCCAACCGTTCCACCTGCCTCACCTGCGGCTGGAGCCTTTGAATCTCCGCACTCAACTGTTCCAGGAATTGCGACTGCTGCACGCGGGGTCCAATGGCGCCCGCACCGACCATCAGGACGGCCAGGCTGCAAAGCGCATAAGTCGGGGCCCAGACCCACCGGGGTTGAGCGATGTCCTCGTCATGGCCCATCAGATTCGTTGCCAAACCGCCTTTGCTCATCGCCAATATGGCTGCACCGATCGCTGGAGCCAGGGCATGAAATTCGGTCGGGTTCGAATGGAGGCGTAACGAAGCGGGCACGCGGAGCGGCCGCCAAGGCAGGGTCGTCAAATCGGACCGAAGTTCTTTGAGAAGGGATTCCGGATCGGTGCCGGTCACAAAAACGTTGTGGATGTCTTTTTCTCCCAAACGAAGCTCTGCCCTTGAACGCCCTAACTCAAGCATCACGTGTTCGGTCCGTGCCTTGAGATCGGGGGAAAGGAATTCAAACCGTTTGGCACTTTGAATCTTCCCCCCGAAAACGGCAATCACCTCAAAATCGGTTTCGCCTGCACGAACCAGAAAATTATTCTCACGGGCTGCTGCTGCATCGAGTTGCAGGAGCCGCGCCAGCCCAAGAGACTCGCAAAGCATCGCCCGGGGATGCAAGCCAAGCACGGACAGGAATTCCCGTTCGCCTTCCACTTCGGCCCGTCGCGCCATGACGAGCAGCACTTCCAGTTTTCCCGGGAGCGGGCCCCTCGCCGACCCCTTTCCGGATGCAAATCGGCTCAAGGACCCCAGTCGTTTTCTGAAGGCATAAGTGGTTCCGGAGGGGGCGCCGCCTACGAGTTGGTGTGCAAAAGCCAACTCCGTACGGTCGACGGGCTCATAGTTCTCCACCTGGTATTCGATGATGTGGCCCAGGTTCTCGAGCACCGCCTCCGGAAACTGCAACGTTCGGATCACCACCTTCGAACGAGGCAGAGCGACGACCGTCCGATTTTTGTCGATGCGCGCGCGTCGGTAGAATTCTTCGATCTCCGGCCGCAATCCCAGTGGATCCCGCTGCTGAAAATTTTGAAGGGTCATCCCGTGGAAAACCTCGAAGCCGCGCAGTCCTCTCTTGACCGCCACGAAGCGCAGGTGCGCGCCGTCGGCTGAAATGGCAACAATCTTCTTGGATGCAAACACGGCCTAGATCTCCTCGTCCTTCCAATAGACAATTCGATAGCCCAGGGGATCGTTTACTCCAAACTTGACGATGGCTCGGATCGTGCGGTTATAGTCGGATCCGGCGGCGCGTCCGGTCGCAACCACTGAAAATGCAGTCGATTCCTGAACAGTGACCAAATACCGGGCCTCGTCGTTGAACTGGATGGGGACGCGCTGCTGGCAATCATCGATCGATTCAAAATAGTGGCGCGTCCGCGCCTGGACAATAGCATTTGCCTCGGGGACATTGACGCCGGGCAGCGCTTCGAGGAGTTCGATGGGCGCATAATTCAGGTTGATCCCCGCAAAACCCGAATACAGGCTGGCCAGTTCCAAAAATCCGCGGCGATGCTCGACCGTCCCGTCAGCGGCCCGCCGCCAGAATCCGTAAATAAACTCGGGCTTCATCCCTTTCAGTCCCGAGAGTTCTTCGACGGAATTCAACGGGCCGCCCAGAATGCTTCCGCTGGAGTCCGTTTTCTGTTTGCGCCATTCCTCCCATTGGGCGGTCAGGGCATTGGCGACATTGGTGTCGAGGTCAAACTGACGGATCAGGATGTTTCTGAAGAGCAACGGCGAGCCGGCGTTCAAGTCCAACTTTCCAGATTCATTCTCAACCCAACATTGGGCTGAGCCGGTGTCAAGGGTGAAGGCAAGCGGTTGCTGCGCCGTCCGGAGCTGCTTAAAGGCCGTCCCCACCTCTTGCGGCGTGCCCGCCTGGGTCATCTTCATTACCTCAAAAATCGATTCGTTGATGGCCCCCCGGGCCAGAAAGTATCCAACCGCTCCATCCTTAGTGTTTCGAATGGAACGGGTCCCCAGTTGAACATTGGATGCAAATCCAAACGCCAGCACACTCAACGCCACCACGACCCAAAGGACAATCAGGAGGATGACACCGCGTTCCGGGTTATATGGACGGCTTTTCATTATTCCACCTGAATCACTTACTGCTGAGATGTGGCCAAATGGATTGCTTTGGTAGCCCCGGCGAATATTTTTATCGCCGGGGGCATTTGTCAGAATTCACACAAGAGCCCCCGGTGAGAGGAACGCTCACCGGGGCTACCAAAACCGACAACTGATAACTTTTCTTCCTTCAGTCATTCTTCCCTACGTTGACGGGCACGAGCAAGTCGAGGGAGTCGCGATTGTACGGGCTGTTCGCTCCCGGATGGTTCAACGCCGTGGTGAACTGAATCCTGATGAAAACGGCTTCCGGCAACCGTCTGCGCTTGGACCCGTCCCACTGATCGAAGGCGACAATCTTGCGAATGTCCGGTTCGCCAGGAGTTTGCGATGAGGTCCGTTCTTCACCCCAATATTGAAAGGTGATGTCCTGTATCCCCTCCAGAAGCTTCAAGGAGCCCTCTCCGGTCGCCTCTGTCTGCAAAGCCAGCCCTGAGAAATCTTCCCGCCTGAAGACGGGGGCCGTTGTCATCCACAACTGAAAGGTGGATGAGGACGACGTTGGGGCCTTTGAACCCACCAGTCCAATTTGGGACGAGGAATCCCCCTGGGCATTCTCGGTGACAACGTAATGAACCACCTGCATCCCTCCCTCGGGTCGGGAAACAAGCGGATAATTGGTGACGAAGACCAAATCCCTGGAATCTCCCAGGAATGCAGGCGCGTCCTGTGCTTCTTGAACGCCCCGCCTGTTGGAAGCTGGGACGAAATTAATCACGCTCACGGGAAACAGGGGATTTGCCGACGCAATTTGCTTTTGGATCAATTCGGTGGCCACAGAAAGGCGCTGCGACCGGCCCAGGAAATCCTCTCCTCGACGCCAGGAACTAATCCCCATTCGGAAGGAGGCAATGACGGCCGTGGACAAGAGCGCCGTAAGAGTCACCGCCACCATCAACTCCAGCAGTGAAAAACCCGGATCCTGGCTGCGCAATCCTCGCCCTCGACGCCTCATGCTGTTCAAGACGCAGAAAGTCAGGATTTAGACGATGCCTTCAAAACATTTTTTAGGGATTGAAGTTGAACCTTTTTTTCGGTTCCCCGGGAGTTCCAGGTCACTTCCACGCGGAGGAGCATTCGTTCCATGGGGAGATCTTTGGAGGAATCCAGAGCTTCATTGGGTAGCCGGAAGGTTTCGACGGAGGTATGCCATGTGTTGCCGTCTTCAAACTTCCCTTCGTTCTGTGCCGGCTGGGCCTCGAGGGTTTTTATCCAGAGGTCATTCATCACCCGCGTGGCTTGTTGCGTTGCTGTGACATATTCATCAGCCCGACCTTCGGTCCGAAGGCCGTTTGAGAAGATTTCCATCATCGAGACAAACACCAGGGCCACAATGGCCGTGGCGACGACCACCTCGAGCAACGAGAAACCCGACTGGGAGGAAGGTTTATTTACTCGGGGGTGGAGGGATGATACGTTTGATTGATTCATCGATATCTTTCAGTCCCGATCAAAGACAGTGGTTCTCATGATTTTCAACTGAGTCTTTCCGCCTTCTGACTTCTGACCTCCGACTCCATCTTCATAACTCGCGCATCTGGCGTCCGGCCTCTGACTTCTGACTTCCGTTGCACGATCGCCATTCCAGCAGCAAACAGCCCTATAGCTTCGGTTGGGCTAACTTAATCCGAGATTCGGGCGTCCCCCGTCAGCAAATCGATCACGATCTTGACACTGCGTCCCCCATCATCCCGGAGAGTAATGGAGCCTGCTTCAGCGGCCCCGTTGGGGAAAAAATAAAGCTCGCTCGCATCGGCAGGGCCTTTTTCAGAGACAACTTGAGCTTGAAAAATCCGGACGCCGGGGGGGAGTTCTAGTTCCTTGATTATTCGAAGAGCTGAATCGGTAACGCCGATCTGGTTCTTCTCAAGATCAATGGCAAGACGAAACGGCTGGCGATGGGTGATGGCCTCGTACTTGGCCAACCGACAGACCGCCACGACCTCACGGCCTGCCCCCCTCAGTCGCAAGTTCGAAATGGCATTTCCAAAGGAGGGGTAGACCAGGGCGCCCACGATTGCCAGCAGGGTAATTACAACCAGCAACTCGAGGAGCGTAATCCCCTGCCCCCCTCGAACTTGCCGCGCCCTACGCGCTCCAAACCGTGCGGTCACTGGTCTCCAGCATCTGACTTCTGACATCTGACCTCTGACTCTGGGATTCCTACGTCGCCCCTTCGGGGCTCTTGAGGTGTTGAAAAACGCCTCAATCCCGGGGCTTGCGTCTCGCCGCATTGCGGCTGTTTCATTTTTCTTTATGGTGCCCAACATATTAGTGATTGCTTCGACTGCGGGCGCACGTCTGTGCGCCCCTACATCCATATTCCGGTTCGTAGCACTCCACCTTCACCATCTCAGTAAATGCACTTCACACTGAAAACTGAGAACTGACAACTCCTACTGGCAACTCTTTACTGGCAACTAAGAACTGACAACTGTTTCTTCACTTCCAACTCACCACGTCCGCATCTTCGCCTTCGCCACCCTCTCGACCGTCCCGACCATAACTGAGGATGTCGTAATCTCCGTGCTGGCCCGGCATCCTGTAAACGTAGGAATTCCCCCAGGGATCCAGTGGAATTTCCTTCTGCAGATACGGTCCTTTCCACTTCGATTCGTCCAAGGCGGGCGGGCGGATGCGCAGGGTCGGAAGCCCCTCTTCCTGGGTAGGCAATCGTCCCACATCCAATCGAAACTGTTCGATTGCATTTTCAAAGGTTTCGATCTGGGCTTTGGCAGTGGTGGATTTGGCCGTGGCGACGTTTCTCCACAACCGCGTTCCCACCAAGGTTGCAAACAGGGCGATGATCACCATGACCACCAGCAACTCCAGCAATGTGATACCGGCTTCGCCATTTCGATTTCGCGGGCGCTGCATTTTCTCTCCTTATTTTCTGCCACGGCCCGGCAGGTCATAGACGACCCGCCGGGTCGTCTCCAGGGCTCGGCTGTCGTCCCTCAAAACTTAATTTCGTTAATCGACAGGATGGCCGTGAGGATGGAAAGCACGATCATTCCCACAATCAAACCCATCACGAGAATAATGGATGGCTCCAGGAGCGCCAACAGGTTTTTCATGGTGGAGCGCACTTCGCCGTCGTAAATGTCGGCAATCTGAAGCATCATGACGTCCAACTTCCCGGTTTCCTCTCCCACCTCGAGGAGGTGAACCATGAGCGGGGGAAACATCCGGGCCTGCTGGATGGGCTTGGCCACCCCTTCGCCTTTCTTGATGCCCACCGCCACCCCCTCAAGTTTGGAGGCGATGGCGCGGTTGCCGATGATTTCATTGACGACATTCAAAGATTGCATCATCGGCACGGCGCTATGCAGGAGGGTCCCCATGGTGCGGGTGAATCGCGCCACCTCGATCTTTAACAGAAGGTCCCCCAGCACGGGCCACCGGAGAATCCACTGATCCCATCCCATGCGCCCGGTGGGCGTCGCCAGGATTCGCCGCCACAAAAAGAAGAACGCCGCCATTCCCAGCAGGATAAGCCATCCATAATGCGTAGTCGCGTAACTCACATCCATAAGGATCACGGTGGCCAGAGGCAACGCGCGCCCCATGTCGGAAAAAATCTGGGTGAACTTGGGGATGACAAAAGTCATCAGTATAACAATCGAGGTAATGCCCACGACCGTCAGCAACGCCGGATAGATCATGGCGTTGATGAGGGTGGTACGCAAGGCTTCGCTGGCCCCCAGGAACTCCGACAGCCGCTCGCACACTTCGTTCAAAAAGCCGCCCACCTCGCCGGCCCGAACCATGTTCACGTAAAGTTTCGTAAAAACCTTGGGGTGCTCCGCCAGCGCCTCGGAGAAGGATTTCCCCGCTTTGATTTCCTTGAGCAACTGTTGAGTCACTGACTTTAAAGCCGGATTTTCGGTCAGATCCACAAGGAGACTGAGGTTGCGGTCGAGTGGCGAACCGGCTTTCAACAGGGTCGTCAGCTCCTGCGTGAAAAGGAGCAGGTCCTTGTTGCGCACGCGCCGAGTTCGCCCGAAAGGCAGGGAGATCGAAACGGGTTTCCCCTGGGCCGCAGTCCCGATCTGAATGGGAAGATACCCCATCTGCTGCAGCCGGAAGCTCACGGCCTTTTCGCTCTCCGCTTCCAGCGAACCCTCCAGCAGCTTGCCGTCAAAGGTGGTGGCTTTGTAGAAGAATTCCATAGGCTTCAAGAAGCAAATTCCAAATGCCAAAGTCCAAAATCCAAATAAAATCCAAATTCCAAAGACCAAATTCCAGGCAAAGATCAAATCCCAAAGGCGGAGGAGACTCTCAAAAAGGATTCAGTCTTCATGCCCATACTGAAAGAATGGGTCTTGAGGGATAAACGCTGGTTTTCGATTATTGTCGGTGGAGAGCTGTGATGTGACATAGACTTGAAATTTAGAATTAGATTGATGTTGGGAGCTTGGAAAATGGTCTTTGTTTGGATTCTGGTATTTAGAACTTGGATTTTATTTGGACTTTGGATTTTGGAATTTGGAATTTCAGCTAAATCTCCTTGGTAACCCTGAGCACCTCATCCAGTGTCGTAATTCCGTGCAACGTTTTCTGCCACCCATCCTCGCGCAGGGTCACCATGCCCAGTTCCCGTGCCTTGGCGGCAATGACGTTGGCGTCCTCCTTGGTCACGATCAGCCGCCGAACGGCGTCATCGATGAGCATCAACTCAAATATGCCGACACGGCCTTCATATCCCGTATAACCGCAAGATTCGCAGCCTTCGCCGCGGTACAGGGTCACTTCACCGGAGGTGGTGCCATTGAATCCATGGGCATGCAGGACCTTCGCGTCGATCGGATAGGGCTTCTTGCAGTGGCGACATATCACGCGTACCAGCCGCTGTGCCAGAACGCCAAGCAGCGAAGAAGCCAGGAGGTAGTCTTCCACCCCCATGTCGAGGAGCCGCGTGATCGAAGAGGGAGCATCGTTGGTGTGCAGCGTGGAAAAAACGAGGTGTCCGGTGAGGGAGGAGCGGATGGCGATTTCGGCGGTTTCCAGGTCGCGGATCTCTCCGATCATGATGACATCGGGGTCCTGGCGGACTATGGAGCGAAGGCCACTGGCGAAGGTCAAACCGATTTGAGGATTCACCTGGATCTGGTTCACGCCGTCCATCTGGTATTCCACCGGGTCTTCGATGGTGATGATTTTCTTGTCGGGCTGGTTGATCCGGAGCAGCGCGGAATAGAGGGTGGTCGTTTTTCCGCTGCCGGTCGGCCCCGTGACCAGGAATATTCCGTGCGGGCGCGAGGTGATCTCCTCCACCAGTTGAAGCTCCCGTTCGGGAAACCCCAGGGCCCGGAGATTGATCTTCGAAGAATCCGACTTGTCCAGGATGCGCATCACCACGGACTCGCCATACAGGGTCGGGAGCGTCGAGACGCGCAAATCGATCTCCTTGCCGAGCACCCGGAGCTTAATGCGGCCGTCCTGGGGCAGGCGGCGTTCCGCGATGTTCAACTTGGCCATCAGTTTGACGCGAGAAATGATCGCGGCCTTCAGCGCCTTGGGAGGAGTTTCCACGTTGTACAAAATGCCGTCGATGCGATATCGCACCTTCAGGTCTTTTTCAAAAGGTTCGATGTGGATGTCGCTGGCCCGCTGTTCCACGCCCCGGGAGATGAGCAGATTCACGAAGCGAATCACCGGAACCTCGGAAGCCATGTCTTTGAGATGCTCGATGCTCTCCTGCTCCTCCGGCGCTCCATCCAGTTCGCCTTCCATGTTCTCGATGAGCCGTCCCATAGTGTTGGTGCCGGCCCCGTAAAGTTTCTCGATGGAATCCAGGATTTCGGCCTCCGGGGCAAGCACCGGCTTCAGCCGGTATCCCGTGAAGAGCTGGATGGACTCGAGGGTGGCATGGTCCATCGGGTCGGCCATCGCCACGGTGAGTTCGTTGTCATGAAAAGCAACCGGGAGACAGTGCGTCTGCCTCATGAAGCGTGGTGAAAAATTCTCCAGGTCCAGCGGCACCTCGGGGATTTGATGGGCGACCAGCAGAGGAATCCCCGTCTGTTCATGCAGGGCCTCCAGCACGTCCCGCTCGGAGACCAAACCCAATTCGACCAGCAAGCGGCCGATTTTTTCGCCCCGCTCCGCCTGGAGTTGCAGCGCCCGGTTGAGATCTTCGTCCGTAATGTGGTGGCGTTCCTTGAGGATCTCGCCGAGGAGTTTTTTCGTGGGAGTCATGGTCATGCTTCAGAAGTTTTTCTCAACACACATAGCCGCGCCCCGAGGCCACGGTCAGGCTTCGGGGCGCAGCGCCTTGAATTCCCTTCGAGGAATTCGCCCGGGAGAAAACCCTTTACCGCCGAGACGCAAAGGCGCAGTGTCATCCGCGTCTCAGCAGTAGACATTGATTTTTCAGTATTGCGACATTTCCATCCTCTTCTTCAAATCGTCAAAACTCAGGCGCCCAGCCTTGAAATCCAGGATGTTCTTTTTCGTTGTCCGGACAATGACCGTTTTCAGTTCCATGGGGCGCGAAAGGAACCCGGAATTAAAGAGTTGCGCCACTACGGCAATCTGTTCTTCTGGCCCGATCGAATTCATGGAGTCGCCGTGTTCCGCCAGCGTCTTTTGCATCAAGTCCTTCAACTTCGGGAAGCGCTCGTTGAAGGCTTTCCTTTCCTCTTCCGGAGTCGCCCGGGCCTGCGAGAACAAATTCGGGCGCTTCACCGTGGCGATGTCGATCTCGAAGGAAAAAACCGCTCCGAAGCCATCCAGGTAAGCCCCCTTGGGTTTCTCCAACACGGCAAACGGATCCGTAAAACTCTGTTGAAGAACGGTCGAGAGAATCCCCTCGAACACTTCAATGTTCTGTTTGACCGCGGCGAGATCCTGGCCTGGCTTACTTACGAGAACAGTTGAGCCCAGCAAGACTGCCAGGAGGGCCGTGGAGATCCCTACTAATATATGTCTTTTCATATGAATTGTCCTTGTTCCGACGCGTATCAAGCTGAAAATAAAAGGAGTGCCTCCAAAGCTGCCTTCGACTTTGGACGTCTCAGTTCTTCGTGTTTGTGGCGATGCGCTGGGCGGCATACTGAACGATGGCATTGTTGCGCTGCATATCCTTCCACACGACCGTCTTCACCTGGTCGAAGGCCAACCCGATCTTCTGCAAATCTGCCTGGCGCTGAGTTTGGACCTGCTGGGACAGTTGTTCCAGCATCACCCCATAACGCTCCCGATCCTGAGCACTCAGCGAGGCATACTTCGCAGCAATGATCTTTTCAACCTCTGGTGTATCGAGCGATGCGTTCAAGGGAGGGCCGGAAGGGGTGTTCAAGGATGGATTGGCGACATGGGGCTGACCAAACGCCAGGGCAAACTGTCCATGATCGTATCGGAGTTCCGTCCGCGCCAGGGAGAAGATCGCGAACAGGAAAACCAGGGCAGCCCCCGTGGCCATGCAGACGTTCGCCCATCGGGGCGCAGCCAGCAGCCAATTCCAAAACCCTGATGAGGATGGCGAAGCGACGGGCGTGAACACCAGGGGGAAAGGAACTTCCTCATCGCGCCATCCGTTCTTCAACACATTCCCCACGGCAACGAGCCGGCTGAGCTGGGCGCCACAGGCCGCACACCGAGCGGCGTGCTGCTCCAGTGCAGGGCGGGATTCAACGGACAACTCATCCAGCGCTAAGTCCATAATCTGTTTTTTAAAATCCTGGCAATTCATAACATTTTTCTCCAGACGATGGGGGCGGGGAATGGGCCAAAGTCTTGCCGCTGCTTCCAGAACCTCCCACCTCGATTTTCATTCAATGCAATCCTTCAAGGCTTCCTGTAAATTTTCCATGGCGGCATAGAGTCTCGACTTCACTGTGCTCACTGGACAATCGACCACTTCAGCGATTTCCTCAAACTTCATGCCGTAATAGATCTTCAGAATGATGGCAGCCCGCTGGTCGGGACCCAATTGGGCTATGGCGCGGCGGACGATGCGCGCCCGCTCCCGTTCGAACAAGAGGGCATCGGAATGGCCGCGGTTCTTCGCCTCCCCGAGAGAGAGGGCGTCGAGCAGGTTGAGGCCGTCGCCCACCTCTTCGTCCAAAGAGATTGTCTTCCCCTCGTGCGACCCACGCTTCCCGCTGTAAAATAGATTCAGGGCGATCTTGAAGAGCCACCGGGAAAACTTGTCGGCTGCCTGAAGCTGGCACAACTGGCTGTAAGCCTTGAGGAACGCGTCCTGCGCCAGATCGAGGGCGTCCTCCCGATGTCCCGTCAAGCGCAACGCAAAGTTGTAAAGCGGCTTTTCCCATTTTCTGACCAGCGCATTGAAGGCCGTAACGTCACCCTTCGCGGCCCGTCGAACCAGTTCCGTGTCAGTCGAGACCTCGATGGGCATTCCATCCTTCACTTTCGAAGACGACATTGGGAGGGGAAAAAGTCTAACCCTTTCGATCTATTTTTGATGGGGACATCCTTTTGATGGGGACATCCACAGATTTCACGGATTTCACAGAAAAAGTAAGGGCGGCATTTGCCGAGTCGCCTTAACCTTACTCTGTAGGCTCCCTTAATACTTCATCGAAGTCATCTTATGGCCGTTTGGCTGTAATGACCAATGACAACCCAAAAGGGAACCGAAAGTGTTTTTCAAGTTCTTGTAGACCTGAAACCAGCCGAAATCCCCGCGTTGCCACCCTCGTGACATAACCGCGTCGAAGAATGCGGCCGTAAATCAGCCAACCGATGGCGCCGATCCAATTCCAATAGGCACAATCCTCCACGACGAACCCTGCGGTTTCGATCTTCTGCAATAGCTCCTCTCTCTGATAGCGCCGATAGTGTCCGAGATTCTTGTCGATTTTACAATAGAGAGAGGGATGTGCCGGGACCAGCAAAACGAGCTTTCCACCGGGGGACACCACCTCTTTGAGTTCACTCAGGGCGCGTTGATCCTCTCGAACGTGCTCAAGAACATTGAAGCAGAGGATTGAGTCGATGGAGCACTTCTTGTGTTCTTCCGCCTTGAATGTTTCCAAATCTAGAAGGTCTACGCGAATGTTCGGAAACGTGGCGAATTTACGCGCAAGAGAATTTACATAAGACGGCTCAGAATCCGTGAGCAACACGAACTCCTTGTCCATGAGAAAGCACGACAGATTCCCAATTCCGGCGCCGATCTCAAGCACGCGCTGGCCGACATGGGGCTCTACAAATTCGAATATTCGGCGGTTATACGCACCAATCTCGGCCATCCGTGCCAATGTGTGATGACCCGCCTCACCGATGTCGTTAATTAACCAGAATTTGAAGATTGTCCAAATGGCCGAGATGGCATCCTTAAAGCCAATCTTCTTCCCTTCAGAATAATCGCGGCCCGAATAGGAAATGGGGACCTCATAAATTCTGCAACCTAATTTGGCAATTTTCGCAGTCACCTCTGGCTCAAAACCAAAACGGTTACTCCGAAGGGGAATCTTCTTAATAAGGTCAGTCCGAAATGCCTTATAACAGGTCTCCATGTCTGTGAGGTTCAGATCGGTGGTCACATTTGTCAGCAAGGTGAGAATGTTATTTGCGACCGCATGCCAGAATAGATGAACTCGCCGTGGCCCTGACATAAATCTAGAACCATAAACCACATCGGCCTGACCCGACAGAAGGGGTTCAAGCAGTTTGTGGTATTCTGAAGGATTGTATTCCAGGTCCCCATCCTGGATGATGAGAAACTCCCCTTGTGCTTCTTGTACACCCCGCCGAATGGCTGCCCCCTTGCCTTGGTTTACCCCTTGGAACACTGCCTTTACACCCGGCAGTTCGTCAACCAATGTACGAACTATTCCTGTAGTCCCGTCTGTCGACCCATCATCAACAAGAATGATCTCCTTGTTTATTTCGACTTTGCATACCCTTCTTACCAATTCACGGAGAGTATATTTCTCGTTGTAGACAGGAATAATCACCGACAATTGAACTAAGGGTCCACCACACTTCTGCTCCATGATCCTTCCTTTTATGAGAACCTCAGAACTGTCTTGTTCCACATTCCTTCAACCAAAGGTGGAACGGCAGATGTTCCTCCTCAAGCCTCCTGCGTTGACTGGACGAATTTGCAAATGCTATCCTACGATGCGTATTCAATTGACGCTTTCCCAACGGTTGGACAGCAGCCGATACACGCACCTTCCAAAATTACTCGATGCCGGCAGGGCACATTGTGTGGGAAGAAGCATGTCAGCGCCAGCTTAGCACCCCTCTGTAATTTCAGGAATCTTATGAGGTTCAAGCAATTCTCCATTGCGATCGTCCTTTATCTGTTGGCTACGGCCGTTTTTCTATATCCTTTGCCGTTTCACCTGAACGATCGAATCTTCGAAAAAGGAGACTCCTATCTTGTTACTTGGTTCTTAGCCTGGGAAACGCATGCTCTGACCACAGCCCACACCTCCTTTTTTAATGGCAACATCTTTTTTCCCGAGGCCAACGTGCTGGCCCTGTCGGAGTTGGTGCTCCCCGACCTGGTCATCTTTGCCCCTGTGCTCGGTCTCACACACAACCCGCTTGTCGCGTACAATTCCACGTTAATCCTCACTTTTCCATTGTCAGCAGTTTCAATGCTGGCGCTGGTCTTCTATCTGACCCGTCATTTCAGCGCGGCGCTGATATCTGGATTCATCTTTGGTTTCACGCCGATTCGACTCAGTCATATGCACCACCTCCAGTTGCTGAGCTTAATGTGGCTGCCGCTGATATTCCTTTTTTTTGACCGCTGGCTCAAGAAAAATCAGTGGCGTGACGCACTGGCCACCGCTTTGATATTCGTAGCTCAGTACCTTACCACGGTGTACGTCGCACTCTACTTAGTCCCCGTACTCTTGGTGTATTTCATCCTTCATTCGGTACTGACAAAGAAGAAATGGGACCTACGGTTTCTATCCCAGGTCGTTGTGGCTTCAGCCGTGACCTCACTTGCTTTGTTACCTTTCTTGAGACACTACCGCGCCCTGCTTCAACAATGGGATTTTCACCCACAAGAATCACTCAAGATCTTTTTCTCATCTGACTTATGGCTGAACCTTTGGGCCACATTTCCCACAAACGTGCTTTATGGACAACTTTTTCACCCTTTCAGCGCCCCCCCGTACGAGCGGTTTTATTTCACTGGATTTGTGCCCATTCTGCTTTTTCTCGCGGCCTGGAAGCAGCGCCACGAGCGAACTGCCAAAATTTTCTTAGGCCTCTCCATTACAAGTTACCTCATCGCGTTGGGACCCTTTCTTCAAATTTCCGGACATGTGACGAAGATTCCTTTGCCTTACAAGTGGTTAATTGACCCTTTTCCGGGGTTTTCAATGCTCCGGGTTCCGGCACGAGCGGGGCTGATCTTATTGGCCACATTGACAGTCCTCGCTGCTTACGGATGGATTCATCTCTATGAGTGGTGTCGATCGAAACTAGGCCCCCACGGAATAACGCTCTCCGAGAAAAGCTTCTGTGGCATAACCATCCTGCTGCTGGGATTTGAATTCCTGTCTGTTCCCATCCCGCTTCTGCCCGAAGTTTCCGGGTCTCAAATCCCGCCGGTGTACCATTTTCTGAAAGATTACCCCGAACAAGGGGGGATCTTGGAACTCCCCGTTGTTTTTCATGAGGACGGTGGTGAACCTATTGTGAGAGTGTACACCTATTTCAGCACCTACCACTTCAAACCGACTGTCATAAGTTACAGCGGCTATTTTCCACCTCCCTTCTATGATTTAGTGGCCACTGCCCGGCGTCTTCCTGCCGAAGAGGCATTCAATACTTTTGAGGCCATCGGTGTGCGGACGCTCATCCTTCACAAGAGCCAATTCACAATCGAAGAAAATCAGGCCTGGCAGGCGGCTGTGAATGCCAGCAGTCGGCTCAAGCGAATCAAGGTGTTCCCCGATGGGGATGAGGTGATTGCTCTTCAACCCCGGCTCAGGATTTCGCAAAATCTGAGTGATGCCTATTGGAACCTGGTACTACAGCCTTCGTCTTCTGGGGTTCGAGGACAGATTGAAGGTACAATTCAGACGGATGGTCTTCGTTCCCCATCCATTGACTTCCTTGTGAATCCCCAATTGCCCCATCTTCCCGAGCGCCCTGAGGCGCGTGTCGGCATGACTCCCATTGCAGTGGAGTGGCTGGATTCGGAACGTCACGTTGTTCACCACCAGAGTCTGAAAGTGCGGCTGCCTTACTTGTTGAATCACTTGTCCCTGCCCATCATGCTTTCCACACCCGGGCAACCCGGCAATTATTCGCTTCGGCTGTCCATCCTCGAGTCGCCACCCATGGGCATTTCAGTCAACGTCACCATCCCATGAAAAAAATGCTACCCACGAACACCAGGAGGAAGATTTGAAGCCGGCCCGAATCTACTTAGGACTGGTTCTGCTTTACGTCACGATCGTCGTGATGGATTGCCTCTGGTTTGCCCTTGACAATCGCCCCCCCATTTGGGACATGGCCGTTCATCTGACCACGGCCTTTGATTTTTGGGAAACCTTCAAACACGCCTCCTTTTCGTGGGCGACCCTCAAAACGTTTGTCTTGTTGGGGAAGTTTTACCCCACCTTGTTTCCCGCCTTGATGGGTATCTTCTTTTGGATTCTTCACCCCTCCATCCATGTCGGGCCGGCGGCAAATTTCATTCCTTTGGCAGTCCTGATTGCCGCAACTTACGGTATTGGTCGGAGGCTGTTTTCCGAAGCCGTGGGATTGGTCTCGGCCTTCCTGGTTGCCACTTATCCCATCATGGCCTGGCTGGCACGGGAGGCGTTACTCGACTTCTCCCTTGTCGCAGCAGTGGCGGCAGCCACATGGGTCTACATCCGTTCGGAGAACTTCTCAAAGCGGAGTTGGTCGTTCGCATATGGGATGGCCTTTGCCCTCGGCTTTCTCACCAAACACGGGTTCATTTTTTACGCCCTGCCGCTGGCCCTGTTTGCGACCTACGAAATGGCCACTCGGGATGAGGCCCCCTTGCGGCGCCGCTCGGTTCGATTCAGGAACTTCCTGGCAGCCCATCTCGTGGGAATCGCAGGAGCGGCTCTGTGGTACGTTCCGCATGGGTCAGACGTTCGTGAGTATTTCATGCTCAACCGACAGTTGCATTATGTGCTGCAGCAACCGGAGTTCATGACCGCCCCCTCGCTGCTTTATACCCTGGACGCCCTGACGCGCGTCCAAATGCTGTTGGTACCCTTCTTATTCCTCGTCCTGGGTGTCTTCATTTCGTTGAGGTGCTTTCCCCGCCGCGCCCTGATTTTGTACTTGGGAGGGTTTGGAAGTCTGGCTATAATGACGTTTACGCTGGTGCATCGTGAAGTCCGAATGTCGGTGGGGAGCCTGCCTTACCTGGCTGTCTTGACCGCGGCAGGACTGTTTGAGTTGAAGTCCTCACTCTGGCGCCGCAGTTTGACGGCGGTGCTGGGGGTCAGCTTGGCCATAGAGTTCGGTCTCATTACCTTTGGAGTCAAGTCCTGGCCAGACTCAATTCGAATTTACAATTCAACGGCCCTCCAGGTGAATCTTTATGCACAAAGTTATGAACAGCTCATCGGTCCGCCGCGACGCGAAGAGTGGAACATTATTTCGATTTTAAATTGCGCGATGGAAGATGCAGCGCGGGAGGCGATCGGGAACACGCAACTGGGGATCGTGCCGGACCTGGCCCGGTTCAACCATTTCGATTTCATGTTGTACTCGAAACTCCACTCGATCCCGGTCCAAGTGGGGCGCATTGCGCAGTATACTGAGCTGGATCCACCTTCGAAGGTGCACTATCTGCTGATCAAATCCGGCGCACAAGGTGAACCGGGAACCACACGCGGAAATGCCGAGATCAACCGATCCGTGGAGAGCAACCCTGACCGCTTTCAAAAGGTGGCGACTTTTGATTTGCCGGATGGATCGCAAGCGTGCTTATATCGTCAGAAATCTCTGAAATAAATCACATAAGTAAGCCACACGCGATCGAGATGTACCCAATGAAACTTGAACCGCAAAGAGCGCAAAGAAGGCGCAAAGCTCGCAATGTTACGACTGCATCTGAATTGTTTGTTCTCAATCCAGGCGTTCTTTGCAAAATTTCTGCGTCCTTTGCGGTTGATTCTTAATAACACAAGAGCCTGAGATTGGGCCAGGAGACTGAATGGTCATCAACGAAGACTTGCTTGAGATTTTGGTTTGCCCCCTCTGCAAGACCCCGGTCAAACTTGTAAACGAAGGGACAGGCCTCAAATGTGATACGTGTCACCGCGTCTATCCGATTCGCGATGACATCCCGGTCATGCTGATTGACGAGGCAAAAATTGAAGAGGCCTGAGAATTTGTTCCGCTCCCTCGGCCACGCACCCCGGATGTTGCTGGTTCGCCTTCGTTCGCTGGGGGACGTCGTGCTGATGACGCCTTTGCTGGAGTCCCTTTATGAGGCGCGCCCCGATATCATGCTCGATGTGGCGGTTGAACATCCTTTCAGCGAAGCGCTTTATGAAAATCCTTACATCCACCGGCTGCTTGAACTCAAGTCGGCAAGACCGGCTGCCCAACGAAAAGCACTGGCGTCGTCGGACCCGCCCCGCCAGCCCTTGATGTCCAGACCGCTGGGCCTCTGGCGCATCCGCCAGGCTCATTATGATGTGGTTTGGAACCTCCATGGAGGCAGCACTTCGGCCTGGTTCACCGCCCTGAGCGGGGCACGTTACCGGATCGGATGCACCGAGTTCCGGCATCAATCCGCTTATAACATCTTGATCCCTCCGTCAGGGGATCTGCTGGGTCGCGAGAAACACCACACCGTCGAAAGGACGCTCGCCTGGTTTGACTGGTTGAGGGGCGACATGCGCAAGGACTTTTCTGAGGCGCCGGGCTTGACTGTCTTTGCCAGCGAGGCGGCTCAAGCTTCCGTCGAGAAGAAACTCAGGGCTGTCGGAATCGATCCTCGCGCCAAATACGCCATCATCCAACCCACGGCGGTGTTTGCGACCAAGGAATGGATGGGGGACCGTTTTGCGACTCTTGCCGATTTCCTCATGTCGGAGGGATTTCAAGTGGTCTTGACAGGGGCCGCCGGGGAAAAAACGAAACTGGAAGGTGTAAGATCCATGACTCGAGCTCCTGTGGGATTGCTCTCAGGCTTGTCCATCCAGGAGCTGATTGCCGCAATCCAAGGAGCGGGTCTCTACCTGGGCAACGACAGTGGCCCGGCCCACATCGCCGCCGCGGTTAAAAAACCCACGGTGGTTTTGTTTGGTTCTTCCAACTCCGTGGCCTGGTCCCCCTGGAAAACGCAACACGAAGTAGTTCAGAATCCCTTCGACTGCAACCCCTGCGCCGGTTATTCCTGCTGGAAATTCAAAGAGCCGGAATGCATCAAGTCGATCACGGTCGAACAGGTCAAAGAAGCGGTAAAACGGATCCTTCGTGAGGGCTCAAAGGATTAGATGCTCACAGCTGTTTCAATTGCGGATTTCGGAATGCTGATTGCGGAATGAAAGCGGGAACCGCTGTCCCATTGTGCGGGAGAGCGAACATCATTGGTTCGTCGGTTATCAATGGAATTTGTGTCGGCTAAGGCAAAAAGAATCTATTATTATAAGGAAGGCAGGAGGAGAGGAAGTTAAAAGCCTTTGGTTTGTTTGAAGGATACGTAACTGCATGAAAAGGTCCGACTCAAGGCTCGACCTCAAGGTTTCCTGGCTTTCTAATAAGAAACGTTCTTGATTTCACCCCTTCCAGGCTGGGTATCTATG
This sequence comes from Terriglobia bacterium, assembly GCA_041494885.1. GTDB lineage: Bacteria > Acidobacteriota > Terriglobia > JAIQFV01 > JAIQFV01 > JAIQFV01. The sequence goes on from JBGQBO010000005.1 coordinate 98,414, forward strand.
CTGAAGAGCTCCGCGATAAAACGTATCCTCCAGCGTTTCAGTGGGCGGAGGATTGCCGTTTGGGGCGATCTGATGCTGGACGAATTCCTGCGTGGTCGTGTCTCCCGTATCTCCCCGGAGGCGCCGGTGCCCATTGTTGAGGTCACCGAGCACACCTTTCACCTGGGCGGGGCCGGGAATGTGGCCGCGAATATTTCTTCCCTTGGCGGCACCGCCTTCCCGTTCGGTGTGGTCGGAAAAGATGAGGCCGGGCAGAAACTTCGGCGAGAATTTCGAAAAATACAAATCGATTGCCGGGGAGTGGTGACCGACCCTGATCGTCCCACCACACTCAAAACACGAGTCATTGCTGAGCATCAGCAAGTGGTTCGAGCCGATCGTGAGGGGAAGGATGGAATCCACGCCAGGATCCAGTCCCGGCTTTTGCGCCTATGGGGGGCTGGCGTCTACCGCTACGATGCCATTATCGTCTCCGATTACGAAAAGGGGCTTATCACCCAAGAGTTGCTGCAAAGTCTCATCTCCCATGCGGCCCGCAAAAAGATTCCTCTGTGCCTCGATCCCAAGATCTCGCACGCGCCCTTTTATCGGGGCGCGACATTGGTGACCCCCAACCATCACGAGGCGGAGCGGCTCAGTGGGGTGACCATCGACAATGACCGGGCGGCCGAACGGGCTGGGAAAAGGCTATTGCAGCAACTCGAAGCCCAGGCCCTCCTGATTACCCGCGGAGAGCAAGGAATGACGCTCTGCGAAGCCAATGGAAGGGTAACTCACATTCCGGCCCAGGCGCGCGAGGTATTCGACGTGACCGGCGCTGGTGACACCGTGATCTCGACCCTGGCCCTCGCCCTCGCGGCCGGGGCATCCATGGTTGAGGCGGCATTCCTCGCCAATGCTGCGGCAGGCATCGTGGTCGGGAAACTGGGAACTGCAACGATTTCGCTGGAGGAATTAAGAAAGGCTGCAACGCTGCGGTGAAGGATTCACTGTCTCGAGTCTCGGCGGATCTCACGAGAGCAGTGATTTATTATTTCTGGCGGACCACCACGACTTTTGAAGAGGGCACTTCCATTTTCACCATGCGGTGCTCCTTGCCTTCCACATATAAATCCAGTTTCAGATCATTGGTATCCACGAGCAGGTGCTGCACCGGCACGCCCTTCCCTCCCACGTCAATCGTCTCATCGCCCTTATATATGATGTGAAGAATGCCGCCGACGGATTCCTGGGGAATGAAGGCCGAGAACTCCTGCAAACCCCCTTTGTCATAATTATATCGCCGCGCCAGCAGGGCGTAGTGGTGGAACACGTTGTCGTCGAGAAGGGCGACGCCGGGAGTGAGTTGGTAGTCCCGCGTTTCGGTTCCCGAGCCCGTCTTGAAATCGGCGGTTGCCTTGTTTGCCTGAAAAGTCATGATGATTGAAGAGGTGTTTCCTTCGAATTTCTGAGCCATGGAATACCGCACCGGATCATAGTCGGGCTTCAGGACCAATTCGGTCTCAATGAAATACTGCACCGGATTTTCGTCCCGCGTAATTGTAAGGTGAATTTTTCCTTTAGCGACAAACTGATTCCCGACGGGTTCAAGATCAAATTCCTCAGTCCCCTTCTGCTCCGCATCGACGTAGATGTTAAACGTACCTCTCTCAATCCCGGCGAGCGGAGCGGTTGCTTTGGCGCCTTGGGGAGCCGCCTGCTTTTTTTCATTCGCAGGAGCGGGGGATTGAGCGTACAGGGCACAAACCAGGAGGCCGGTCGCGACCAGGAGTCCAAGGTCATGGATGCCCCGGAATAAAAACCGTTTCATATCTTCTCCAAGAGGTTCACGATTCTCCTCGCCACGTCTTCAGGGGGAGCGTCGGAAACTTCAACTCGATAGTCAGCGCAACGATAAAAAGGAAGCCGGGCGTAAAATAAATCAGCCAGTTTGACCGGATCGCGCAGAAAGAGCGGCCGATGCTGAAAGGTCTCGCACCGCATTCTCAAGAGGTCCAAAGGACAATCCAGAAACAGCGATATTCCCTGGCTTCTCACATATTCAATGTTGCGAGGGAAAGTAAAGGTTCCGCCGCCCAATGCGACGACCTTGGGCGGGCTCAAATCGAGTGTTGTCAACACCCGCGTTTCGATCTCCCGATAGTAGGGTTCGCCCCGCTCCTCAAAGATCCTGGAGATCTCCATTTTCTCACGGGATTCGATCTGATCGTCTAAATCCACAAAACCGCAGGCACGCAGGGTCGCCACGGCCCGACCCACGGTGGATTTTCCGCAACCCATAAAACCGACTAAGAATAAATTCTTCATGAAGAACAAAGGAGAACATGACGGCCGCGGACACCCTCATCCGGCGGCATCCTTCCTGCGGGACATCGGATCCCTTCATTGGGCGGAACAGATGACCTGATGATTCTACTTTTTTCGGATTCTGATTTTACCAGAGAAGGAGGAAAGATGCACGGAAGCTGCACCTTCGTTGTAGATCCCGAGCAGCGACTGCCTCATCACGGTGGGGTTGAAAGGGGTGTGGGGCTTCGATTTCAGAGGGATTTCACTCTGCACACTGCCCTTGACGCTGCGTGCGTCCAATTCAAACGAGGAATCGGCGGGGGTGGCGATATCAATGAAACCGCTGTAATTGGAGAGGGTGTATCGTCCGTTGTCGTAGAAATTGCCAACAAATGAAATATTTCCTGAAGCCGTGGAGCCGTCCACCAACTGACTGGTGAGATCCGTGAATTGGAGATCGCCGCTGATCGAGTTCGCCTCGATGCGGCCCGAACTGCGGGCGATGCCCATGTTGCCACTGACGGAGCGAAGAATCATGGAGCCATTGATGTTGTTGAGCTCGATTGAGGAGTTCAGAGCGTCAATGCTTACGCCCCCACTGACCCCGTCCACTTTGACCCGTCCCCCCACGTTGTGAATTTCAAGGGAGGTTTTCTCCGGGACTTCGAGGACATAATCCACGGTCCGCTCCTGCGGCTTCATGTTCTTGTCGAACAGATGGGTGTCGAAGCGAAGGCGGTTCCCCATGGTCTCCGTATCAATCTCGACGTTGGGGGACCGCTTGGTGCCCACCACATGGACTTCATTTCGGGAGATACCGCGAACCGTGATGACGCCATTGTCATTGGTGACAATCACCGTGGGGTTTTGACTGACGGGGAATCGTTTTTCAAACCGGTCATTCCCGGCTGCTGACAACGGGGATACGTCCCCGATACAAAAGACCAACGCACAGGAAAACGCTGCGAGCAGCACATGCCGCCACACTTCAGACCTGGATTTCAGGAAGTTAGAAAACATCAGAGTGTACGATCGATGAGAGCAAATCGACTTTCTTGCGGTAAGCCTCAAACAAATAGCGCTGAGCCAGCGCATTCGAGGGTTCATTTTTTACGGTTTCCCGGCACTTGTCAATGTAATAGTCAATGGTGGCCAGATTATCTTCGAGAACCGATTTCAAAGCCGGGTCCATCTGAGCCATCCTTGATTCGGTGATCTTTTCAAGGGAGTCGATCGCGTCAATGTAGTGTTTCTCAGCCGACCTCACTTCAACAGTTGCTTGGATTTCCGACGCATTTTCACCGGAGGAGCCTTGGGGCACCGTTCGGATTCCCCGATACATCATGACACTGGCTACCATCACAAGCACAGCCAGAAACGCCGTGGCCATGGCAATCCGGGGCCCCTCGGGCAAGTGAAACCGATCAAGCCAAGACCAAAAGGGCTTGGAAGGTAATTCCACCAAGCCTTCCCCTTCGCACTGGGCGCGTATCTGTGCCCACAACCGGTCATTCGGTTCAAAGGCGGGGAGTTGTTTTGCCTCTAAAACTATGGTTTTCAGGTCGTTATAGACAACTACACACCGAGTGCAGGATCCCAGGTGCCGCTCTGCTTCGAGGACCTCGGCAGGGGTCATATCCCCATCAATCTGGGCCGATATCAAAATCTGGTATTCACGACAATCCATTTCTATTACCTTAACCCCTCCGCTTTCTTGCACTCAGATTGTTCTGATGCACATTCTCGCGCAAGTGATGCCGGTCTTTTTTACAAATATTTGCATTGCATCAGGAAACAGCCTCATGCTTCCCTGAAGATCATTCCTGCTACATCGGCTGGGGGGTTCCAACCACCAGGTCCCGCAGCCGCATGCGTGCCTTATGGAGCTGGGATTTCGAGTTTCCAATCGAACAACCCAGAATCCTGGCGATTTCGTTATGTTCATACCCTTCAATGTCGTGAAGGATGAAGATAGTCCGGTATCCCGCAGGCAGGCGGGAAATGGCTCGTTCCAAGTTCACCCGATCGATCGAACCGGTCAGTCGCAGGTCCACGTCCTCGAGCTCCCGCGGAGGCGCCGTCTCCTCCGCCCCTTCAACTGTCTCATCGATCGAGACCTGGTCGGGTGCTTTCTTCCGGAGGTGCATCAGGACGACGTTAACGGTTAGCCGGTGCAGCCAAGTGGAAAAAGCAGATTCACCCCTGAAGGTCGAAATCTTGCGGAACAACTGCATGAAAGCCTCTTGCGCCAGGTCTTCTGCCTCCGCAGTGGAGCCTGTCATCCGCAAGCAAAGGGAGTAAACCCGCTTTTTATGCATTTGATAGAGGGTTTCGAACGCACTTCCATCCCCTTTCTGGGCGCGCCTGATGGCCTCCCTTTCCGTGGCTTCAACTGTTGGAGACGGGTTTTGTTTTTGCAAGCGAAGTTCTTCCCCCTCGATCAAACTCCACGCAACGCCGAGGGCAAAGTTTCAGACCAGATCTCAACCCGGGCTGAAGAATCATAGCCGGAGGACGCTCGGCAATCCATCAAAATAGGAAATTCGGCCCGCTCCTAAGTTGAGATATCCGTCCGGTTAACTTTTTCCCCGAAACATGACTGGGAGGTAATTGTATATTCAAGCGCCAAGGACATACAATCTCCTCCCCCTGGCTCAGAATTCGGATTTCGGTCTTAAAATCGTTCAAGGGTTGTTACGACACACCTCAAGACAACGCAATAGGCGCCTTTGTCATGTCGACATAACGAAGTTTTTTCCGGAGTCTTGCTCAGGGACCCAGACCCAAGTCGCGTTTTCTGCTGTGTAGCAACCGATCACTATTCCATTACTTCTTTGTAATGTTAACAATAGCCTTTGCCAACCCGGCATTTCCGCTTGAATCAAACACCCTCAGGGTTACCACATGCTCGCCCGGAGAAAGATCGTTGGATTGAATCGTGAACTCCTCAAACCGGGAGTCGACGATCCCGTCGTCCGATTCTAGCATCTGCCACTTTCCCCCATCGATTGAGAATTCAGCACGGCGTAAATTGGACGCCAAATCGGTGGCGCGAAAACGCACGGTTGCTTTTTCGCCGTCAGCTCCCTTCTCGGTGACCTCCACTTTGGGGGGAGTGTTGTCGATTTGGAAGACATCGCTCTCCATCTCCGAACTCAGGGCGCTACTCGGAGGATTGGACGGAGCATCACTCACAACAATTCGGGCACGATATTTTCCATCGGGCAGGGTTTCGGTGTCGATGGTATAGGAGGTTTCTTTTAGATCTTTTTTGAGCAGTTTCCAATTGGACTCATGCGTCCCGCGAAGATAAACGGCATACTCCAAAGTATCGTGGTTCTTATCCTCCGATTGCCAATTGAGAGTGACCCGGTTTCGCGAAGGAACCGATGATGGGTAAGCACTCACCGTGACGTTGGCCTGAGAATCCCCCGATGTTGTAAGCCCTTTCGAATCCCCTTCGGAACTGCTCCCCGAGCCCATCGAATCACTCCCCGGGCGCCGGAAGGAACTCAATCCCTGCGGGGTGACATTCAATGAAGTGATTTCGGGTCGAATGTTTTGAGGCAAGTAGGCAACGGTCACCGAATCGATCCAGGGGGACGCCTTGGGACTTCCCCTCAGCTCCGCCTTCCACTGGACAAATCGCGCCGAGGGACTGGTTATTTGTTCACCGTCCGACCGGGCATAGGCGGACGACCAATCGCTCCAGGTTGAATCGGGCCGGTCAGAATTGCCCGATCGAGTGAAGAACTGAATTGTGGATCCGGGAGGCGTCTCCCCTTGCCAGGAGATGATTCCCCATTTTGATACAAACTGGGTATCCTTCACGAGCGATTCCACGACCCCCACGGAAGGGGCATTCGATCCGAACTCGTACAGCTTGCCGGAATTACTGGTGGCGACAAGGACCTCCTCCCCACGCTGTGCCAGTTGGGTGGCTTGAGCTTCGTTTGCTTCGGCCAGCAAGGTATACTTGCGGTCGAAGGAGAGTTCATAAAGCCGTCCCTTCGTGTCGGTGGAAAAGAGGATATGGTCCTTCTGGTAGAGCAAATCGAAAACGCTCTCCTGGGGTGAACTCCACAGGGTCTCTACGGAGAGGTCCGGCGCAATGCGATAGATGGCGCTTCTGAGGCCACCGGCGCCGACTGGTGCAAAGACGGGGGGTGCGAACTGAGGTTCCAAATGAGCCTCTGTGGGGGCTTGAATGGGGGAGTCGGTAACGGTCACGGTAATCCCGCCGGCCGCAGGGGTTTCTGTGGGGAGGCCGGGCTGCCCAACACCGCCTGATCCGGGACGCCGCGGCCCCTTCTCATTGAGACATCCGATATAAATCGACCCATCCGGCGCGATATCGATGGCGTGGATTTCCTGCAAGGGGGTATCGTAAAGGACAAAGCCCTTCCCCGCGGGCGAGACCTTGAACAGGATCCCTTCGGGGAATGTCCCCGCCAAAAGATTGCCCTTCCCATCGAACCTCATGGCCATCACATGGGTCTGCTTCGTATCGTAGAAAACGCTGCTCTTCCCGGAGGAATCAACCTTATAGATCTTTCCCTGGTCCCCTGTTCCGACGAGGAGGTTTCCCTGGGGATCGAAAGAGAGGGCCCAAATATATTTGGAATGCGGATTAAAGAACTCGCTCGCATTGCCTTCGGGGGACAGCTTAAAGACCTTACCATCAGGGGAAGTGCCCACATAGAGATTATTTCCTGAATCCACCGCGAGGGCGAAGACATCGAGTTCCTTAGCGGTGTAAAACAACCTGCCTTGATTCTTCGAATCCACTCTGAACACCTTGCCGCTATGCCCTGTGCCCAGGTAATGATTCCCTCGAGAATCGCCTACCATTGACCAAACCAACACCTGATCAGTTGAGAAAATCGGCTTTAGCTCACGCGACAGGGTCACACGTCCTTCGTGGGCGATTGAACAACCGGTCACCTTGCCCTGTTGGAAATCCTGGAACGAGGATTGTTCCCAGAATTGGGGGCCAACAGAAAAAGCGGGGATACTGCAGGCGAGCATCATGGTGAGGATCAGGACATTTATCACGAGCACTTTTTGCATAGGTTCTCCTTGAGGTTCGCTTTGCGCAGGGCCATCCCAAAGCGGGGTTTGTTTCTTGTGGCACGATCAGCCGATTATTTGATCACGGACAAGGTGATCGACCTCTGGCCGGAAAGCAGCAGGTTTTGAGGTGGCCCCTCAACGGTGACAAGGGTTGAGCTTCGCAGGGTGGTCTGGTTGGCACCGGAAGTCCGGTCGGAAAGCATCAGGGTTGCCAGCGATGGCGGCACGGAAGGGAAAGCTTCTCCATAAATGGCAAACGACTGCTCGGGCCTCGTCACCCGAACATAGAGACGATTGTTTTGCCGCACTTGGTTGATCGTCCGGATCAGTTGGGTAATATCCTTGGCAAGGAAGGTCGGTCGAGTCTCCCGATTTTCGAGCATCGAAAGAAATCCCCCATCCATGACACTTACCATCAAGGGCCCGGGCGGGGTTTGTTCCGGGATGACGATAGGGATGCGAGCTAAAATCTCCTCTCCGTTGGTCTTGCGCAGGACGACGCTCAGCTCGACGCGATCCCCTGCCTCCACTTCCTTTCGATCGCTCCAGATCCGTTCCAGGGCCGCTTGTCGTTTCTCATCCCAGGAAGTCACATCAACCGTAATGGAATCAATTTGAACGTCCTTCAATCCGCTCTGCAGCAAATAATTGACCGGGTTGGCCACCGAAAGAGAAGCAATGACTGAAGAATTGGCATCCCCCGAGACGAAGTTTCCAACCTTCACCTCCTGCTTCCCCTTAAGGGCGATGGTGGCTTGCACCTCAAGGGTGGATTCCCCCAGGGCCCTTTCACTGGAAGTGAGGGCTGAAAAGACGGTGAAGTTAACTAAGAAGGGTGTTAAAAAGCGGTCATTCACCGTTTCAAAGCGAAAGGTTTTTTGTATGTTCCTGCTCGAACGCAGACGGATGGTGACCGGAATCATCCTCGGCGTCACCCCCACCTCTCCATAGATGCCGCTGACACGATCCTCCTTAATCGTTCCAATCAGTTCCGTGGGGACAGAAAGTTCCGTCGAACTCATCAGGCTGGCAAGGACGGTGATGAGCCGGGTTTTCGTCATCGGCAGGTCCGTCGGCCCGCTGTGCAGGAAGGGATGCCCGAAGGCAAAAATCCGGTTTCCCTCCCGGTAGGTGACCTTTCCGGCCGCTGTGGCGCCGAAAATGCCCCGTACCAATTGAGCCCCGACGCCCGATCCCGGACCGATGTCGGAGGCCTCTGCCATGGCATCATTGGGCGTATCCGGCCCTCCCATTGCCCCTCCCGTCATGGGGGCTAAACCCATGGCACGGAATTGGGGCATGAAGTAGTCAATGGCTGCCCTCGGAAACCCCGAAAGCATCAGTGGCGTGTCAATGGGCCTCATCTCCGCCGGATTCGGAAGTCCGTTCTCGACGGCCTTGTGGGCCAGGTCAGCTACTGGGATGTTCACCTGGGACAGGGGAACAAGATTCCAAACCTGTCGTGAAATCGATTGCTCAGAATTGTAAGAGATCTCCTCGGGAGGGGATACGTTCCCCGCCGCTGCAGCTTCCACTCGCGGAAAATTACTGTCAGTCAGGGTGACCATGTTTTCAATCGGAGTAATAGCAGCAATGGCTTCCTTTGAAAAAGGGAACGAATAGGCCACGGCCCCCAGCAGCTTGCCATTGATGAAAACCGGGCTTCCGCTCATCCCCGCGAAAACCCCCGTTTCTCCCAAAGGTCCCCCTGAAAGCTTGGCGAAAATGGCACTTTGCTTGGGGAGGAAATTGTCGACGACTCCCAGAATTTCCACGTTAAAATCAGATACCGTGTCCCCCTTGAACACGGTATGACCGACTCCCGTCATACCTGGGCGCAAGTCCTTCAGCTTGAAAAATCCCGCCTCCGACGAAGGGGGGGCTGCTGGAGATTTGATCGCCGGCGCTTCTTGCGCATTTGAAAACAGCGAAAGGCCACACCCCCCGACGAGCACGAGAAGTCCGACCACCACCAATCGAATTCGGTTCTTCATGATCTCCCAGTCTGCTTAATCCGGAATCAGTACATTGTAATGCCGAACATCAATCCAGATCTCCAAGTGATCCTCAGAGATATAAGGCTGCCCCACCCCCCGGAAGAATCCAGACGAGCCAGACTTCCCAGATCTTGAACCTCAAGCTGGAACCGTCTCCCAGACCGATGCATCCCCATCCCATCGACCGCCCACCTGCAGCAACAGGCCAATGAGTTTAGTTTAAAGGCGCTCTTGAGTCAAATGGACGCTCACCTTGTAAGACGAGGGCCGTGCGTCTGCAGCCACAGAAATATTGAGAAAAAAACCTCCCCTTCCGACCCGCCCCCGATTTCTTCCTGACGGGCGTTCCCGGGGGCAGTGGACCGCCTGCCGGGGGGCTTAATTTTTGCACCCTTCCCGGTTGACATCCCCGTGGGACCGGTCTAAAATGAAAATGAATTTCATTATCAAGTGTTAGTTTTCACAGCTTGAGATGAAGACGTCGTAATTAGATGGAGTTGTCCCGCCGATAAGGTTAAGGTGGCGGCCGGTTGTCGAATGCAGCTCCCGAGGAAAGGGATCATGGAGATTAAACCTGCGGATTCATCCCCACGGCGCAAAATCGCGCTCGTCGGAAACCCCAACGTGGGCAAATCCGTCCTTTTTGGAAAACTCACCGGCACCTATGTGATCGTTTCAAATTATCCCGGCACCACCGTGGAGGTGTCTCGAGGAACCGCTTCGATCTATCGCGAGACCTTTGAAATCATCGATACGCCAGGGGTGAACAGTCTCGTCCCGCAGTCGGAAGACGAGCGGGTCACGCGCGATCTCCTGTTGACCGAGAAACCGGACCTGATCATCCAGGTGGCTGATGCCAAGAACCTACGACGCTCGATGTTGATCACCCTTCAACTGGCAGAATTTGGCTGCCCGCTGGTGATTGATCTGAACATGATGGACGAGTGCCGCACCCGCGGCATTGTCATCGACAGCAAAGCCATGAGCATTTTATTCGGGGTTCCGGTCGTCGAGACGATTGCCACCACCGGCGAAGGGTTTCGAAAGCTGTTTGACGCTCTCAAGGTAGCGCGGGTGCCCCGCGATCCGCATCAGGGAGATTCGGATGCGCTGTTAGAGCAGGTGAAAGCCCTGCTGAACCACTCGTCTCATCTGCCTCCCCGCCTGGCGGTCGAATGGCTGGCTTCATCGGAGCAGTCGCTCCGAAGTCCCATCGAGCGCCTCATGGAGCCGGAAAAACTGCAAAAGCTGGAAATGCATCTTCAGGAATTTCGGGAACGCAAGCACCAATTCCCCGCTGCAATGATCAATCGCGAGCGGGTCGCTTTTCTGGACCGGCACGTCGATTCCCTGCGGCATGTCGTACCCTTTAACAAGAAAATTTTCTATGAGAAACTGGGAAAATGGACCCGCGAACCTCTGACCGGCGTGCCTGTCCTCATCCTGGTGCTCTACCTCATGTACGAGTTTGTGGGGGTGTTCGGCGCCCAAAAGGCAGTCAACTTCCTGGAGAATACCCTCTTTGGACATTACCTGGTTCCCGCCGCCCGCGCCCTCTTCGACCGCTTCCTGCCGTTCCCTTTTTTCCATGATTTGTTCGTGGGCCAGTACGGGTTGATCTCCATGGCGCTTCCCTATGCGATTGCCATTGTCCTTCCGATTGTTGGAACTTTCTTCCTGGCGTTTGGGGTTCTTGAAGACAGCGGCTATCTCCCCCGCCTTTCGATCCTTTCGGACCGGATTTTTCGGGCCATGGGCCTCAACGGCAAGGCGGTCCTCCCGCTCATCCTGGGCTTAGGATGCGACACCATGGCGACCGTCACCACCCGCGTCCTTTCCACGAAGAAGGAGCGGATCATTGCCACACTCCTGCTGGCGCTCGGAATCCCATGTTCCGCCCAATTGGGGGTCATCCTCGGGATTACGGCCGGCGTGTCAAAACTGGCGGTCTTTACCATCTTTGCATCCGTCGCCTTGCAGGTGTTTGTAATCGGCTTTCTCTCGTCGAAGATCGTCCAGGGACGTCGCAGCGATTTTATTTTCGAAATTCCCCCCATTCGCATCCCGCAATGGAGGAACATCGGATTCAAGACCTGGATGCGGATGAAATGGTATCTCCGGGAAGCCGTTCCCCTCTTTATGCTCGGCACCTTCATCCTCTTCCTGCTCGACCAAATGCGGGTCTTGAAGCACATCATTCATGCCGTGGAACCCGTCGTCGTCAGAATGCTGGGCTTGCCCTCGGAAACGGCAACGGCTTTCATTCTCGGATTCTTGAGGCGCGACTATGGGGCGGCTGGGCTCTACAAGCTGGCCCAGTCGGGAATGCTCGATCACATCCAGATTGTGATCGCGCTGGTGACCATGACACTTTTCGTTCCATGCACTGCCCAGTTTTTCATGATGATCAAGGAGCAGGGCTGGAAGCGGGCCGTTTACATTGCCCTGATCATCACGCCCATCGCCCTCGGGACGGGAGCCACGTTGAACTGGCTTCTGCACCATGCCCCCCATTTCAGCAAGTTGTTATAGAATGGGAAAGACAAGGCATGATTTCAGGTTGCAGATTTCGGATTGCGGATTGGGAAATCAGGGGTCTCAAATCTGAGATTTCAGTTTCTTGGAGGTCAGGATCGGGGTGAAACTCGCATGATTACTCAGCAAATGGAAGAGGTCCTGGAAGCGGTGTGGACAGCGAAGGAACAGGGAAACACTGCCTGGAAGGATGTCGCCTCCATGGCCAAGGTTTCGCTCACCTTTGAACTTGTAAAATCCCTGCTGGACGAACAGCTGATCGAACAGAAGAACGAGCATTTGGATTTGACCCAGGCTGGAAAAACCCTGGCCCGCGAAATCATCCGTCGACACCGACTCGCCGAGCGGCTCGTCATGGACGTGCTCGGGGTCGACGTCCAGGAGGCGGAGGAGAACGCCTGTGAATTCGAACACTCCCTGGCCGCCGGGGTGACCGATTCCATCTGCACCCTGCTGGGTCATCCCACGCGATGCCCGCATGGCCGCGACATTCCTGATGGAAAATGCTGCGAGCAGGCACGCTCCGATGTTAAACCGCTGGTACTACCCTTGACCGCACTCGGGATCGGGGGAACCGGTCGCATTGCGTATATTAATACCCGCAACTTTCCACGCCTCCAGAAGCTCTCGGCCTTCGGGATTTCGCCCGGCGTGACCATCAAACTCTTTCAGAAATCACCTTCCGTGGTTCTGCAGTGCGAGGAGACCCAGATCGCGCTTGAACCCGAAATTGCGCGCGACATTTACGTCCGCCAGCTGGAATAGCTTCCCCCTCCTCTCCTATACTTACTACCTGCCCATCAGACACAACAAGCCCCCTTTTGGGCTCGTTCATGTTTCTACCCTGAAGATCAAAAGTCAAAACCCAGGAGGTATGCTCCAAGGGATGACAGCAAGGCGATAATTTGAACTGAGAGTGGAGTGATGCCACGACACACAAGGACCCCGTCGCAGATCCCTGATGGAGCCACAATGCTATCTTCTGGAACCTTAATGTTCTGGAAACGAGGAGAGGCTCACCCGCTCTGCAGATCTAAATCTGCAAAAATCTCTGCGGGTGGGAGCAGGCGGAATATCCGGGAGATCATCTTTGACTGGCTCGGAAGGGGCTACTTCTTTTCAGTCGTGCCGTCGTCACTCTTCTTCATTGCATCTTTGAAATTCTTGATACCCTCACCTATCCCTTTGCCTATCTCGGGAATCTTCTTGCCCCCAAAGATCAGGACCACAATCAGCAGAATCAAAAATATTTCCATCGGACCGAGACGTCCTGGCATATCATCCTCCAATTCAATCGATCAATCTTAAGTTAAACCCCTCTTGAAGTCAAACGATAACCACGTTTTGCCCGCGGATTTCTTCACCTTGTGTCCATGCTTTCATCGTGCCCTTCCTCCGCTTCCGGGATGGCGCGATTCGAAATGAAGATCCCAGCGAGCACCATCGCCACGCCGACAATGATCTTCCGCGACAAACGCTCTTGAAGGAACCATGATCCAAGCAACAACGCCAGGACGGGATAGATGAAGGTGACGAACGACATCTGGGTTGCCTTCAAATGTTTCAAGAGATAAAAATAAAGCGTGAATGCCACCACGGAACCAAACACCGAAAGATAAAGAAGTGCGGACACATTCTTCAAGGACCATTGGATGGCCTGGCCATGTTCCAGGATTCGAGAGGCCCCCAGCAGGAGGGCTGCGCCAAGAAGCATGGAATAAAAATTTAGGACAAGCGTGTTCAAATCCGCTCCGTGTTTTTTGAGGTAGACCAGTGAAATACTGGAGGCCAAAGTCGCTACCAGTATGGCAAGCATCCCCTTCAGTGAACCGGTGGAGGCCTGGATCTGGTCCGCATAAATGACCACAATGCCCGCAAACCCAAACACAATCCCGAAGACTTTCTTCCAGTTCAGCGATTCCAAATCAAACCAGTAATGAGCGAGCAACACCACAAAAAAGGGATAGACACAAAACAGGACTGACGCCAGTCCGCTGGAGATGGTTAATTCCGACCAGTAAACACAGCCATAAGAGAGACCGAAATTCAACACCCCGACCATGGTGATCAAACGGAGACTTGAGACGTTTAATTTCAAAGAGAGGTGTTGTGATCCGATGGGAGGGAGAAAAAGCAGACCCGCAATGGTAAAACGAACTCCGGCTCCCAGGAGCGGTGGAACGCCATCGAGGCCCAACTTGATGGCCAGCCAGGTCGACCCCCAGATGAAGCAGATGGTGGCGTAAAAAAGAAATATTTTTATCTTTCCAGGACGCATGACTCCGTGTTCTCCACTGCCGATCCCCCACAAAACAATCATAAAACAGACCGGAACTGCATTCTTCCTTCCAAGGCGGGGGGCGCTCCGATGCTCACTCCAGCTTGAAGATCCACCCTCTCAAGTGATCTCTCGCAAGGTGTACCCTCCACGGCCTTTTCCCACTAAGGTTCAATCGAATGAGGGGAGGTCCAAGATGCTGGATGAAATACAAGGACTACCAGACTAGCTTTATAGAAAGACATTTGCAATGATTCCGTACTTTAACTAAAATCAGCTCACCTGCAAAGTGAAGGAGTGCAATTCGAGCCGGCCAGGCAATTTCGACTGTGTGCACTCCTGCCACTTATGCTTGAGTGGCTTTACACGGAGCGCTACCCTTCCCAGGCCCCGGGTTGTCTTAAACCAAAGGCTTGCAGGGAAATTGAATTTCGACGCGCAAGTTCAGGGAAGACCCCGCGCTGATTCGCCGCCACGGAACCGGATAGCCAGAAACCCTGTGGCGTCAAGGAAGGACCAGAACAGGCTTGCCAAACGAAAATGAATCCCAGGTTCTGGAAGTAAACAAACGCTTCTATGCGGCTCTTGAAGCACTTGACCTCTCACAGATGTCCCAAGTGTGGCTGCATGAAGAGTGGGTAAAGTGCGTTCATCCGGGCTGGGGCCTGATCGTCGGGTGGGAAAATATCTCTGAGAGCTGGGAACGCATCTTCCGGCACACGCGCGAGATCCGTATCCAGCTTAGCTATGTCACCGTGAGAATTGAAGGCACCCTGGCCTGGGTGTGTTGTCTTGAAAATATTTCCAACCGCTTCGGGGATGGTGTTGAAACCGCTCAAGCTTTCTCCACCAACCTGTTTACACAAAGGAATGGCGGCTGGCTGCTGATTCACCACCATGCCTCGCTCACACCTCCCTCGAACGTTCAACCCTCCGCGGCGACGATCCAATAACTTTCCGGTCAAATCGCCCTCCATTGCGTACAAATTATTACACCAGGATAAGGTTCCCGCGTGATAGAATGCCTGTTTTCAGAAGACGTTAGCGGATCGCCCCTTGTCGGGGTGGCATCATGGCCATGTCCAAAAGAGAGGAAGGGGGTCTAACTTATCTTTATTCTCAAAGATCCCCTGAACTTATGACACGAGCACCGCATCTAGAGAAACCTGTCGCGCAATCCGATCTGCTCTCCAGAATTGGGACGACTCCGCTTATCCGGCTGACACGCGTGGTGAGTGAGGCCCCTCCGGGTGTGGAAATCTATGGGAAGGCGGAATGGTTCAATCCGGGCGGCTCCGTCAAAGATCGGCCGGCCCTGAGTATGATTCTTGAGGGGGAGCGAGACGATAGGCTGAGGCCGGGAAAAATCCTCTTGGATGCAACCTCAGGAAACACGGGGATCGCCTATGCGATGATCTGTGCCGTCAAAGGGTACCGCGTCCGTTTGTGCATTCCTCAGAATGCCAGTGAAGAGCGAAAACGGATCCTCAAGGCCTACGGAGCAGAATTGATCCTGACGAGCCCACAAGAAGGATCGGATGGCGCGATTCGAATGGCAAGAAAAATGTATGCCGAAAGACCGGATCTCTATTTTTATCCGGATCAATACGGCAATGATGCCAACTGGCGAGCGCATTACCGCACGACGGCCAATGAGATCTGGGAACAGACGCAGCAGCGGGTCACTCATTTTGTCGCGGGACTCGGGACCAGCGGGACTTTTATGGGGACAAGTCGCCGCCTGAAGGAGTTGAACCCGACCATTCAGTGCATTTCGTTTCAGCCGGATTCACCGTTTCACGGACTGGAAGGATTAAAGCACATGGCCTCGGCAATCGTGCCCCGGATCTACGATCCCAAATTGGCCGATGATGAACTGCGCGTTTCCACCGAAGCCGCCTATCGCATGGTGAAGCGGGCGGCTCGCGAAGAGGGTCTGTTTATAGGAATTTCGTCGGGTGCTGCAATGGTCGCAACTCTTGAATTGGCCAAACGGATCTCGGGAGGGGTGATTGTGACCATCCTTTGTGATGGCGGGGACAAATACCTGAGCGAGAGATTTTGGGACGAAGAGATTTAGAGATCAAACATTCAGGGACGCGGACAGGGACAATGATTAAGTCCAAGGGCAGGCCCAGCCAGGGCAATTTCGGAGCTTCAGACGTTGGTGTTTGGAGTCTTTAGGGAGTGAACCAAAATGACGCTTAAAGTAACCTCTGAACAAGTCAAACGCATCAAGGAGCATGCCCGGAATACCTATCCGAATGAGTGTTGTGGCGCTTTGGTGGGACTCACCAGCGGAAACGGCGAAAAGGAAGTAAAGGAAGTTGTCCAATTGCCCAACAGTTATGAAAAAGAGATGGCCGCCGCACTGGGAATTGATGAGAATGAGCGGGGCAGGCGCAACCGCTACGTCATCGATCCGAGACACCTCTTCGAGACGGAAAAACAGGCTCGTTCAAAATCCATGTCGATCATTGGCTTTTATCACTCGCACCCGGATCATCCCGCGGCTCCGTCCAGGTACGATTTGCATGTGGCCAGTACCGGGTATTCTTACGTCATCGTATCGGTGAAACAGGGGCAGCCGGGAGAAATCACTTGTTGGCAAACCGACGAAGCTCGCGAAAGATTTGAGTCAGAAGGGCTCATGGAGATTTGAGAGGTCAGCAGTCAGCTGGCAGCAATCAGCTGTCAGCAATCAGCAGTCAGCTTTCAAATTTGATCAGTGAGATAACTGCGGCGAAATACAAAATTCCAATGATTTCTCAGAACATGTGAGCCCTCTATTTCGACTCGCCGGTTCAGAACTGACTCATATGTGTTGGAACTTGTTATGGGAGCTCCTGGTTGATAGCTGATCGCTAATTGCTGACCGCTGAAAGCTGATAGCTGATTGCTGACCGCTGATTGCTGACCGCTGAAAGCTGATAGCTGACTGCTGACCTCTGATTTAGGAGAACAAACCATGGCTGTAAAGATTCTAATCCCGACGCCATTACGCCCGTATGCCGGCAAAAAAGACTCGGTGGATGTGGACGCTCAGACCGTTAACGACGCATTGCGTTCTCTAACCACGCAATACGGCGACTTGAAGAAACATCTTTACGCGGATGATGGAAAGCTCCGGAGCTTTATTAACATCTACGTCAACGACGATGACATCCGGTATCTGCAAAAAGAGGCCACCCCATTGAAAGGTGGCGAGACCATTTCCATTATTCCCTCCATTGCGGGCGGTTCTTCCGGGGTCGCCGATGCGATCGCCGAGTCAGCCCGGCAACTGAAACTGTCAAACGATGAAATCCTGCGGTACAGCCGGCATTTGATCATTCCTGAAGTCGGGATGGAAGGCCAGCTCAAACTCAAGGCGGCCAAGGTTCTCACGATAGGCGCCGGGGGCCTGGGAGCGCCCTTGGGGATGTACCTGGCCGCGGCCGGCGTTGGAACCCTGGGGATCGTCGACTTCGATGTGGTCGACTTCACCAATCTGCAACGACAGGTGATCCATTCGACGGCAGACGTTGGACGGCCCAAGCTGCAGTCGGCCAAGGAGCGACTCAAGGGGATCAATCCCGAGATCAACCTGGTGGGATACGAAGTCAGGCTCTCCAGCGAGAATGCCTTCGACATTTTCAAGGACTACGACATCATCGTCGATGGGACGGACAATTTCCCCACACGCTATCTGGTGAATGATGCCTGTGTGTTGCTTGGGAAACCGAACGTCTACGGTTCGATCTTCCGTTTTGAGGGGCAGGCCTCCATCTTTGGAATGCCGGAGTCGCCCTGCTACCGTTGTCTGTACCCTGAACCCCCTCCTCCAGGGCTGGTGCCGAGTTGTGCGGAAGGCGGGGTTCTGGGAGTCCTGCCGGGGATCATTGGATGCATCCAGGCCAATGAAACCATCAAGTTGATTCTGGGGAAGGGCGACACGCTGGCAGGGCGTCTGCTCCTGTTCGATGCCCTGAAGATGAAGTTCCGGGAGTTGAAGCTTCGCCCCGATCCGGACTGCCCAATATGCGGAAAGAACCGCACCATCCACCATTTGATCGATTACGAACAATTCTGTGGAATCCCACAACAACGAGCAAAGGACCAAGAAATGTCTGCCCACTCTGACTTTGAAATCGACGCCCCTGCTTTGAAGCGAATGATCGATGGCAACGAATCCGTGTTCATTCTGGACGTTCGGGAACCGCATGAATTTCAAATTTGCCGCATCCCGAACTCTCACCTCATCCCCCTGGGGGATCTTCCCGTCCGCATCAACGAGCTGGATTCTGCCCATCTGATCGTGGCGCACTGCAAGAGCGGGATGCGCAGTGCGAAGGCCTGTGACTTCCTGCGAAAGTCGGGATTCTCCAAGGTCAAGAACCTCAAGGGGGGCATCCTGGCGTGGAGCGATCAGGTCGATCCGACCGTGCCGAAGTATTGAGAGGATTCGTTCCTTGGGGGAGACAGCTTGCTGGGGCGTACGACCCCTGGCGCGAACGCCCCTGCGGATTTATCGGATTATTATTTGAGTTCTTCGATATTCCTGATAAGCGCTAAAATCCTTCCGTGAGCATCTCCCAACAGATCAAAGCCAAGGCCGCCGCGTTGGGGTTTGCCCAATGCGGCATCGCGCGGGCAGAGCCCGTTGATGGTCTTGCCAAGCTTCGCTTTCTCAAGTGGCTGGAAGACGGGTTCCAGGGCGGGATGGGCTACATGCAGCGAGGTCCGGAGAAGCGCATTGACCCGCGCACTGTCCTTGATCACGCCCGGTCAGTCATTTCCGTCCTCATCAATTATTATTCTCCCGAAAGACACCCTGACGATCAAGATACCGGCGTAATTTCCCGCTATGCCTGGGGACGTGACTACCACCTTACCGTGGAACAGAAGCTGGGCGAGCTCGATGCGTTTCTCTCGTCCCTCATCACGGGTCACTGCTCCTTGTTTTACGTGGACACGGGTCCGGTGCTCGATAAGTGGTGGGCCGAGCGGGCCGGGCTCGGCTGGATTGGCAAGAATGCCAATTTGATCACCCGGGAGATGGGCTCTTGGCTTTTCGTGGGAGAGATTCTTTCCACGCACCCATTTGAAGAAAGCGAATATGACCCGCCCTTCCAACATCCCAAAGGCAGAATCTCAACCGACAGGGGGAAAAAAAGGCCGGGCGCTGATCCTGGCGACACTCCTGCTGGCAAGGACACCGGCAAGACTCTCTGCGGGACTTGCACACGTTGCCTTGAGATCTGCCCGACGCGCGCCATTGTCGCTCCCTATGTCGTCGATGCCCGAAGGTGCATCTCCTATCTCACCATCGAGCTCCGCGGCCCCATCCCGCGCGAGTTTCGTTCTCTCATCGGAAATCGCATCTTCGGATGCGATGATTGCCAGGACGTCTGCCCTTGGAATCGATTCGCCGTCCCCACACGTGAGGAGGACTTTCGTCCGGCCGAAGGCAATCTTGTTCCACGACTGGCTGAGCTCTTGACAATGACCCGCGAGGAATTCAATCACCGTTTCAAGGAAAGCCCAATCAAACGTGCGCGGTACGCGGGCTTCCTCCGCAATGTTGCGGTGGCCCTGGGAAACAGCCATGCGGGCGAAGCGGTTCCGGTTCTTGTCGATGGACTGTCTCACCCCGAGCCTCTGGTACGTCAACATGTCGCTTGGGCCCTGGGTGAAATCGGCGTCGGGGAAGGTCTGAAGGCGCTCAAAACCCAACATCAAAAAGAGGACAACCCCGATGTTCTTGAAGAAATCGCGTGGGCTTTGAGGCAGTCAGGAGGGCCTCAAGGAAGTGCGCCCCAAGCTCCTGAAATCTCTTCAATCTGGAGGTCAACGTGAAGAAGATATTATTCCCCCTGCTGCTCGGGATGCTTGTGGCGATCCCGTGCTTCGCGCAAGACACTGAACAGGCCATCCGGGAGAAAACGAAAAAGTTTACCAGTGCCATTGTGGCCAAGGACCTTTCGGTGCTTGATGAAATCTTCGATAAGGACCCCGGCAACATTTACTATGACATCAACGAAGGTCCCCTAGTGGGATTTCCGCGCCTCAAGCGCGTCTGGACCGCGGCGGTGAGCAATTTCACCATCTCGGTTTTTGACTTTGAGCCGGATATGAAGATCTGGTCAAATGGCGACCATGCCGTGCAGGTGGGAAGCTGGAAGCAGACGCAGGTTAACAAGGACGGACAGAGCCGGGAAATTATCGGTCGCGCCACCATCCTGTGGCGGAAGGTCGATGGACAGTGGCGCGTGTGGCACTATCATGCCTCCGTGACCCCTGCGAGGCCGTCCCAGAGGCCCCGAGCCGGGTAGAAGATTGCACCCATAAACGCGAAATCCGAAATAGAGATTTCGTGGAGGGTCGCTGCCTTAAACGCGACCTCAACTTTGGAATCCAGGTGGGTTCAGCCTGGCCGGGAATGAATCCCAGCAAGGCTCACACTTGACCGGCCTGTGCGGGAAAAATCTTTGCGGTGTGAATGCCCCTTGCAGACGAGCGGTGTTTTCTTCAACGGGATTGGGAGCTGCCAACAGCGATGGGAGCGGGAGCGGATGCACCGGGAGAGTCTGTGTCGCTGGAAGCCGTTCCTTTGGAGGTCGTATCGGTCACGCCCTTGTCGGGCACCCCAGCCTTCGCCACATCAGGATTGCCTGGGATCGATAACTTCTGTCCCACGCGAAGGGTCTTGGAAGCAGCCAATTGAGTCTTGTTCGCCTCGTAGATCAGGTTCCACTTGGTTTCTGTTTTGTAGTACCGCAAAGCCAGGCTTCCAAGGGTTTCTCCCGGCTGGACGACGTGGACTTTCACGGGGCTTCGTCCCGTCTTATTCAGTTTTGAAACCGGCTCCGGCTCTACGGGAATTTTCAACTCCTGCCCGGGTCTCAACTTCTTGGAAGCGTCGATCTGATCCCTGTTGGCATTGAAGATCAACGTCCATTTCGTCCTCGTCTGGTAGTACTTCAGTGCAAGGGTCTCGAGGGTTTCCCCGTTCCGGACCGTGTGGATCAACATCCCACTCTCTGCGGCTTTCGACCATCGGTCAATGTCTTCGAGCGAAGGGCCCTTTCCACCGGTCAGGGCGGAGACGCTCGTCATCTTCCCATTGGGATTCTCCAGGGTCGACTTGCCATTTCGGGCGACCTCTGAATTGACCCGCTTCCTCGCCCCGGAATTGACGACGGCAGTTCCATTCGGCTCCGCTTTCACGGGTTGTGGCAGGGTTTGCGATGCCACCAGGAGGCGCCGGTTCGGGCGGGGATTCATCTTCACGACGAACTTCAACCCGGACACCTTTCCCCCGGGGGTGATCTTGATCACTTGAACTTCGTCCGAATCAATCGTGGAGAATTCAGGCAGGGTACCGCGATCGATTCGAACCCGGTACTCTCCGCTCGGGATATTGCTGAACTCGAATTCTCCATCGGAATCGGTGAACGTCACCTTGTAGGTTTCGTTCAGGAGGATGATGATATTGGAGCTGGGCTGTTCAGGCGCCCTGGTCTCCCCAATTTCCTTGCGCAGGCCGTCGGAGTCCATTCCGTTGACGAGGACGACCCTTCCAGCAACCCTGCCCAGTTCCAACAGGGGGAATTGAACATCCGCGGTGGCTCGCTTGGCCACGTTGACGGCCACTCGCGTGTTCGCGCCAGCGTCAAAAGTGGCCGGCAGCGTGAGCAAATCCAACTCCACCGTGTGCTTCCCCACCGGGACGTTTTTGAATTCAAATCGACCGTGTTCATCGACTGGAACCTTCACCCGCTTATCCAGGATGATCGTAACGTTCGAAACGCCCGATTCATTTTCTCCATCCAGACCGTTACGGTCGACGTCGTTAAAGACCAGTCCCGCGATGTTTCCAAACTCATGCGGCTTGCCTGCCAACGCGGAAGCGCCGCCTTCTCGAACCAGGAGCTCCTGGGGGCGTTCTCCCCACTTGAAGGTCTTCGAAATCCTGAAGGTGAACTGGTAGCGATTGAGCTGCTGGGTCAATAAGAGGTTTTGGAGGTCGCTCAGATTTTCCGGAGTGACCGTATAGAAGTCCAGGAGGTTCATTTTGTTGGTCGACCGGTTATACTGGCCGTTCACCGAAAACTGAACTCCGTGGGGAAGCCCCCAGCTGACGCCGCTGTTAAAGGAAGTGTTGTTGAAGCTCGTCGTTCGAACGACCGCCACATCCTGGTTCCAGTTCAACTCTGAATAGAACGACAAGCTGGGCCGCAAGTTCCAGTTGAATCCCGCGCTCCCGACCAGGCTCAAGTGTTTGTTTTCCTGTTCCTGCTGCTGGGCCTCGCGGAGTGTCCCGCCCGAAACCCAGAGGTTTGTTCCATTCTTCCAGGTCTTTCGAACCTCAAGCTCCATGCGTTGACGCAGGCTGTGCTGGACTGCCGTGGTGAAGTCAAGGTCGCGGCTATCCATGTAGCGCACCAGGAACCGCCAGGATTTAACCTGTTGAAGGAACTCCAGGTCCAGGGTGTGGCTGTGGGAAGAGACGAAATTCGGACTGAATTCCTTTGATTCAACGCTGGCATTACCCACCCGGATATTCAGGGTGCTGTGTGGACGCAGGATATACCGCGCGCCGATGAACTCGTTGTTGATGTGGAGCGCCGTCTGGGTATGTGAATCAAGCAGGTTGGTCTGAAATTGATTGAACGCTCCATAGAGAGAGAGCTTGTGATTCAACTGGTAGTCGGCGGAGCTGAAGAGCCCTTCGCGATCCCCCAGATTGAAGAAGCTGAGGGGGAGATAATTGGGTCCCATCCTCTGCCAGGTCACTTCCGCGCTCCCCCGCACGCCCTTGATCTTGGTCCCAAACAGGTAGGACACGTCGGTCCCATTGGGACGCTCCGTGTCGGAGGATCCTGAAAATCTTGAAACGGAAGATTGACCCATGAACTGGATGTGAGGATTCAGTTGATAGAGTATGTCCATCGTCGCCAGGGTATCCGATTGGGGAATCATTTGGTCGGTTGAATTCTCGGGGGCAGTGGTTCGCATCAGGCTGGCGCCAATCTTCAATTTGGAAGAAACATTGAACACCCCGCGAGCCCCGAAAATATTCTCTTCGCTCAAGCGCAGCGACTCACCGAAGAACCCGTTCATGGCAGCCGCTTTCCCTCCGAACACCGTAAACGACATCCGGTCGGTGGAGGTGGTCACCCGTCCGCCGCGCAGGTAGGCAAACGGATTAAACAAAGAGTTCAGCCCGAAATCGATGTTGTAAGCTGCGAAAGGCTGGTCGCCCGCCGCAATATCAAACTTCCAGTCTCCGAGGTGATAGTCCGACAATTCGAGCATTCCCCGGGTGGGACGGATAGAATTATTGGTGTTCGCGACATCGAAGGAGGTTTTCAGCAACCCCCAGTTCGGAATGAACTCGTAGGTGTCAACCCGAAGATCCGCATTCGTATACCCCGGAATGGCCAGGGAGAAGAGCGGGTTGTTGAGGATGTTGGAAGACGTTCCGGTGGCGTTGTTATTGAACTGGAACTGGACGGTGGCGCCGCCGGCCTCTTCGCCCCGAAGAATTTGTGCCGGAATCAACAGGGAGCACAGCATCAGTGCAGCGCAAAGGACTGTTTCCAGCCTGCCCTGCAACTGAGATTGTGTTGTTGCGATGGTCTTCATGGTCCGCATCTACTTTTTGACTTCCGGCTGGCTCGAAGGATTCGGTTCCACGCGCGTTTCTGCTTCCAGCAGCTCTTTCAATCCGATGTCCAGGCTGCTGACAATCGTAAATCCGTCCGTCGGGAGGATCCCTTTGACCGGCACGAAAACGTCCCGCTCCGACTGCGGGAGGACGACCGAGTCGTTGATCGGCAGGGTTTCAATCACCTTTCCCTGCTTGTCGAGAATCTTGCTCTCTCCCTTGAACCGGAAGTGAGAGGGTCCGCTGTTCTTCAAAGTGATTCGCACTCCCACCTGGCCCGTGTTCTTTTCATCAATCACCACCTGCTGGGCGGTGATGGTTCCCTGGGGAGTAGTTTTTCCCACGCGGTCGTAAATGATGGCGCCGACGCGAGCATTCAAGTAAGCGGCATGTGCGTCTTGTCCCGGCGTGATATTGGGAACCGACTCAATCATGATCGCCGTGTGGTATCCACCGGTGGGAGTCTCCTTGGGAACCGTGAAAGTGTACCGGATGATCTGGTGACCATGGGGGGCCACATCAAACTCTGCGGGGTTCACTACAATCCAATCACTCATCGAGAATTCGGGGGACTTTCCTTTTTTTACGAAGGTGGGACTTCCATCGCGCGTCAGATACCAATCTGCCACCGTCACGCGCATGTGTATATTCTCCGCCGAGTCATTGTCCACGGTAATGCCATCAGTCTTGGTCTGCCCCGGCTGAACTTCGTGCTCCGAACGAATTGGAAAAACGCCGATGGCGACATCGGCGCGAAGGGACGTCATGGATCCGAAGATCACCGCGGCGACAAGCAGCACTCCCAAAAGCCTGACCGCCGATTGAGTGTGCCGTTCAATTCCGATTTTCTTTGTTTCTGTCCCCGGCATCATTCGTTCCTCATCCCCGATTGAAGTTCTTTGGTTTCTCTCGAATTCGTTTCTCAATTCGCCTGACCTCGCTTGACTGTCGATCCAGCCACTTTCACTACGCTGCATTATCCAAAAACAATATCTCAAAACTTTAACATCCAAGGAATGTCACCCAATTTCTTGTAGCTCCGTCTGCGGCATTCAGGAATCGCAAAATTTTTAAACTCCCAGATCGCGGAAAGATCAACCCGGGCGTGAAAAGCTCCCTTTCTATCGCCCCGTCCATACCGCTTCTGATCATTGGGTCTCTCACAGCCTAAACCATGTCCTGTGAAGGTCTTGGAGTCATCGACCCGCAGATCATCATTGAACTAGCAGCAAACCACCCGCCAAACGAATATCCTGTTATTTGTGAACCATTTACGAGAAAAGCAAGGGGTTACACTATTAACAATTTGTGGCTCCGGCATATGGTTATTCGTCAACCCTCAGTTAAAGACTGACGAAACCAAAAAACGGCGACCTCGCCGATCAAGGCTGGGGTTAATCAATGAGAGTGATGGTTCATTGAGTGAGTTGGGAGGTAAATTCCAAGAAGCGTTCCCGGGGTAAGAGCGTCTGCTTCATGTTACAGCACCAGCACTTCTTCGTCGACCGGAGGACAACCCTGAACTTCAGAGAGCATCACATTCCAGAAACCAAAAACTCTCGAAGACAGGTACAGTGAGCGTGTTCATGGCGAAGAGGTGACCACGGTAATCGTTTGGTTGTAAGAGCCCGTGTTGTAACCCCACTGGTTTTTCAGCGAAAAAGCCGTATTACAGTTGAACTGGCCGGTCGGAGTGTTACCGAGCCCTCGTATTACATCCTGGGGAACAGTCGAGCTCATCGTCCCGGGTACGCAGGTACACCCTTTAGCACAAGCGTTTCCGGTCATTGTTGAGGTCCAAGTCAGGTTCGCTATGGGGATTTTGCTCACACCATCAGAGTTCAGAAGATCGCCGTTTGCCAGAAGGTGAACCGACCAATTCTGATTAGCCCCGTTAGTCACCCTAACTTTTATCAGGACGGTGGCACTGCCTGGAATTTGAGCCACTGAGCTCGGATTGGCATCGGGGAAGGTGATTGAGGACGGGCTGATGGTGAGGGTGAAAGCGATCGCGGCATACGACTGGGAGCCGCACACCCCGAGGCCTACCACTGCGAGGATTACGATCAATAGGTTTCTTGCCTGCTTGTTCAGCATTGCTTAACTCATCCTCCCCAATCTTAAAACTGGCGCGCGGGAAGGCCTTATCCCCAACCCGCTGCCAAAAAGCGATCGACTTACCGCGGAATGACTAGGGAGCTGTCAGCGTGTAGGTCACCGTCGCGGTGTAACTGCCGGTATTATAAGTCCAGTTATTGGCGAGGACGAAACTATATGTGCCATTGTATGTCCCGCTGCCATTGCCGAAGGTGGCCGCGCTCTGCGCTGAGGCTTTATTCAGGGTCCCTGCGATGAACGGCGCGCCCGAAGCGGTCCAACTCACTGCGCTGATTGGAATGGTATCCGAACCCGATGTCAGATCGTTGGCGGAGGCAACCGTCAATGTCGCTGCGGTCGCTTTTCCCGTGCGCACCCGGGCGGTCACTGCGACGGGGTTGTCCGCTGGGACGGAACTCACCGTGGTCGGACTGGAATCAGCAAAGTTAATCGTCGTGGGTGCAAGCACCAGTTCGGCGCGAGCCGCAACGGTGGCATTGATGGTCAGGGTTCCAGGGGATGAGGCCGCGAAGGTAACGCTACTCAGGATGAGGGCGGCCCCGGCTATTGCTGTGATTGTCATCAGGGTCTTCAAAAAGTTTTTCATGTTGGTCTCCAAGGTTTATTTTGTAATGATTGTGAAAGCAAAAATTTATGGGGCGGTCAATGTGTAGGTCACCGTCGCAGCATAACTGCCCGTGTTGTAGCTCCAGCTATTGGCCAGGGTAAAGGTGTAGGTCCCGTTGTAGGAGCCGCTGCCGTTTGCAAAATTGGCCGCACTTTGCGCCGTGGTCTTGTTCAGGGTCCCGGCAATAAACGGACCCGCTGAGGCCGTCCAGCTGACATTGCTGGCGGGGATCGAGTCACCCCCCGATGTCAGGTCTCCACTCACGGCCGCCAGGAGGGTCGCCTTGCTGTTTGCGGCAGTCCGCACGTTGGCACTCACCGCTACAGTAGAGTTGGCGGCGATGGTTGGCGATGTGGTGGGGCTTGCATCCGCAAAGCTGATCGATGAAGGTGACAACGTCAGTTCCGCACGGGCTGACACCGTCGCATTGATCGTTAAGGTCTGTGTAGCATTCGCTGCAAAAAGAGTGGTGCCGGTCATTAGGGCAACCACAATCATCGCTGCAAGAATCGTGAAGGTCTTCCCGACGGGTCTCGAATTGTTTTTCATGGTTTCCTCTTTTTTGATTGAAATTTGTTTTTTTTCGGACTCATCAAGGGGCTTAACACTGGACTTGCTGACTAACATTTGGTCTTTCAAATTCTGCTTGGTCAAGTTCACTGTTAAACCCCTCTCGATGTTCACAGCCATGTTTTATAACTTTCATATGACAAAAATGTGACGATTAGGAAATTCTATGGATGGAAATTCGAAAGGAGGGTAGGCCCCACGCGCAACCCTTATTTTACAGGGGTCCGACGATCTAAGCTTCTCTAAATAAAGGTTATAATTTCACACTTTTGTGACAATTGAGGTTTTGAAAAAGTTGAGTGAAATTGTAACTTTCGAGAAAGCGGTGTCAAAAATGTAACGATATTGGATCGAGAGGCAAGCGATACGGGATGACTCTAAGGGATGCTCCAATCCATTACTACTTTCCCTCTCGAAATACAGACACCTCAGCCCCCAAACAAGGGGCTGTAAAGAACGGGTTTGAATTAGGTTGATAGGGAAAGAAGGAAAGAGACCCAAGAGGATCAGGATTCCCAATAGGAGACCGGCAAACACCCATTTCGATGGGATCTTCCCTCCCCTGAGCTTACCGAGACGCATCTCCCTACGGATTCGCCGCAGTGACCGTGAGCGTTTGGGAATAGGATCCCGTGTTATAACTCCAGTCGTTTCCGAGCGTGAAATTGACGTTGCAGGTATAACTGCCGAATCCAAGGAATCCGGTGTAGCCACTCCCGTCCAGGAGATGTTGCGGGCTCGATTTACTCGCTGTTCCAGCCATGCAGGAACATCCCCCGGAGCAGCTCCCGCCCGCGCGGGAAGCAGTCCACCCTAATTTCGAGATTGGAATTACACTTCTTCCGTCGGAGTTTAGGAGATCGCCACCCGCCAGGCTTGTGACCGACCAGGTCCCATTGCCCCAGGAAGCGGTGACCTGCAACTGCACGATCGCACTCGCCGAGATGTTCGGGAAGTTCGTCGGATTCTGATCGGGGAAGCTGATTGAACTGGGATTAAGATTGAGCGACAGGGTTCCCTGGGCAAGGGCAGTGGAACTCACGCTTAAAACGACCATTGCGACGACCATCCCCGCAATCAAACAATGTGGGATTATGCCTATTATCCTGGACCTTCTCTGGGCTCGTCTCGTGGGTATCATTGGCTTATCCATCTTAGCCACACTTTGGTCAGAGAGGATAGAGCGTACAGCGGGACAGCTCTTCCACTGCCCCGCTGCGGCATCTATCGAAGCCCGCAGCAGCCACTTTTATGGAGCGGTCAATGTGTAGGTGACCGTGGCGGTGTAAACGCCGGTATTGTAGGTCCAGCTGTTGGCCAGCAAGAAATTGAACGTCCCGCTGAACAATCCGCTGCCGTTAGCGAACGTAGCCGCACTCTGCGGTGTCGCCTTATTCATGGTCCCGGCGATAAAAGGCCCGGCCGATGCGGTCCAACTGACGTTGCTGATCGGGATGGTATCCGAGCCCGAAGTCAAATCCGCGGCGGAAGTGACTGTCAGCGTTGCGGCAGTAGCTCTTCCAGTACGGATCCTGGCGGTTACCGCCACGGGGTTGTCGGCAGGAACGGACGCTACTGTTGACGGATTGGCATCTGGAAAATTGATCGTCGTTGGCGCCAGCACTAACTCGGCCCGCGCCGAAATGGTGGCATTGATGGTCAGAGTCTTGCTGTCAGATGCGGCGAAAGTAGCAGTACTCAGGATGAGGGCTGCGACGGCCACCAGGGCGATTGTCATCAGGATTTTCGAAAAGTTTTTCATTTTAATCTCCTAAGTGAATTCTAAAAATGACATTGCAGACTGAATGCATGCCGTCAAAAACGCCGTAACACTTTATTATGGAGCGGTCAACGTATAGGTCACTGTCGCGGCATAACTGCCGACGTTATAACTCCAGCTATTGGCCAATGTGAAGGTGTACGTCCCGTTGTAGGAGCCGCTGCCCGATGCAAAGGTCGCAGCGCTTTGCGCGGTAACCGCGTTCAAGGTCCCGGCGATGAAGGGAACGCCCGAAGCCGTCCAGCTCACTGCGTTGATCGGGATGGTGTCGGAGCCTGAAGTCAGGTTCCCACTGGACGCTGCCACCAGGGTCGCTGTGCTGTTGGCCGCAGTGCGCACCTTTGCGGTCACGGCTACTGTGGAGTTGGCGGCGATGGTCGGCGAGGTCGTCGGACTCGCGTCAGCAAAGCTAATCGTCGTCGGAGCCAGCGTCAATTCCGCCCGGGCGGCCACGGTAGCGTTGATGGTCAGGGTTTGGGTGGCGTTTGCGGCGAAGGTTGAAGTTCCCATCAGGAGGACCAGTGCCACAACCGCAGTAAAAGTCAATAGAGCTTTCCAATTGTTTTTC
Organism: Terriglobia bacterium; assembly: GCA_041494885.1. Classification (GTDB taxonomy): domain Bacteria; phylum Acidobacteriota; class Terriglobia; order JAIQFV01; family JAIQFV01; genus JAIQFV01. The sequence continues at coordinate 127,881 of JBGQBO010000005.1, forward strand.
ATGACATTTTCCTTTCCCAGTTTGTTGGTCACTGGTAGACCGGATTTATGAGAGGAACTATGAATCAGCCTTCTTGTTGATCCCGTCTTCATTTGCTTCTCTCGCCTCATCGTCATACCCTCTCGCATCGTACGTGTCATTTTTTACATCAGACACTTAACAAAATTATTTCAAAGGTTTGTCAAAATTGTGACGAGACGAATAACCTGGGTTGCCGCATTGCGGGTGAACACACCTCGTTTCCCGCCAATGAAATCAACAGGAATCGTTTCGCAAATGGTGTGCCAAATGAGTAAGTCGTATAATTTGTGACGATTGATGGATACGGGGGATCTCAAACTATTGACGGAATCCGTTACTCATCACGGTAATTGTCAAATTTATAACGATAGAAACACTTCCGTCGGGGGTAGTTTTAGTGTGTTATTCTTTAAGCAGAGCCTTTTGAACTTCGCCGTTCCACGCGAAGGGCTCCCGTGAAATCGGAGGGGCCCATTAATTGTGGTGAGAAGAACGCCACGGTCGGGTGATTCCACACTGTGATCAGGGTATGACCCATGAAATTTCTTTTCTACCATGACGGGATTAACACATCGCGCACGATGGTGGTTGATGGTGTGGAAGAATGTCGTGTCAATCTCAGCCACTGGCCCAACAATCAGACACCTGAACATCTGAAGGCCGACACCTCGACGGAGATTGCTCTCAATCTCGCTTCAGACCCTTATGCCGACCGGTTGTTCGAGAACATCGAGATCATCAGCAACAATCATTTCGACACCGACGGACTGCTGTCGTGCTGGGTGGCGATGCACCCCCGGGAAGGGCTTTCGCACAAACCGTTTTTGATCCAGGCCGCCGGGGCCGGAGACTTCGGCTGGTTTACCTCTCCTGAAGCTGTCCAGTTTGACCTCGTCATCTCGGCCTTTGAAGATCCGGTGCGATCACCATTACGAGAAACATTTACAGGGAGAGATGAGACACAAAAATATCAAGTGATCTACGACACCCTGCTGGGTGAATTGCCGCGACTGTTCAGCAGCTATCAAGAGAGGTATCGAGAACTGTACGAAGAGGAATTCACGAAGCTCGTGGAAGCAAAAAATGCGCTGGCCCGTGGAGCCGCCGAGATCCGCGAGCTCACAGATGCGGGGCTTTCGGTACTTGAGGCGCGAGAAGAATTTCCTTTAACCTCGCGCTTTAATGCCTGCCGACACGATCGGCTGCTGACCTTTATGGAACGGGACGGCGGATGGCTGTGCGAGTTCTTCTATCACATCGTGACCTGGTTTGAAACCCAGACCCTCTCCAAGCGCCCGAGGATTGACCTTGCCCCCCTTGCGGACCGATTAAATGCCACCGAAGGCAGGACCGACGCGCAATGGGGATTTGACCCCCTGACGGTCCTTTATCCGCGCCTCGCGCTGATCGATGCCCGGGGGATTCTGGTCCCGTCGCGACTGTCCCGGGATGTCATCACGAGCCGGTTCTTCGAATACTTTGCTGGTGAAGAAAAAGCAGCGCGCTAGCGAAGCGTTCCACATCCGTAAAAGCCCCCGCTGAGAGCCGCATAGTTTTTCTCATATCACCAACTATTCGCTATAATGCCGGCCTCCCTGTTTTTTCGGCGAACCTCGTCACGCAGGTGAGGTTGCTTCTCATCCAACTCTGAGGGGTCTTTATGACTGCACCGTTTTCGTCGGGCAAGCCGATCGATGTTCACGTGGCGCACAGCCCGGATTCCGATGATGCCTTCATGTTCTATGCGCTCGCGACCGACAAGCTTGCCACCGGGAACATCCGCTTCCATCACACGTTGAGCGACATTGAAACTCTGAACTCGAAGGCGCTCGAAGGGTTTTATGAGGTGACCGCGATTTCGTTTTCTGCCTACCCGCACATTGCGGACCGCTACGCCCTCCTGCCGCACGGGTCTTCAATGGGAGATCGCTACGGCCCGATGGTTGTCGCCGGCAGGCTTTTTCCTCCCGAGGAAATTAAGGGGAAGCGCATCGCCATCCCGGGCCTGATGACAACAGCCTTTCTCTCCCTCAAGCTCTTCGAGGCCGATTTTGAGCCCGTGGTCGTCCCGTTCGACAAGATCACCGATGCCGTCAAGCACGGGCTGGTCGATGCCGGCTTGCTCATTCATGAAGGTCAACTGACCCATGCGCGCGAAGGGCTTTTTAAGATCCTGGATCTAGGGGAGTGGTGGTACGACCGCCATAAGCTTCCGCTTCCATTGGGGGGGAATGCCGTTCGAAAGGACCTGGGATTGGAAACCATCCTGGAAGTTTCCCACCTGCTGAAAGCCTCCATTCAATATGCCCTGGACCATCGGGACGAAGCCTTGGACTACGCCATGCAGTTCGCCCGTGACATGAGCAAGGAGCTGGCGGACAAGTTTGTGGGGATGTACGTCAATGAACTGACCCTCGACTATGGCGACAAGGGGCGCCGTGCGGTTCAGTTACTTCTGGATGAAGGGTTTGAGAAGGGGCTTATCCCAAACCGTGTGCAGGTGGAATTTGTGGGGTGAGGGGAGTTGTCAGTGGGCAGTGAGCAGTGAGCAGTGAGTACTTGAATAAAAGGGTTCAGATTATTGGGGGTTTTGTGCTTTTCTCAGGGGAAGAGTTTTCCCAGAATTGGATCACCAAAAGTACAGGAAATCAAAGACCCATCACTGAGATCCAGTAACTGGCAACCGACAACTGCTCACTGCCCACTGCCCACTGCCCACTGCTCACTGCCCACTGCCCACTGACTTCTATCTCACCACTCCCGCCAACGGACTTGAAGCCGTCGCGTACAACTTCTTCTCGATCCGGCCCGCCCGATACGCCTGTCGCCCGGCGACGACCGCATGATTCATCGCTTCGGCCATCAGGACCGCATCCTGGGCGCAAGCAATTCCCGTATTCATCAAGACCGCATCCGCACCAAGTTCCATGGCGATGGCCGCATCGCTTGCCGTTCCCACGCCGGCGTCCACGATGAGCGGGACCTCGGTAATCATCTCGCGCATGATCCGGATGTTGGTGGGATTCTGAATGCCCATCCCACTGCCGATGGGCGCGCCGAGCGGCATAACCGCAGATGCCCCCGCGTCAATAAGCCGCTTGGCAATGATGAGATCATCGTTGGTGTAAGGCAGTACCACGAACCCCTCTTGAACCAGGATCCGGGTGGCCTCGATCAGTCCCAACACATCGGGAAACAGGGTTTTCTCATCGCCGATCACTTCCAGTTTCACCCAGTTTGAGAGACCGGCTTCCCGCCCCAGCCGCGCCGTTCGGACCGCTTCATCAACGGTGTAGCATCCGGCGGTATTGGGGAGTATAAAGATCCGGTCCCGGTCGATATAGTCGAGCAGCGACTCCTTGGAGCGGTCACTCAGATTCACCCGGCGCACGGCCACCGTGACCATATCTGCACCGCTCGCCTCATGGGCACGCTTCATCTCCTGAAAGCTCCGGTATTTCCCCGTGCCCACAATAAGGCGCGAGTGAAATGTCTTTCCCGCAATCACCAGGTCGTCATTCATGAGAAGTCTCCTTGGAACACCCCGAATAAGAGCCACGCCACGGCGCTCTGTCTTGATTCATCGAACGGGAACTCAACCTCCATCATAAATCCCGCCCCGGCAAAATGCAATTCGCATATCCTGAACCCTGCCGACGGGTTCCGCGCGAGGAGCCTCACAGGCGCGTCCAATGCGATCCTGCCTCCCTCATGACCCGCACCAAGACGCCGAGGCGGCCATCTTACCCATCCTTCAGAGGGGACGAAGTTTTACCACGAATGAGGAGCTGGGGAATCACAAGAAGCGTCTGCGAAAAGAAGCTACCGCGCCCCGGAGTCAAAACCATTCGGCGGAACAGGTTGAATGGGATCATCTAGAGGCCGACAGGGAGCGGTCAGGATCTTCAGTCAGCCTCGCTGTGGATTACTTCATTCTAAAGATTGCGGCTGATCCAGATCCCGGAACTGGACTCCTGTGAGCCGCCGCAAGCCCGGCCGCCGGCACAGAGTATCTTCTCTGTCCGATTGCTTCGTGGTCGATACGAAAAGAGGCCCGCCTTCATGGACCGCAGGCTCTTCTTACTTGGAAGCGCCCGGACCTTTTTCGACCGGCTGATCAAACTTGGAATCGTCGATGGGCTGGTTGAACTTGATCTCGGTGAATTTTTCGGTTTGAACGAGAGTCGGGCCGGTAATCCGGATGGTAAAAGCCTGTTTGACTCCTTCTACGTCCCGATAATCTTCAAAATCGGTCTGGCTGGGGAGGAGACCGAGTGGGGTTTCTGCTAATGTTATCCGTCGGACCAGAAGCCCGCTCTGGACGTCAAAAAGCATTTTCTCTCGAACCCCATCGACTCCCGTGGCCTCCATGACGTAAGCCTCGTGGCCTTCGACCGTTTCTTTATCGCGCAGTGATCTCTTGGGATACAACTCCTTGAAGCGGGCCTCCTCATTGAACTCTGCTCTTCGTTTGATTTGTGCCAGTTCAGATCCGCTCAGTGGGTGGACCGCTTCATTACTCTTAACCCACCCGACGCGTCCGTTGAATCCCCGGTCAATCGTCCCGTTCGGAGTCGTGAGCGTCCACAACACCTTATTGGGAGCAACGGCGGAGACCTCCATCGGCAGGGGTCTTCCGTTTGAGAACAGGATCGATCCTTTGAACACGGCGGTCTTGATCTTCGCCAGGGCGTCCACGCCACCCAGAGCCCGAACGTAATTGTCAATGACTTGATCCGCCGTGGGTAGGGATTCCGACGGCTTCGAACCCTCGTTCCCCGATCCCATGGAGACGATGAGGCCCCCCTTGAGAGGAGGAATTGGCAATGGGCGTGATCTCCCCTGGTGACAGCTCGCGCAGTTGACCACAAGCTTTCCCTCAAAGTTCGTGGTATTAATCTCGCGCATCATCAAAATCATTTTGCGGGCGGTCTGCTTGGTCTTCTTGTCGTCCTTCTCCATCGGCCAATTGCCGCGCTCGGCGGTCACGTGGCAGTAATCACAACCCACCCCCAACGAAGCCGCAATGAATTGCATGGCGCCGAACAACTGGGAGGCGGGCAGGTCTTTGAACACCTGGATGTTCTTATATTGCTGTGACGCCGTTTTCTCCTGCGACGCGGCGGGCTTGTCCTGCTCGTCCCCGGACCTGGAGCCCCGGGGTAGGGCCAAACTGAGACCACTGGGGCCAAATTCCATGGACAGCAAGGTGGCCAGCGAAATAATACCGAAGGACCGAACAAGGCGGGTCTTGATCATCGGGATGATTCTCCACTTTTTTCAAGAGTGTATTGAGTTGCGGCAGGAACCTAGCTCCAACACCTGGGAGCGGCAACAGATTTGGGATAGATTGATGAATTTCGGGGACTATCGGGTGGAAAATGGTGACGAACTTCGGAGGCCTTAAGCCTGTATCTCGAAATTAAAAACCCCGGAGGGAATTCTCCAAACGATTGCAGGAAACATCGATGTACTCTTTTCAGGGCCCAAGGGTTCGGAACTAGACCGTGCGTCCATGGGTTGCGTGGGTTGTTTTCCACGGGATGGCCTTCAGTGATAAGAAATTTACAGTCCGGGCCGACCGCGGGTTGCACGGACGTCCTTCCGAGATCGGCTGACGTAATCTCAAATTTCAGATTTCAGATGGGGGGTCAACTGACGACGGGGATCGAGAGGAGCACTGCAATGGAAACCCCATTCGGCTTCCACGTGTCGATCCATGAAGGTTTACACCTCACAACCTCGGGGTCGGTATCTCAAGCAGGGTTTCAAAGTCGGGAGTCTCAATGCGGCATCCGCAAACGCTCGTCCAATCTCCCGCGGTAAGCACGGCTCAGCGTCAACTGGCGCCCGTCACGTAAGATGACTGCGTATTCTCCATGAAACAGGGGGCGGAGTTCCTTCACTTGTTCGATGTTGACGATCGTGGAACGGTGGATACGCAAGAATTGATCGGGATCGAGTTGGTGCTCAATCCGGCTCATGGTCTCGCGAAGAAGATGGGACTGCCTTCCGACATGCAGACGCAGATAGTTCCCGGCCGCCTCGACCCAGTCAATCTCATCCACTCTCAAGAAGAAAATGCGGCCAGCCGCCTTGACGACGAGCCGATCCAGAAATTTTCGCTCCCCCTTCAGGTCATGAAGCAACGACATCAGCCGCTCACCGAGGTCCCCCGTTCTCGCCCGCTGAATCTGTGCCCTTGCGCGCTGGAGCGATTCCTGGAAGCGCGAACGGTCGAATGGTTTCAAAAGGTAGTCGAGTGCGTGCACCTCGAAGGCTTTCAGCGCATACTGGTCATAGGCAGTCACAAAAATCACCACCGGCATGCGCTCCGGGCCCACCGCTTCCAATACCCCCAATCCATTCAATCCGGGCATCTGAACATCCAGAAAAAGCAGGTCGGGGCCAAGCTCCAAAACCTTGTGCACGGCATCACGTCCATTGGAGCACTCACCGGCAATCTCGAAATCCGCCTGCCCCTCGAGCAGATCCCGGATCCTCTTACGGGCCAGTACCTCGTCATCAACGATCAGGACTCGAATCCTCATCGGAATGCACCTTTGGTCCGCCCTGGAACTCCTCGCGGAATGGAATCATCAAACTCACCACAAGCCCGCCGTTCGGTGCGTTGGAGAGCTCGAATCGATGGGTGGTGCCGTAGAGTTGTTGCAGTCGTGTTCGGGTATTTCCCAGGCCGATCCCTTCTTTCAGGGTTTCACCGCTCTCCTCCGGGAGCCCCGATCCATCGTCACGCACTTCCAGCCGCAGCAGGCTGTCCTCCCGTTTTGCCCGAATCTCCACCCGACCGGCGGATGAACGCTGTGCGATTCCATGGCGAATGGCGTTTTCGACCAGGGGTTGCAGAATCAGATTGGGAACCATCGCATCCAGCGTCCGGGAGTCGATCTCCATATGCACCTCCAGCCGGTCCTGGAAACGCTGCTGTTCAATATCGAGGTATCGATCGAGGAATTCCAGCTCTTGTCTTAAAGGCACCTCCTGCACGCCGACATTGTCCAGGGTGAGTCGTAAAAGGTCGCTCAGCCGTGCGATCATGCGGTCGGCCACTTCCGGGTCCTTATGAACCAGTGCCGAAATGGCATGCAGGGTATTAAAGAGGAAATGGGGATGGAGCTGCATCTTGAGAGCCTGGAGCTGGGCCTGCGCTAACTGTCCCTCTAGGCGCGAGGCCTTCAGCTCTCCTTCCCGGTACCGGCGGTAATAGTCCAGGGCATGCACCGCAAACAAAATCATCCAATAGATGAAAAAATCATTGCTGAAGTACAGGGAAAAAAGTGAATTGAAGAGCCGGCTGAAGAACAGGAAGGGCTTGCCGGAGGCGGCTTCCACCGTGGAGAAAACCAGGATCGGAAGCGCTTGATGCAGGAACGAGAAAAAAATTCCGGCCGCGACATGCATTGCAAGATTCGGAAGCAATCGCTTTCGTTCGATCCGGAAATTCCGGGCCAGCCAGATAATAAACGGGGACAGGACGGCCCAGGAGTACCAGATGACCAGGGCACCCGGAAGAATTCGGGCAAACCGGGTGGGATGATTGGAGCGCGCATAGATGAGGAAGGTCTGGCCGGCATAGAAAACGCCCAGAAATGTCCACCCCAAAAAAATAAGGGTCCATTTCACCCAACGACGCTGCCCGTACGTTTCAGGATCCATGATTTGCCTGTCCGTTGCTGATCCCGGCGTTATGGTCCCTCCTGTCCCCCGTCAGGTGCCTTGATTCAATGGTCTGACAGTGGGCTTCCTCTGACCATGAAGGGCCTCCTATCAAACTCAAACAAAGAGACCCAAAATCATTCCAATCCGGATCATGCCGAAAATTCTGCACGCCACCGCGGATTCCATTGAATGCACGGAGCGGCTCCTGCGCCGTGACCCAGGTCGAAGGCCGAAAGGAATAGCACTCACGCCTTGGCAGCAGGGGCACAAAGCTCCAGTGAGTGTCCATCGGGATCGGCAAAGTAGAGGGACTTGGAATGCATCCATTGATGATAAACCGGCCCGCTCACCTCAACGCCCTGTTCCTGAAGCCAGGAGGCCGCGCGATCGAGATCGGCTTCATCGATCGCAAAGGCGAAATGCTGGAGCGGCCATTCTCCCTTGTCCTCCTGCAGAACGACCATGCCCCGAGAGCCTCCCACCCGCAAGAACACCCAGTTCCTTTTCTCATCACGGAGACCCAATTCAAGGCCAAGGCTGTTCCGATAAAAAGTCTCGGCTCGCGCAAGGTCCTTAACCCGGATCGCGATCTCGTAAACTCCACGAAGAGGCAGCATATCCTTTCCGTCTCTCCTTTCGAAAAAACAAAATGAAGGCTACCCGTCACTGCCCGACTCATCTCGTCTTTGCATAACAATAACAATCTCTGGGCTCGTCGCTGCGATTCGGATGGACCATCCACCGCCGCAGGATTCCTTCGCGCACCATTCCGGATTTCTCCAGAACCCGCGCCGAGGATTGATTCTCCACATCGCAGACTGCCCACACCCGGTAGATTTCGCGCTGGCTCAGGGCCCAATCGATCATCGCTCGGACCGCCTCGGGGGCGTAACCGTTTCCCCAGTAGGGTTTGGCCAGGACATAGCCAAGGCTCACGGCATGTCCGGCGATCCGAATTTCAATCATTCCGATGAGTTGCTGATCGGCTTTCCGAATGATGATCCAGGGAAAAGCGGAGCCGTCCTTCCACGAGGTCCTGCACCGTCTCAGAAATTCCCGGGTCTCATCGACGTAGCGATGGGGGTGCCAGGCAAGATAGCGCGTGACGTCGGGATCTTGTGCGTATTGCTTAAAGATGGCCGACGTATCCTCGATCACCGGCATTCGCAGGAGCAGGCGGACTGTTGCGAGTTCTTCGGGCGGCTTCACTCCCACCTCGTCTCATGGCCACACTGGCCTGCTCAAGGCTCCCCGGGGCGCGGGAGAAAGCCCGTCAGGGGCCGATTGCGGGGCCTCAGGTCAGCACGGTGATGCGGGCAGCCGTCCAAAATAAACTCTTGTGTCATACTCAAAGGCCACCTGCCCACCCCTTTGATACTCCTGAAAGATCGAGACAAGTGCACTCATCATCAGCTCATAGTTCGGATGGCCCTCCTCAGGCGCATAGGAGGAGGAGAGGACGCGACCCTTCAAGCTCTCGAAGTCGAACACCTGCTGGTTTTCAAGGTTCCGCAACTTGAAATCCGGGGACCCAAAAAATGCGTGAATCACATCGCTGTCTACCTGCTTGTGATTCACTTCCTTGTAATCAATGGAATAGGTGAGCATCAATCTCTCGTACGCTTCAAGGAACGGCGTGGCGTCCGTCCGCCGGTCATTCCAAATGAGGACGACCCATCCTTGAGGCTTCAAGATACGAGAAAACTCCTCGCGGGCTTTCCAGCGATCAAACCAATGAAAGGCTTGACCCGCAGAGACAAAATCCACGCTGTGCGCCGGCAGGGTGGTCGATTCGGCAGATCCGCAAACGCTTGCGAAGTTTGAGTAACCGTTCAGGAGTCGCTCACCCGTCTCCCGCATTTCCCGGTTCGGCTCAATCCCGAATACCCGGTTCCCATTCTTCAAAAACAATTCCGCAAGGATTCCTGTTCCTGAACCGACATCGGCAATCACCGAGGCAGGTGCAAGGCGACACTCTTCCCGGAGGATTTCGACAATCGAGCCGGGATAGCCAGGGCGAAATCTGGCGTAATTTTCAACTCTGCTCGAGAAGCGTGATTTTGGATCCATCATTCCCGATTGATGAAGGTACTGTCCTTCCAGACCCATGATGTATTTTCCAAATCATTATGACAGCAACGGCCTTCGACCGTCCACCTGCAGTTGCCCGCCTGCCTCTCTGGCCTCATATCGAAATCCTTGGAGTGCGCAAGCCTGCTTGCGCTTTGCCTTGGCGAAGCATGCAGCACTGAGGCAATGCCCGCGATGCAAGCTATGCGGTGTGAAAGCGGCAGCAAGCTGCCGCACTCCAAAGGATTCAATCTCATGGCCTGTCCATGCCATCGACGCTTTTCTTGTTCACAACCCCGCCGGGATGCTCTAACATATCGGAGGGTTCTTGTTTTCATCCTTCGTTTTCTCAGCGCAAGGATATCCATTCATGATTCCACCAGAGGATCATCCACTCGAGCCGTTTCAAGGCTCACCTTAGAGGAGGAGTTTTAGATCATGACATCGCAGATCAGGACAATATTTCGTGTCGGGCTCTTCTTGTTTGCCCTCCTTGCTTACCCGGCCCAGAACGTTTCAAAGGACCCGAAACTGAGCCCCCAGGAACTGGTGACGAAAAGCCTCGAAGCCATAGGCTCCCCTGAAAGACTGGCAGCGCGGAAGAGCTGTATCGCTGAAGGAGTCGGGACCATGCTGGTCAGGACCGGGGGCAGCGGTTCCCTGGTGGGCCGCATGTCGTTTCTTTCCGAAGGGGACAAGTTCCGTTACGACATGAAGTTTGATTTCAAGGATTATACTGAAGAGCTGTTTACCTTTGATGGACAAAACGCGGAATTCGGCTATATCCGACCCGGGAAACGATCACGACTCGGCGAGTTCCTTTACACCTACAGCGCGATCGTTCGTGAAGGTCTGATCGGCGGAGTCCTCTCAACCGCCTGGCCCCTGACCAAATTGGACCAGAGGAATCCCAAGCTTCAATACCGGGGCCTTACCAAGATCGAGGGAAAACAGATGCACGAGGTCAAATACCAGATGAAAAAGGGGGACAACGATCTCAACGTGTTACTCTACTTCGACCCCGCTACTTTTCGTCATGTCGCAACGGTCTATCGGATTATCGTTCCTGTCCCGCTAGGCCGTACCATGGCAGGCGCTACGGCCCAGAACGAAGACCGCTACGAGCTGTTCGAGTACTTCGAGGATTTCCGTGATATGGACGGGCTGATGCTCCCCTCGCGTTGGACGATCCATTTGACGACGGAGGCTGGAACACAAACATTCATGGGGGAATGGGAGACCAAGATCGAAAAAATCTCATTCAATCAGCCGATCGAACCGAAGACCTTCATTTTGCAATGACTTTTTTCTCTCTGGCCGTCTCAAACGATCGGAAGGGCTGAATTCCCTGCTCTGGAGACTGCCGTATTATGGTGGAATGCTTGTGATATCGCTGCCAGCCGGGTCTGACTTCGACCTTCCCCAAAGGGGCAAAAAGATGGACGGATGACCTGCGTGTTCTTAATGCCGATTGTTGATATGACGAATGTCGAAGGCCGCCCCCTGCCAATTGGATTTTGAATGAACGAGTTCATTCCCTAATCCCCCGGACGGAGGCTGGGGGATGATTCAATTCCCGCCAACAACAAGAGGCGCATTCACTCCAGGATTTATCCCATCGATCCCGCTTACTGGATCGGTGGGGTTTCCGTCTCTGGGAGAGTCCGTTATGTAGGCCGTATCTGAAGGGTCCCCCATCCGACCAGGCGGATGGGAGAATTCTCCTTCACACTATTTGCTGACTTGTTTCTTCAATTCTTCCCACCCATAAGGTTTTGATTCCCAAAACAGCCGCTCTCCGGGTCGTGGCTGCGCCGCGTTGCGGGTGGTTCGCAGACCGCTTATGCCAATTTGACCATAGCAAGCAGAAGCACGGCGATGCAAGCACTCCATAGAAGCCAAAGCTGAATAGCCGCCAATGGGGCGATACGGAGGGGCTTCTGCCGTGTCCCGTGGTGTCTTTCTTTCCGAGCGCCACGCATCCAGCCGAGCGCGTGGAAACCTATAAAGCGGAAGAGATACCACTGCGCAATCAAATGGGAAATCACGATGATGGGCAACAACAACGCGGCAATAATAGTCATGATTCAATCCTCCTTCTCGACTGTTCAGAGCCGGTCGTCGAAACACGGGATCGAACCTCTGGGGCTGGCTAAGTGTTGAGACAAACTCCCCCACTCGAGCCAGCCCGGTTCGCTCTGGTTCAATAGTGGTTTATTGCCCCCACCCAATGGGGCCAGTAATTGATCCGAATCCAACGGGTTACTCCTCAGGCCGTCTTGCCGTTTCATTTTTCTTGGGACGAAAGTTGGGATCGTCCCTTCCCATTTGCCAATTCAGGACAAATGCATCAATCGATTTTCATGAATTGAGCTTGTTTTCACCATGTTTCCTCCTTCCTGATGCCTTTGCCACTGAACTGGAAGGTAAAATGATGCGGCTTCGTTGTTAGTCTGGATCATTTCCATATTGAGAAATAAATAGGCCTAACCCTGGGTTTTCCAAGCACCTATTTTCTTTTTGGCCGACTTTCCCGGGCGGCCTCTTATCGAAGTTTCACTTTTTGGCTCATCCTAAATAGGCGTGAATTTCCTTAAATTCCGCCCACTCCGTTAAGATTTTTTTTAAACTTCATTCAGGTCAGACATGAATGGCACTTAATTTAAGGGAAGTTGATGGGGTCATGTCTTCGCATTTTTGATTTCCATGACGTCATGGCCCGTAGGGCCAAAAGGATGTAGCCCCACCTGAGCTCCGCGCTCTTTGCGGAACTCAGATGGGGCTTCCTGAGGGATAACCGGGCGGATCGCAGAGAAAGCGGCCAGACTGGACCTGGAAAGCACACCGAAGTAGCGATGGCCTTCCCTCTTCCGCCCTAGCAAAGTATCTGGTGCAGAAACAGGAGGGAATTTCCCCGAGATAGCTCTGATAAGCGTACACTCACCCCAGGGCTTTAATTCTGTCAATCAGGGCAAGCCTGTTCACCACATCCAACTCCCCCTACCGGAAAACGTTCGCACGTCGACAAATCTCGAGATCTATTTCGCGGAAGAGGATCCAGGTGCCACTCGAAATGCAAGAGATCGAAATCGGCCCTGAAATCCGCTAAGGGGAGATTCCCATTGCTTCAGGCTTCATTCTCGACTTACAATTCCGCATAGCGCTCCGGCAGGACTTCTGCGTAGATAGAGGTTCTCGTGGGCGCTCGGCCCCAGCACATGAAACTTCTGATGACCAACAAGGTGGGATTCTAAGAACAGGACAGGCCACTCAGCCGGCAGCGATCATAAGCGCAGTGGCGTGGCATTGGTTCGGGCAAGCATCTCATAACGGTTCGCGACGCCAACATGGACAAAGGTCCGGCCCCCAAGAAACCCACGACAGACCTCTCTCAGGCCCTGGCAGAAGTCAGCCGCGTAGTGCTGTCCACGCTCGATTTCGACAGTATTTTCCGGATTACCGCCGACAGTCTGCGATTCGCGCTCGGTTACATCCACGTCGCGTTATTCAATGTGGATACCCTGCAGAGGATGATCTTTCTACGCGCTCAATCCGGAGATGTGGCGACTCCGATTCCAAAGAACTACCAGACCGGGTTCAGTCAAGGCGTCCTGGGCCTGGTGGTTCGCACCAAACAACCCAAGATCGTCATTGCCGAGGAGCGCAATCGCAAGACCTCCCTGTTGCACACCAACGCAACCGAAATTACGGTTCCCATTCTTCTCGGCGGGCGGGTCGACGCCCTTCTTCTTCTGGCTGCCCCTCCGGGCGTGGTTCCTTCCGATCCCGAGATCGAAGCACTTCAACGGTTCGGTGAGCATCTCGGCGTGGCCATCGGGAACGCCGGCATTCATTCTTCCCTGCGCTCCCACGACCGCGCCCTGACCACGCTGCTTCGCGCCAACCGCGATCTGTTCAACGTGATGGATCGGGAAGAAATACTTCGCAAGCTGGTCGGCTATCTTTTCGATGCCATTCCGGACTGCCGGATCGCCCTGGTGGAACTACAGCATCGATCCTCGACCGTCCAAGTCCAGGCCAGGGAAACGGCCCGCATCCGGAGATTTTTCTCCCCGGAAGCACTCAAGCGAAACCAGGCTGAAGAGGAGATCCTCCCGACTCGTTCCCTGGTCGAGTTGAATGAAGCCCTCCGCACGCAACATGTCTGCGTTCTCTCTTCCTCCTCCAGTCGCGTGCTCCCGCGACACGTGGCAGAAGAAATCCATGCCGCCGGATCGTCCCCTTATCTGATCGCCCCGCTCATCCCGCAGGACCAGGCGCTCGGCTTCGTGGTGGTCCACCGCATGGGGTTGAATGAGAAATTCGCGCCGCACGAGGTGGAACTGGCCGAAGCGCTGTCCAACTTGATTTCGTTGTGGTTGCGAAACGCCTTGCTGATTGAGGAACTCAAGAATGTGAACCAGGAACTGGCCAAGAGCAATGAATTGAAAACCAACTTGATGTCCATCCTGTCCCACGACGTGAAGTCGCCCCTGCATGGGATCCATGGATTCGCAGAACTCATGCAGGAGGCCGCTCCCGCCGATCCCACGCTTCTGCAGGCCACCCAAATCATCATGGGAAACGTCCGCCGCATTGTCGCGATTATTGATGACACGATGGCGGTGTCACGAATCGAAGGTGGAGAGATAACGATCACCGTCGGCGCGTTGTCGATTGAGGCCCTCATCGACGAACAGATCGCTGCCCATTCGCATCAATGCCCCATCCTACGAGAGGTTCCGCCCAACCTGCCCCCGGTCATGGGCGATAAATTGCGTGTGATGGAAATCCTCGAAAATTTCGTCAGCAATGGCATTAAATACACGCGCGAAGGCAATTCCATCACGCTGGCTGCGAGACCGAGCGAGAACGGCAAAGATGTCGAGATTGTGGTGAGCGATCAGGGGATGGGCATCCCCGCGGAAGAGTTGCCTAAACTGTTTTCCCGCTACTACCGGGTTCGTACCGAACAGACCCGCACCATTGAAGGGACCGGGCTGGGACTCTACATCGTCAAACTGCTCGTGGAAGCGCATGGGGGGCGGGTATGGGTGGAAAGCCAACTCGGCGCGGGGAGCCAGTTTCATTTCACTCTCCCCGCGGTCAAACCAGTCTGAGGGATCGAGCGCTGCGATCGCCTGTTTTGCCTGCTTGCAGAATACTTGAAACTCCGGGGCCTTGTGCAAAGGCGAAGGCAGAAACAGCTCCCCGCCCTTTCTCCCTTGAGAACCCCGTCCTCGGTTAACGGTTTACAGCCTCCACCCTTCGCATTCCATCCTTCTCAATCCACCGCACCCGCGAGCTCTCCTCCAGAAGATCAACATGGGCAAATGCTTCAGACAGGGCAAGGAACATTCCATTGTTCCCCACTTCGGGGAAAAGCTCCTGGACCAGAGTCCAGAGGGATTTCTCTCGTCCGTTGAGAAGGGCTAGGACCTTTCCCTGGCGCACTTCATGGTGCCGCATCATCTTCGAGTAGAGGGCTGGAAACTCATCGACGTCGTCTCCGTGCCCCGAGCACACCAGTTCCGGACCCAGGCTTTGGAGTTTTTCCAGCGAGGCCAGGTAGTTTTTCAAACTCGGGTAACGTCTTCCGGGCCGGGACGGATCCTCATTAAGAATTGGGTTGGGGGTAATTCGCTTAATCACCGTGTCGGCAGCAATCAGGAGGCGCCGCTCTTTCGCATAGAAGCAGAGGCTCCCCGGAGTGTGACCGGGAGTGGAGGTGACTCTAAATTCCAAGTCACCACACAGAAGGCGGTCCCCCTCCTGGATGGGTGTGTACTCGGTGAAAGGTTCGGTGACCTGCTGGAGGAAATGAAACTCCTCCTCAAACAGATTGACGATTGCCCGTGGAACCCCCGCCAGCTCGTACATGCGGAGATAGAACTCCTGGTTGATCCGGTGTTGAAAATCCGCGCTGTCGGGACTCGGGGCAAAGAGGGTGGCTCCCGACTCTCGGACCATCAAGGCCGCCTGCCCATAATGATCCGGATGTCCATGCGTGATGTAGATCTTCCTGACATCCCGCAGGCTGAGGGACCTCTCGCGCAATCCCTGTACAACGGTCTCATAGGCCTCCGGAGTATGTGGCCCCGCGTCAATCAGCGTGACCTCAGGTTCCGTGATGAGATAGACATTCACCGGCCCCACAGGAAAGGGTGTGGGGACCGCGATCTTGTATAGCGGCAGGTTGAGCAATTTCCTTCCTGTCATGAACAGAGAAGAATCCTCGCCACGAGTCGGCCCTCCGGGTGCATCGCCTTCTCTTCAAACTTGAGAGAATCCCGATAAATAGTTCGTTCCCGATGGGATCGATCCGACCCTGGCTTAATGTGTCTTGAGTGGCCAGCCCTTTGCATTGAGAGCGGCCTGCGCGATCAACCGACCGGTCGCCACGGTATCGACCGGCACGTATTTGCTGAAGCGCTTGAGGGCCGCAAGTTGAGTCCGCAGCATGTCTCCTTCGGCAATCGTCGACAGGGCGGCCTTGGCTTCCGCGTCGATCCGGGCGGCCGCACCGCTGACATAGTGCTCGGTCATGGCGATATGCAATTGCGCCTTGTCCCGTCCCTGTGACTCCATCACTTTCAAAGTTCGAAGCAGTGACGACTCGCAGGCGTAAACCTCCATGATGATGTTCGAGATGTGCCCCATCACCTCCTGCTGGTCCGCCACCTTGTCCATATATCTCTGTACGGCTGCGCCTGCCGTCATCAAAGCGATCTTTTTGGCGTTCTTGACGAACCTCTGTTCCCGCGCGAGCAATTCGTGGCTCTCTTCCTCGAGGGACGGAAATCCCAGGACCTCGTCCATCAGTTTTCGGGCCGCGGAGATCAGCGGCAATTCCCCCTTCATCGCCCGCCGGAGGAGCATGCCGGGAATAAGCAATCGGTTGATCTCGTTGGTCCCCTCGAAAATCCGATTGATGCGGGCGTCCCGATAGAACCGCTCCACCGGGTAATCTTTGCTGTAACCGTAACCTCCATAGATCTGGACGGCCTCATCGCACACATAATCCAAAAATTCGCTCCCCATCACTTTCATGATGGAGCATTCCGTGGCGTATTCCTCAATTCCTTTTAACACCTTTTCCGGGCCCCCCGGAGAATCCTTTGAGACCCCCGACAAGAGAGCATCGATCAGGGCGGCGGTCCGATACGTCATCGACTCCGCGGCAAAAATCCGGACACAGCTCTCAGCGATCTTCTGCTGAATCAGGCCGAACTCGGCGATGGCCTTGCCAAAAGCGGTCCGTTCCCTCGCATACTGGATCGCATACGTCATGCAGAACTTGGATCCGCCCACGGCGCCCGCCCCCAGTTTGAGCCGACCCATGTTCAGGCAATTGAACGCGATTTTGTGACCTTTGCCGATTTCACCCAGGATGTTCTCGGCCGGCACCTTGGCATCTTCAAGAATGAGCGTGCGGGTGGAAGAACCCATGATCCCCATCTTATGTTCTTCGGCCCCTGTGGAGACTCCAGGAAAGTTCTTTTCCACAATGAAACACGTTATCTTGTCTCCGCCGATCTTCGCAAACACCATGAACAGGTCCGCGAAACCGGCGTTGGTGATGAACATCTTGGTTCCATTCAGGGTGTAGCTTTTTCCATCGGCGCCCAGGTCGGCGCGGGTCGTCAGCGCCAGGGCGTCGGATCCGCAATGGGGCTCTGTCAGGGCGTACGAGGAAATCAATTCGCCGGTGCAAATACGAGGAAGATACTTCCGCTTTTGAGGGTCCGTCCCGTAAAACACCATGGGCCACGAGCCGATGCCGGCATGACTGCCATGAGAACACGCGAACGAGCCCTCGTGTGCCAGTTTTTCGGCCAGGATCATTCCCGTGACCTTGTCAATCTCCATACCGCCAAATTTCTCAGGGACATCGATGCCCAGCAGGCCCAGCGGGGCCATTTTTTTCAACAGTTCGACATTCGTCTCGATCTTTCTTTCTTCCAAATCCTGGGCGCGCGGGACGATCTCCTGATCCATGAACTGCTCTGCGGTTTGCGCCATCAGTTTCTGCTCGTCTGAGAAGTCTTCGGGAGCAAAGATTTCCCGAGGCGGAGTCTCCTCGACAAGCCAGCTCCCGCCCTTCACATAGGTTGATTTTACTGGCGTTGCGGTGCTCATAGCGTCCTCTCTTTCTTGCTGCAAATCCTTCGAGGCCGGGGGCGTGGGCTCCTCCTGTAATTCCTCTACCGCTGCAAGTTCTCGAAAATCCCTGCTGCGCCCATCCCGCCGCCGATGCACATGGTGACCATTCCGTACCGAACGTGGCGACGCCGCATCTCATAAATCAGGGTGGCCGTTAACTTCGATCCGGTGCATCCCAGCGGGTGGCCCAGGGCGATCGCGCCCCCATTGACGTTCA
This sequence comes from Terriglobia bacterium, assembly GCA_041494885.1. GTDB lineage: Bacteria > Acidobacteriota > Terriglobia > JAIQFV01 > JAIQFV01 > JAIQFV01. Next base: position 146,032 of record JBGQBO010000005.1, read on the forward strand.
CCCGCGCAGGATCCAGCCCGGCCTCCCGAATGACGGCCAGCGACTGGACCGCAAAGGCTTCATTGAGCTCGATCAAATCGATGTCTGCCAGCTTCAGTCCTGACAATTGGAGCGCCTTCGGGATCGCGGCAACGGGCCCAATGCCCATGCGCTCCGGGTCCACGCCGGCCGTCGCGAATGCCACGAACCGCGCCAGGGGTTGAAGGCCCATCTGTCTCGCTTTTTCCCCGGACAAGACCACGACCGCCGCGGCGCCATCGCTCATCTGCGAGGAGTTGCCCGCGGTCACCGTCCCCTGCGCGTGGAATGCCGGCTTCAGCTTGGCCAGTGATTCGAGCGAAGTGTCCCGCCGCGGCCCCTCGTCCGTGGCAAAGAGGATCTCCCGAACCGACTTTTTCATTGTCCCGTTGGCGGCCACGGCGGTTACCATTTTTACCGGCAGGGGAACAATCTCTTCTTTAAACTTTCCCTCCTCAATGGCCTTGAGGGCTTTACAGTGGCTGTCATAAGAAAACTGGTCCGACTCCTCCCGCGAGATAGAGTACTGTCGTGCCAGATTTTCCGCGGTCAGACCCATTGAGAGATATACGCCGGGGCGCGTATCCACGAGGGAAGGATTTGGAACAATTTTATGTCCGCCCATCGGAATCATCGACATCGTTTCTGTTCCCCCCGCGATCATCACCTGTGCCGCGCCGGTCCGGATTCGTTCTGCGGCCAAAGCGATCGACTGCAAGCCGGATGAACAAAATCGATTGATGGTCATGGCCGGCACGGAATCGGGAAGGCCTGCGAGAAAGGAGGCCACCCGGGACACGTTCATCCCCTGCTCTGCCTCGGGCATGGCGCAACCCAGAATGACGTCATCGACTTCCTCGACAGCCAATCCGGGCACACGCGCCATCGCTTCGCGTATCACGGCGCCGGCCATGTCGTCCGGGCGGGTGTCCTTGAGCGTTCCCCGGGGCGCCTTGCCAACCGCCGTCCGAACCGCTGAGACAATCACTGCTTCGTTCATAAATGTTCTCCCCATCTCCAAACCATCGAAGGATCTTAATTCCTCAGCGGCTTGCCGGTCTTGAGAGTGTGCTGAATGCGTTCGAGCGTCTTGCGCTCGCTGCACAGACTCAAAAAAGCTTCACGCTCCAGGTCAAGCAGATACTGTTCGCTGACCCTTTGTCTTGAGCTGAGCTCGCCGCCGCAGAGGATCGTGGCCAGCCGGGTTCCCACCTTCACATCGTGCTCACTGACAAACCCGGACTGATGCATCAAATAAAGTCCCAGTTTCAGAGTCGCAAGGGCTGAGCTGCCGGGCACGGGAACATCGGTCCGAGGCCGGGAAGGGACATAGCCTTCCCTGACCATTTCAAGGACTGCTTGTTTGGCTTCCGCGATCAGCCGATCGCGGTTCATGACGATGCGGTCGCTCGCGCGCAAGAAGCCCATCTGCCGGGCCTCGGCGGCGCTGGTTGCGACTTTTGCCATGCCGATGGTCTCAAACACCTGTTTCACAAAGGAAAACAAATCGACATCCTCACTCTTCCCGACGCGATCGAGGTGCCGGATCAAAAACTCTTTCGTACCACCGCCTGCCGGCACCAAACCCACGCCCACCTCCACCAGGCCGATGTAAGTTTCCGCCAAAGCGCAGACGCGGTCCCCATGCAGCGTCACCTCACATCCGCCGCCCAGCGTCATCCCAAACGGGGCCACCACAACGGGCTTGGAAGAATAACGCAAGGACATATTGGCATTCTGGAAGGCGCGTACCATCAGATCAACCTCATCCCACTCCCCCTCCTGGGCGGCCAGCAGGAGCATCACGAGATTGGCGCCGACCGAAAAGTTCTCCCCTTGATTCCCGATCACCAGCCCCTCGAAGTTCTTGTCGACTTCACGAAGTGCGTGCTGCATCATCTGCACGGTATCTCCCCCAATGGCGTTCATCTTGGAGTGAAACTCCACGCAGGCCACGCCCTCTCCCAGGTCGATGAGGCTGGCACCGGGATTGGTGCGGATGACTTTGGCGCGATCCTTCAGAGCGCGCAGAAGGAGAAGGCCGGGTTTCTCGGCGATGGGTTGATGACTCCGCGAGCCGAGGTCGAAATAGAATCGTTGCCCCTGGCGGCTCTCATAGAAGTGCGGCCGGCCGGAAGAGAGCAGCAATTCCACGAGGGGAGGGATTTCTTTTCCCTCTGCCTTCATCCGCGACACCGATGCTTCAATCCCAATCGCGTCCCAAACCTCGAACGGCCCTAATTCCCAGTTGAACCCCCAGCGCAAGGCCTGGTCGATGGACACGATATCATCGGTAATTTCAGGAATGTGCCGGGCGGCATAAAGCAGCGTGTCGCTCAGGGTTTTCCAGATGAAGGTCCCGGCGCGATCTTTGGTCAACACGATAGATCGGAGGCGCTCCTCCACATTTTCGATGGCCTTGCTTGCTTCAAGGGAGTCGAACTTCACCTTGACGCGCGGACTGTATTGCATCGTTTTGTAATCGAGCGCCAGCACCTCGTCGCCTTCGGCGGTTCTCTTCTTCTTATAAAAGCCCTGTTTTGCCTTGTCGCCAAACCATCGGTTAGTGAGCATCTGTTGAATGAACTGGGGAAGGACAAAGACCTCCCGGGCCTGGTCGTCGGGCGCGTTAATGAACATATTCTGGGCGACGTGGGAGAAGACATCGAGTCCGACCAGGTCCAAAGTGCGAAACGATGCCGTCTTGGGGCGCCCCAACGCTGCCCCGGTCATCGCGTCCACCTCTTCAATCCTGTACCCCTCTTCCAGCATGACCTGGATCGTGCGCATCATTCCATACGTCCCGATCCGGTTGGCAATAAAAGCGGGGGTGTCGTGACACAAGACGACCCCTTTGCCCAAACCCTGGTCGCAGAAGGACGCCAGGATCTCGATGACCTCCGGCTTTGTTTCCGGAGTGGGGATCAATTCCATCAGCTTCATGTACCGCGGCGGGTTAAAGAAATGCGTTCCCGCCCAATGCTGGCGAAATTCCTCTGAAAACGGGGCCACGATTTTCGCAACAGACAGGCCCGAAGTATTGGAACTGACAAGCGTCCCCGGCCGGCGAACTGCCTCCACCCTCCCCAGCAGCTGTTGCTTGATGTCGATATTCTCGGCAACCGCCTCGATGATCCAGTCCACTTCTGCACACCAGCCGAGATGATCTTCAAAATTGCCGATGCGCACCCGGGCGGCGTTTTCAGGAAGGAAGAAAGCGGCAGGCTTCATTTTCAGCGCCGTCTCGAGCCCCCGTCGGGCCAGGCGATTCCGCACCCCGGGATCCTCCCGCGTCAGCCCGCGGGACTTTTCGTCGCCCTCCAGTTCAGCCGGAATCATATCGAGCAAGACGCATTCAACTCCGGCGTTCGCCAGATGGGCGGCGATCTGTGATCCCATCGTTCCCGCACCCAGGACCGCTACCTTCAATATGCGATGTTGCATGCGTGATTCCTCTCCCGCGACCTGATAGTCCAACCCCACAATCTTGTACAAATGAATGAATGCTCATTCATTTTCGCATAACCCCTCACAATTAGCCAGTCCCTCGCGAGCCAAATGCCTCCCCTATCCGTAGAGGCGGTCAATCTGCTCCCTGTAATGCGCTTCCACCACGTTTCGCTTCACCTTCATCGTGGGAGTCAGCTCACCGGACTCGATGGTGAAATCGCTCGATAACAATGCGATTTTCTTGATGCGTTCGAAACTGGCCAGTTCAGGGGTGGCGGCATTGATCTCTTTAAGGACGAAATCCGCAATTTCAGGATTCTTCACCAGATCTTCCCGCGATTGAAACGTGATCCCAGCCATGCGGGCATAGGCTTCAACCCTCTCAAAATTGGGCACCACGAGGGCGCTCACGTAATTCCTCCGATTGCCGACCACAATGATGTTTTGGACCACGCTGCAGGTTTTCAACTGGTTTTCAATATTCTGTGGGGCGACGTTCTTTCCTCCGGAGGTGACTATCAAATCCTTCTTGCGATCGGTGATGCGCAGAAAACCCTCATCATCCATGACCCCGATATCGCCGGTGTGAAACCAGCCTCCTGTCATCACCTCGGCCGTTTCCTCGGGGTGGCGATAGTATCCCATCATGACCGAATCGCTCCGCGTCAGGATCTCTCCGTCTTCGGCAATGCTAACTTCGACTCCTCGGACGGGCTGGCCCACGGTCCCGAACTTAAAAGATTCATTCCGGTTGAAGGTGATGACCGGCGAGGTTTCTGTCAATCCATAACCTTCCAGGATAAGCAGCCCCGCTGCATAAAAGAACTCCCCCAGCTCGCGGGCCAGCGGAGCGCCTCCGGAGAGAAAGAACCGGATGTGGCCACCGGTCCGCTCGCGGAATTTAGAAAAAACCAGCCGGTCCGCCAGGCGATGCCGCATTTCAAGCCATCCCCCCACTTGCTTCCTTGCCAGCTTTTGCTTCGCCCATTCCCGCCCCGTGCCGACGGCCCAATCAAATATCTTCTTTTGGACGGACGATGCGGAGGCGGCCCGCTCCTGGAGGCGCATGTACATTTTTTCATAGAGGCGAGGTACACTGGCCATGAACGTGGGGTGGACCTCCATCATGTTGGCACCTACGGCGTCGATGGATTCGGCGTAAGCGATTGTCACTCCCTTGAAGAAGATCAAATAGTCGATCATGCGCTCGTAGATATGACACAAGGGCAGAAGGCAGAGCGCAACATCCGTCGGGCCCATCTCGATCAGGCCATCGCAGGCCTCAATATTCGAGATAATATTCTTGTGGGAAAGCATGACTCCTTTGGGATTTCCCGTCGTCCCGGAGGTGTAGATGAGCGTCGCCATGTCCTCGGGTTTTGACGCGCGACAAAGCTTTGCAAAAAGATCCGGCTCCTGCCGGCGTTTCTCTCGACCGAGAGCGCACACCGAGGAATAGCCCCTGATTCGCTCCCCATGCACGGGTGCCTCGTCCAGTAGGATGACCCACTGGAGCGAAGGGATCGCCTCAAGGATCGTTTTCACTTTCTCCAGTTGGGCCGCAGTGGAGACAATGATGGCCTTGGATTGGCTGTCCTCGAGAATGTACTGGATTTGCTTCGGAGGCAGGGTTGGATAGATGGGGACGTTGACGGCGCCGATCGCCAGAATAGCGTAATCAGAAATCGCCCAGCCGGGGCGGTTTTCACTGAGTAAGGCGATCCGGTCGCCTCGCGAAAGACCCAAGGCCCCCAGCCCGTGAGCCAGCTCCTCGACCGCCTGCCTCACCTCCTGGGTCGACAGGGACGCATAAACGCCTCCCACCTTGTGCATCAGCAGGTTCGGCTTGGGGACCGTAGTCGTGGTGTTAAGAAAGAGATCATTGAGAGTGCTGATGGGCATTGATCCCTCCGCCTCAAGAGGATCGTGAATTTCGACGACGAGTCATCTCCCCGCCCGGGATCTTCCGCAAACTCACCGGGGCAGGCTTCCTGGCAGCGGGAGCCTGCCTGCCCGCTTTCTCCAAGCCATCCACAAACAAGTCCACTACCGGGTCGGATAACGCCCCGAGATTGTAAGGATGCGGGCTGAGAATCCAGTTCGTCACCATTTCGTCCAGGGCGCCAAAGAAGCATTTTGTGACGATCTTTTCATTGAGTTCCTTTCGAAACCGGCCTGTGCGCTGGCCCTCTCGCACGACATTTCGGATGAGATCAAAGTAGTCTGCCAGCCGGGTCCTGGAGAAGCGGGACATGAACTTGGAACTGTGCCTCAGCTCAATTTGAAACACGATCGCCAACTCCCGGTTCCGCCCCAAACTGTCGAGATGCAAAGCCGCCAGGCGACGCAGTTTTTCTACCACATCGCGGGTCGTCGCCAGGGTCTCAATGGCCCGGGTGACGAACTCTGACATGATTTGGTCAAACAGGGAGATCAGTAAATCATCTTTGTTTCGAAAATAGAGGTAAATGGTCCCGTCGGCGACCCCGGCTCGCCGGGCCACGTCGGAGACCTTGGAATTGAAGAAACCGCTTCGGGCAAAAACGCGAATGGCCGCCTGCAGAATCTCCCTCCGTTTATCATTTTCCTTACGCGCCATCCTCACTCCGGACCCCCAAGCAACCTACACACCTCTACTTGAAAGGAAAATGGAGGCGCGGCAACGAACTTCATGGGTTGCCCCACGCGACTCTTCTCCCGATTACTTGCGCTGACCCCGGGCGGGTGAAGCGGGAACCGGAAGAGGCTATTTCTTGAAGTTTTTCTCAAGAAGCCTCTTGGCTTCCTCGACGTTTTCCTTGTGTTCAACCGCCCAGCGGGAATCCGGTTGCATGGTCAAAATCTCATCCAGTTGTGTCTTGGCGTCGCCTTTCCTGCCACTGTCCAGATAGGTTTCCGCCAGGTACAATTTTGTCAGCGAATTTCCCGGGGCGATCTTAAGAGACTTTTCCAACTCCTCCACGGAGCGCTTCTTATCTCCCCCCATCAGCCCGGGCACGCGGAAGTCCCACCGACCGAGTCCGCGCCAGGGCCCTCCCCCGTAATAGGTCCCGTCGAGTTGAGCGGCCTTTTCAAAGTTGGCCCGGATTTCCTTTCGCATTCCCATGCTGGAGAACAGGCCCTTGGTCTCCCCGTACATCCCCTGATTCGTGGCCAACCAGAAATATCCGGCAGCCTCATTCGGTTGCAGCTCAATCGCCTTTTTCGCGAAGTCAATGCCCCGCTGAAATAAGTCCAACTGCTGGCCCTGGGGGGAGCGCTTTCCCAGAAAGTAGTAATACTCTGCCAATCGAGCCGCAGCCTCGAAACTCTTGGGGTCGCTCTTAGTAACGTCGCTCGCCAAGCCGATGGCAAATTTGACCTTGGTGAGGTCTCCTCGCTCCGTGTAAAGCCTGTCGGCCTGCACGAGGCGGGGATCCAGCGCGCCGCGAGAGGAGTCGGACACTTGTGCAGAAGCCAGGCAAGCCATGCCAATCATCATCAAAAAAATCAAAAGCCCGATATGCTTACGCATCGTCTGTCCTCCATGGAGTATTGAAACGGGGATGAATCGGAGTGAGTGAACATTCATTCAGTTCCTCGATCGTCGTTCAATTCACCCATCGTAGATCTCGCTCTTTTCTATGAAATGCAGGGAACGGATGAAACCAGGTCGCAGGGATTGTTGGGATGCTGATCTCAACACACTGTTCACGCCAGGAGACGCGCCCGGACTTGACAACTTCTGACGCCCGTCGCCCTGTCCGCAGGCCCTCACGGGATTCAGCGCTTTTCGAGGCCGACAAAGACGCCTGTCAATTCTTCAAAAGTAAAAACGGCCCCGATTACGGAATCGGGGCCGCCAGGGTGACTCAGTGACGAGGGGGTCAACCATAAGAATTCGCGCTGGGAACGCTCGACCTCATTTCGGCTTTGTTCCCTCCGGATAGAACATGATCTCGATGCGCCGGTTTTTCTTCTTTTCTTCGTCCGTGGTCCCCTTCACCGGTGTCGCTGCCTCGGCTCCGATGCGGTTGGCATCGAGCTTCTTTTCCTTGACCAGATACGCTTTGGTGGCCTCAGCCCGCCGTTTCGCCAGCGCCTTGGCTGCCGTCTCGGAACGATCTGAGAATCCCGTAATGGTCAACGAGGAACCCGGATCATTCTGCATCTTCAGGGTCACATCGTCAAGGCAAGCCTTGTCGACGTTGTTGATTCGCGATGAATTGCCGGGGAACCCTGCACTCAAGCAGGAGACGGGCTCGGGCTTGGGTTTGGGGGCGGCGTTGACTTGAAGCGTCGTGGAGCAGCGGGCGGTGCCTCCGCGGCCGTCACTCACCTCGACCGAGACCATAACTGTGGAACCCGCCGCTGCACCCGCAGAATCGTAGGTGACATCGGCCCCACTCCCCACGATGCGGCCAGCGCTGGCAGACCACGCATAGGTGAGGGGATCCCCATCCGGATCACTCGCGCGCGCATGGACTTTCGTCGACTCACCCTCGATCAACGTCGTCCGGTCGGCGCTGCAGGTCACCGTCGGGTTTTGGTTCGGCTTGGGCGGGGCTTCCACCGTCACGTTCACCGAACACATCGCCTGATTGCCCTTCTTGTCCGCCACCTTCGCAGTCACCACGTACGTTCCCGGGGCAGCATCGGTGGAATCAAACACCACGTTCGAACCGGTCCCGCTGACCTTGCCCCCATTGGAGGACCAGTTATAACTGACAGAATCGAGATCAAAATCGGAAATCAGGGCAGTCACCTGGGTCGTTTTTCCCTGCATGATCGAAGGGGACTGCACCGTGCAGGTTGCCCCAGGATGGTAGATCACCGGCGTCACCTTTTCCTTCGCCGGGTTAATGTTAAAGCCCACGCCAAAGACGTTGGCAAATCCATCCCAACGGCCGGCCAATCCGAGGGCCACATTGGTCGCCGTGGCTACCGTTCGCTTGGTGAAGAACAAAGCCAGATAATTCAGATCCATGGTCGTCTCAAACGGGAGAATCCTGGGCATGGGTAGTGAAACGCCCGCGGTCAGCCCGTGACGATTGGAGTCGGGTTGAAGAATACCCACATCCTTCGCCGGCAGGGGGGAGAGATCGTAGTAGTAACCAAAGCGATACGTCAGCGAATCGCTGTGTTTGTGTTCCACGCCAAAACGGTACTGGAGCGAAGGTCGATTGTTAATGGGAATGATGCGGTCCTGTAACGCCAGGGTGTGCGTCCCGAAATTGATTGGGAAATTCTTTACCGTGCGATAGTCCTGCATCACAAAGTCAAAAGCCAACTCCGTGTTTTTCAACGAATGGTTGGAAATTCCGAAGATGTAGGTTGGGGGAAGCTTCAAAACAGCACTCGCTGCGACCTCCGCCGGAAACAGCTGAGCCAGGGCTCCGCCGATGAAGGGAGTAATAGGGGTCGCGGGAGCAAAACCAAAATTCGATTTTCCATTAATATGGAGCGTGATGGGGGAGCGATAACTGAAGGCGAGATTGGTGTTGTAACGCGGAATCTTGACCAGGATGCCCGCGTTGCCGCCCACGTCGGTGGCTTCGCCTGTCAACCTCGCACGGCCCTCTGGAAGAAGCGCGACGACCGCTCGCGCGGCCGCGGCAGGATTGGTCGCGAAATCCTGGGGAAACAACTGTTGCGCAAAAGCCCCTCCCAAAGCCAGCGTCCCGGGATCGTCCGGTTGAAGAAAGCTCTGCTCGAGGGTGACATCCGCATGCGCGACGTCAAAACCAAAACCCAGATAGACATTGGGAGTGACCTCGATTCCCATGGTGGGATTGTGCATGGTGACATTGAGAATCGCGCGAGTGCTTGCAAAACGGCCTGGATACCGGTAACTGAATTTTTGCCCGTTCTGAATCAGCACCACCGGCTGCGCATCATTCCGGAAATTGGTGAAGTCGGTCTGAAGGGCGAAGGGAAAATAGATGCCATAACCGAGAGTCACACGATTCTTGATGGACTGCGTCAGATACATGGCTGCGGGGAAAAAGGCATTGTTGGAAATCTCGCCATCAAATCCACGATCCGGGGTCAGCAGGGTGGTGTGGAAAAATCGCTCCGTGGGACCGGGGAGCGCCGGGTCGGGGTGAAACCGCACCAGAGCGGGATTGATCACACTCAAGCCGGATGAAAAATGCGTCCCCTTCAATTGTCCGATTCCCGCGGGGTTGTAAAAAATCGCGGTGGCATCGTCCGCCGTCGCTGCGAAAGCACCGCCGCGGCCGATGGCACGAACACTTTGTTCGTAGATCGTAAAACCCGACGCAAAAACCAGAGAAACACTTGAAAATAGAAAAATCGCCACCATGAACAAGTAGAGCACTTTTCGCGTCTTGCCGCTCATGAGCTTCCTCCTAAATCGAATCCATTCGGGTTCCAAGGGTGGGAGTGAGATGGGCGTAGCCCCAATTGCAGCATCTGTGATCCAGAGACCACCTGCCAGTGCTCCTACGCCGGCAACGCCCGGGAGAACTTACAGGAAAACAAGCCATCAAAAGCCTCCAAGGATGTTTCCAGGACCTACCATAGACAATGCCTGATCGGGGCATTTTGAAGGGGAGCAAGACAGCGATCAGAACTCGCAGTCTTAGGCCGCCAGGTGCGGCGGACTGGGGAGCGATGACTGCTTGGTGCTAAATCTTTGCCGGGGTATATTTCAGTCGATTTTAGAACCGTGCAACGCTAATATATTGAATCATTAAGGCAAGTGTCAAGGGGTTTTGCGAATGCACCATGATAAGGACTCACCCCGCTTCTTGACGCATCCAAATCACCTCCGGTAATATGGATTCTTCGTTGGCGGTTTTTGTTCATTTAGTTCCTCCACGATCGAATCGGGAGGCCACGCTCAAGCGCATCACGGGTACGTTCAACCATGATCCCAAACGGATGTGAAAATCCATTCCTAGTATCCGATGATCTCTCGCGCCGCAGATTCTTGAAAAAGACAGCGCTGGGTTTAGTGGCCCTGAGTTTTGCGCGCGTTGCCTTCTCCAGCTTCCCTCGGGCGATCGGGGTATCTGCCACCAACGCCGGCCTTCGGTTCTTAACCCCCAAACAATTCCATGTCCTGCAAGCGATTTGCGACCGGATGGTTCCTGCGGCGGAAGGTTTGCCCGGCTCCACGGACTTAAAGGTAGCCGCTCATCTCGATGGGTTTCTCTCCACGATGGACCACGGCATCGCGGAGCAGATCGCGCAGTTGCTCGATGTGTTTGAATGGTCGCCTCTGCTGTTCGATTTCAAACCGGCGCGCTTTACCTCTCTCACCCCTGCTCAACGCGATGAGGTCCTGCGTGCCTGGGCAACGAGCCGCTTTGAGTTTCGGCGTACCGGCTTTCAAGCCCTCCGGCGGCTCTCCATGGCGGGGTACTATGGGCAGGAGGGCTCCTGGAAGGCCATTGGGTATGATGGACCGTATGGATAATGACCCTAAAATCCAAATTCCAGAGTCCAAATTCCAAATAAACTCCAAATCTCAATGAACAAGCTCCAAACAACCGCACATACTGTGATTCCAAAGCAGACGATTTCCATTGGTTACTGATCGGTCGGGCTTCCTCTCTGTTTGATATCTTGGAATTTGGAATTTATTTGGAATTTGGACTTTGGATTTTGGAATTTGCTTAACGCTATGTATCTCGATCCCCAAACTGTAAAAGATGCCTTCGCCGATTCCGCCGAAGTGTGCCTCATCGGCAGTGGCGCCGCAGGGAGTGTCCTCGCAAAGGATCTGGTCGAAGCTGGATTGAGCGTGATCGTCCTTGAAGAAGGCGGAAATTTCTCTTCAAAGGATTTCAACCAGCGCGAAGCGGACATGATGCCGATGCTCTATCAGGAGGGCGGCGGCCGCGCCACAAAGGATCTTTCCATCACGGTGCTCCATGCCAAATGTGTGGGCGGCACCACGGTGGTGAATAACTGCATTTGTTTTCGCACCCCCGAGAATGTGCTGGCTCATTGGCAGCGAGAGTTTGGCATCGATCAGATTGACTCGCGATCCCTGGAGCCCCACTTCGAGCGCGTCGAAAGAGCGATGTCGGTGAGTCAGATCCAGGACTATGAGATCAACGACAACAATCGCAAGCTGCAGCAGGGAGCTGAGAAACTCGGATGGAAGCGTGGCATCATCCACCACAACCGTGTCAACTGTTCCCAGTGTGGGTGCTGCATGCTGGGTTGTCCTTTTGATGCCAAGCGGAATTCCATGACGGTGTGGATCCCGCAGGCCTCTGCGCTCGGCGCACGCATTTACCCGCAATTCCGGGTGGAGAGAATTCACGCGGCCGGAATAGGACGTGGCCGGGTTTCTTCCGTGACGGGAACCGTCGTCGAAAACCCCCGGTTGCCACAGTCGGTGCATCCTTCGATCTACCTGGAAGGCAGAAATGCCCGGGAAACGGGACAACCGCGGCATTTCACCATCCATGCCAAGCTGTTCATCGTGGCGGGAGGCGCCGTCAATTCACCTCAGCTTCTCTTGAACAGCCGCGTCGCGAACTCCAACGGCCTAGTCGGGAAGAACCTGGCTCTTCATCCCTTGTTTGCTGCCTTTGGTCTGTTTGACGAGGAACTCAAGTCATACCGCGGCATCCCTCAATCGATTTTTGTCGATCAATTCCGCAACGAAGGATTTGTGCTGGAGGGGATCTTTGCCCATCCTACGGTCGCTGCGGCCTCAATGCCTTCCTTTGGCGCGGGTCATCGATCGTTGATGCAGCAGTACTCCCACTACGCCGCGGCCTACGCGCAGGTGAAGGACGGCTCTAATGGCCGGGTGACCGCGGACCGATGGGGCCACGTGACGCTGGATTACAATATGAGTGATCACGATTTGCAGGCGGGACTCAAGGGCTTGAGCAGAATTGCGGAAGCCTTCTTTGCGGCCGGGGCCAAATCCGTAATGACAACTCACAATCCCCCCTTGATTCTCCGAAACACAGACGAGGTAAAAAAGATTTTCACTGCCCCCACGCGGGCCAGTGATCTCACCCTCTTCTCAGCACACCCGCAAGGGAGCTGCCGCATGGCGGGCGATCCGGCCCGCGGCGTGGTCGACAGTTTTTGCCGCTCTCACGACCTTCAGAATCTCTTCATTTGCGATGCGTCGGTCTTCCCTACCTCCATTGGGGTCAACCCGATGATCACCATCATGGCACTGGCCGACCGCTGTGCGGGCTACATCATCGAAAACAAAAAATCGCTATTGAGTGGTTCCTGATTGCAGAGGCCCACGCCCCGCATTCGCAAACCTGATCCTTCTTTGGCCATTTCACGCCATTCGGGGAGAACAGCCTATCACCTATGACCCAATACCTAACACCTGCATTCCCCCGGCACCCGACCCCTGCTCCTTCCTATCACCTATCACCTAAAACCTATCACCTAATTCCTTTGTCCCCCCTCACATCTTCGTGTTAAAAAGGCCATCATCAAATCGCAAGGGAGATCGCCATGAAAATTCTGGTGCTCGGCGCAGGGCTGATGGGAACAGCAGCGGCGTGGGATCTGACTCGCTCGCAGGGCGTGGATCAAGTGGGGATTGCCGATGCCGATGGCCCGGCACTTGCCAAAGCGGCAAAGCGGATTGGAAAAAGTAGGGTTTCAACGCATCGGCTGGATATCACTCATTGGCCAAAAGTCACCTCCCTGATGCGCCGTTACGACGCCGTGATTGGAGCGGTTTCCTATCGTTACAATTTCCGCCTGGCACAAAGTGCCGTGCGAGCGGGATGTCATTTCTGCGATTTAGGCGGGAATGATCGCATTGTGGAGCAGGAGTTTTCGCTCGATGCGGCGGCGCGGAAGAAGAAGGTCCGGATCGTTCCCGATTGCGGTCTTGCCCCTGGCATGGTGTCAACCGTCGTCGCCGAGGGGCTTCGGCATTTTACTCGCGTCGATTCCATCCAAATTCGAGTCGGCGGCCTCCCGTTGTGCCCCAGGCCCCCCCTCGACTACCAACTCGTTTTTTCGGTGGGCGGCCTCATCAATGAATATGTCGAACCGGCGCGGATCCTGGAGAATGGGAAGATCGAATTCGTAGAGCCGATGACGGGTCTCGAGACCCTGGTATTTCCGCCCCCTTTTGGAAACCTGGAAGCTTTTTACACCTCGGGCGGGGGTTCGACATTGCCCCTCACTTTGAAGGGCCGGGTCCGCGAACTCAATTACAAGACTATCCGCTACCCGGGCCACTGCGAAAAATTCAAGACCCTGATCGACCTGGGACTGACCTCAAGTAAATCCATCCGGATCGAAGACCGGAATATCGTTCCCAGAAAAATTGTAGAAAGCCTGCTCGTTGAACGACTCCCCTCCGGAGAACCCGATTGCGTTTTGATTCGGGTGACCTTGCGGGGAACACCGATTCGACCGACTGCACCGAGCAGCGGGAGTAAGACACGGGCGACCCGATCAGCCCCTCATTTGCGGGAGCTGTCCTACCAACTTATCGACTACTTCGATTCCAGGACGAAGCTAAGTGCCATGATGCGCACCACCGCATTCCCCGTGTCCATCGTCGCCCAAATGCTGTGCCGCGGCGATGTCAACAACAACCGCTATGGCGTCCTGCGACAGGAGATCTCGCTGCCTCCGGAGGTTTTTCTCAATGAACTCAAGGCGCGGGGGATTTGTTTTGAGCGACTCCCCTCGCGCTCGATTTCAATGGATTAGCCGTCCGATGCGCTAATTTTGACATCCTCCCCGATCAGTCCCGTCGGATTAATGGTAGGATTAATTCTGTGATACACTTCCGATGTGAGAAAAGCTATGAGAACTCAGCCAACACTCCAAGAACTAATCGAAGCGGCTTGCACACTCTCCCAAGAAGAGAGACAACGCCTCCTACTCGCTCTGAATCAACAGCCTCCGTTACGACAACGTCGGGTGAAAGAGCTCAGGGGCCGAGGGAAGGAAGTGTGGCAGAACCGTGATGCGCAAGAGTACATCGACGCGGAGCGCGATGCGTGGAAAAGCTGACCTCCCTTGTCGCGAACAAATTGGTCGCATTCGACAGCGCCCCGCTCATTTATTACATCGAAGAAAATCCTAAATACTTACCAGTAGCCGACGAACTCTTTGACTCCATTGACCAGGGTCTCACCCACGGCATCACGAGTGTTCTGACACTACTCGAAGTGCTGGTTCTTCCGCTGCGGACCGACCATGGCGAGCTTGCCGAAGAGTGACCCTTTGGTTTCGCCAAACAGCTTGCTGAGGGCGAGAAATTATAGTGACGAAGGACAGAACCTCGCCAACTCATCTGCTCGGGTAGCCGTGATCCGCCCGCTCTTTGGCGGATCACGGGCCCTTGCGACCGGCGGGGAAAAGCCCGCGATCCCGAAGAACGGGATCACGGCTACCAAAGCTCGAGCCAATCAATCTTCATGCAATACAAGCGTCGCTATACTCTGAAATCCTCTGTACGCGTGAAATCTTGCCCCCAGGGTCACCGCCTCCTTGAATAAACGCGGCGTAAAGAGAACCCTATGAAGACTTTTTTTGCATAATCAGATCCGATTTGAACGCTGGAAGGACATGTTATGTCGCAAGTGCTGGTCCGAGATTTGGATCCTGCTGTTATCATGCGCCTCAAGGCGCGTGCTCGGCGGAGCGGTCGATCCTTGCAGGCTGAACTGAAATACATCTTAGAACAGGCTGCAATGTCCAATGCTGGTCTTCGAGCCGAAGCTGAGCGGATTTCCCGGCGTTTGGCAAACCGCCGTCATACCGATAGCGCTGTCCTATTGGCTGAGGACCGCCGTCGTTGAATCATTCTGGGGTTGAAATCTTTGATACGGCAAAGGGAAATGATCGGCTCTGGCCCTTACCCGGTGGAATAATCTCAGGTTCTCACTTTTCGAATCTGTGTAAAACCATTCTGACCATCTCACGTGGTCCGCGCCCCATTGGCCCCCTGCTGACGGTTATAGCGTTCAAATGCTTTTGCCTCCTGTTCAATCAGTACGTGTCTGCGCTGGTCCCGCCATGCCGGGCCGATCCTGCCCTGCGCGAGCAAACATCTGTGCTTAGTCCCTTGCCGGATTGCGCAACACACAGATCGGGCCCCGGATTACAAACAACGTGACAAACTAACAAAGGTTCGGGGAATTGGAGTCCACACTGACTCTCATGCATCTATGGCAACCGGCCATCATCTTTGCTGCCGCGTTTGCTGCGGGGATGGTGAATTCCGTAGCGGGCGGAGGCACCCTCATCTCCTTTCCGACGCTGGTATGGCTGGGGCGCAATCCCATTCTCGCTGACGCGACCAACGCAGTCGCGCTCTGGCCGGGATCATTTGCCGGGATGATCGGGTTTCGTCGCGAGTTGAAGGGAAGCCGCCGCTGGTTCCTCTTGCTAATTGTCCCCTCCCTGGTTGGCGGCGTTTTCGGGGCCATTCTTCTTCTGCATACTTCCTCACGGAGTTTCTCAAAGCTCGTGCCTTACCTGATCCTGCTGGCCACTCTGATCCTGGCGACCCAGGAAATGATCACACGGAGGCTGTACCGCGGCGTCAACGAAGGGAAAAAGCCATCCCGCGGCGGGACGATTGGAGCGGTCCTGTTTCAATTTCTTGTGGGGGTATACGGGGGCTACTTTGGTGCCGGGATGGGGATTCTCATGCTGGCGGCGCTGGGGCTGCTCGGCCTGACCGATATCCATCAGATGAACGGAGTGAAAAACTTTCTGGCCTTCTCCATCAATGGAATTGCTTCCGTTTACTTTATTGCGTCTGGCGCCGTCCTCTGGACCGACGCCGTCCTGATGATGATCGGCGCCATGCTGGGCGGCTATTCCGGTGCCGGACTCGCCCGCCGCGTGGGCCGCCCCGCCGTCCGCTACTTTGTCGTTACCGTGGGATTGGTGATGACTCTCTCCATGTTGCTTTTCCGCCGTTAGAGTGCTTCAAGGAAAGAGTGGGCAATGTTCATCGATCCGGTGGAAGAGCTTGATCCCCTCGACCCAACATCCGACGTGTCGGGTTCCCGCAACTTCAGAATCTTCAATTAGACTCTTGGATGCGTGGCGCGCAAATGCGATGCGGGGAGGTGTGCGGTTGACGGATTCAAGGAGCGTCTTAAGTAAAATATAAGCATCCCGGTCGAAATCTAACGATACACATCCCGTCGGTGACCGATGTGGAGGATGAGAATCGCTTTTGTAGTATCATCAATCTCGTAGATCACACGGTAATCACTTACCCGGATTCGCCAGGCGGGGCGGCCAGTGAGTTTCAAACAACCGGTCGGTCTCGGTTCCTGGGCCAAGGATTGAATCGCCTCACATACTCGCTCAAAAGTCCCCTTTGGTAAGTCGGATAATTCTCTCTGAGCGCGACGAAGGATGAAAAGGCTATAGCTCATTGACGGCTTCTTTTGATTTCCAAAACCGCCTGTTCGAATGGAATGCTTTCGTCACCCGAGGCTTTTGCCGCGTCGTAAGCGCGAATGGATTCCAGTTCCTCTAATGCGCTGAGGAATGCCTGATAGTCTTTGATATCCAGGAAAACGCCAATGCGATTCCCTTTTTGATCCACCACGAACTTCTCATTTAAATTGATCACAGGCATATCCTTTCCTCAAAAACAAAGAACGCAAGAAGGCCCAAATCTGAATCCGTTTATTTTATAACCATTCCCTTTTCAATTCCAATTCTATTCGAACCAGGGATGGAACCGTCACTCGGGTCAGAGCATCTTCGGGCAATCTCGCGGTTCTTCAATCCCAAACCGTACTTCAAACGTAAGATTCCTTCGTTCTTGCACAGGGACAATCTCCGTGCTGGCATGACTTGCTCCTCGAGTTGAGGAGCCGACGCTACCGACTGTTGTCCGGCGTCGCTTCGGACTCCCACCCGACTCCGCGATCTTGAACACTCCATTCGGGGGATTCCCGAAGGTCGGCAACTTCCCCTGGAATACACACTAAAACAACGCCGGGGCCAAGGCTTGACTGACTTGTCTCTGTAATCTCTTTTGAAAACACCGTTGAACTTCTTCAGCCTGTTCCCGGTACATGCGCGACAACTCTTCTGCATCGATCCTCTCCTCATAGACAGAAAACTCCGGAGCATAAAGCAGCAGTTCGGCGTCGGAGAGAGACCTCACATTCTGACAAAACCGGAGAAGGTCAGCCAGCGCCATGAGCGCGTCGTCGTGCGTCCCCTTGCGAGGGAAGGCTGTGAAGCTATCTATCAAATACGAGGCGTCACTCTTCGCTATGCCGGCGCGATCCATCGAAACGCGCCTTAAGATACAGGGCAAGCATAGGCCGTCATGACTTTGCCCATCCCATCGCACGCCCATATTTTTTGCGATGACAGGGACTTTAAACCAGTTCCAACAGGAATTGGATGATTTGACAAGGGATCCAAGCTTGGGGCTTGTCAGAACGGCGGCAACCTCACCCTTCGTCATGTAACGAAACGGATTCCTGATGTGCAATTCAACGCCGAACACCTTGTGAATCATCTTCTGAAACAACCCCAGAAAATGCGGATGGGCCGTATGCGTGTTGACTCGACCTTCAGAGATCAAGGGGTTCAAAGCCAAGGGCCCATTCTCAAAGACGTAAATTCGGTCTATCTTACGCTCCAGCGCCACTGCGCTGGCGAGCGCCAGGAAGAGGAACGATCGCAAGTGCTGCACCATGAGCGTGTGCGGCGGGGCAGACAGCGGGTACCTGGCTTTTCGACTCATTGACTTGGCCACGTAAAAATGCAGATGCTGAAAAGTCCGGCGGTATTTTTTCCCCAGCTTTTCAACGAGGGACTTCTGAAGGTGCGTCAGTTGTCCGCCGGCGGAATGACTGACGAAAATCGGAGTCAGACCATTCTCGATCGCCCATACGGCCCCTGCCAGACTATCCAATCCGCCGGAAAGCAGGCAAACACACCGTTTGTCGGGCTTGACCGTGAATTTACGCGGACTCTTTTGTTCCTTTCGCTTGACGAAGTGGAACTGCACATCGTCTCTGCCCAGATAAGCGACGGCTCGTTCCACTTCTTTTTGGGCGTCGGACCAGGAATCGCAGTCACGCAAGGGCATGAATATGCCCAAACGCCTTCCTAAATTGTGCTCCCGTTTCGTGTACAAATCAGACATGTACACAGTGACACCCAGGTCGATCAAGTCCTTGACTCGTGAATGGGGAGGGCGTTGCAGAAATTCATCCAGGGTCTCAAATGACGCGGTGACGTTGGGCCGGGGGTCGTGTAGGAGAAACCGATGGGTATTCTTGTCCACTGTGTGGGTTTCCCGAATAAGTGCGGAAGACCGGGTCCCAACGATCACATTGACGTCTCGAGGGTCACAATCCTGGCTCCTTTCTTTCCCGGGCGGCGCAACCCCAAAGAGTTCCTGGAGAACCTCTCCGACCAATCCGATCCCATCTGCGGGATTCTTGCGCCTGCGAGCTCTCTGGAGGAAGGGCAGAATGCGGTTCGCCCACATTGCTGACTGTGCGGCGAGGGTGGCCCTCAGTTTATGTTCAGCCACCAGCGAGATCATTTCCCCTTTTTTCGAGAAGTTATACCCGCGACAGAGAATTCCCGGGCGGCGCAAATAATCGACACACAGATCGAAAAAGTAGCAGGCGAGGAAATCACGCAGAAGCGTGCTTTGCCGGAAACGGCGAGTTCCAAGCCTAATGGAACTGAGTAAAGATCCATGAGATGTGCCGATTGACTTGTGAGTGACCCCTGGCACAATTTGCAGAAGCATGGCTTGCTTGACCGCGCGCTCCGCAATCTCGCCCAATGGATAGCGGGACAGGGAGGTTTGCTGAAGGCAGAGCTCCGTCCAAACAGCATCGGGAAGCGTCCAGCCGTCAAGATTTGCCGAACCAAGACGCACCCCCCTCGCCAAACGAACAAGCATGGACCGCCTTTTGGACGGATCACAAATCTCCATAAGCGATTGCGTAGTTTGTGTCAGCGACTGCGCGATGTGCTGATGGCCTATCCGACCCACAGCAGTGCGCATGAGTGCCGTCGACAGTTTCAGATTCATGGTATGCCTCCTCTCTTCAGGAGTAGGTTCATTTACCCAGCAGTGCCGCCACCTCTATCGTCCTTCTTCTTCTTGTCCTTCAGGTAATCGATCAAATGTTCAAGATCCGGCAAGTCCAGTTTGTCATGATTCACACGATAACGCCTGTATCTAGTTGATCGGACGGACGACCTGCGGCGGTCGCGACGTGGTCTTCGCTGCGGTTTAGGTGGTGGTGACGGTGGTGGTTCGTCTGGATCCACAGGAGACGGCTCTGTCGGTGGCGGGGTAGGTTTGCGTGGAGGCACCTGAGGCGGTTTTTTCGGTGGGGGCGTAGGTCGGTCTGGACCCACAGGAGAGATCAGTCGCTTTGGCGGTTTTGTTGGCTTACTGGGTCCGTTCGGAACCTGCTGACGAGCGATGTCGAGGAACACCTTGTCGTCTTTGTAAACGCGCTTGATCACACCCAGCCATATGATGTCACCACTCTTCGCCTCTTGGACCGGCTTTCGAACTTTGAACATGAACTGCACGGTCTGCTCAAAGTTGGTTCTGTCACCTTTGATCAAAATCGGATCACCCGTCCGCAAGACGGCGGTGAGCTTCACCTCGGCTATCCGTCTGCCTGCGTCATACTGGAGGACCTTGCCCACTTGTTTAAGCTTATTCATGGAAATCCCCCTTCTAGTGAGAATTTCAAAATATAGTGACAATGAAGGTCGCAGGACACTGGATTGACGTAAGCTTGGGTAGCCGGAATCCCGTTCTTTGGGATCCCGGGCTCTTGCCTGCAGGCGGCACGGTCCGGGATCCGCCAAAAAGCGAGCGGATCCCGGCTACCAGAGCAGGGCAGCTCGAGCGGCCCTGTTTTGAGTCACTATAATTTCTCATCCTTAGTAGGCATTCTTCTTTAATCGAAGAAGTACACGTTCGACACATCCACTAAGGCAATCACGACGCCTTTCTGGGGCCGATTACAGAACGGGCTCCTCTACGTCAAAAAACCCAAGCTGACCCGGTAAGGGTATAAAGGGGAGAGGTTTAGCGCTCCTTAAAACAAAACCATATGGTCCCGAAAACCAGGGACTGTCGTGCTGGGTCAAACATTCTACAAGCTCAGCCAAGCCGACAATGCCGCCCCGATCGAACGAACTGGGGGATGGCAGAGCCAAACCCATGTTGGAAATGACCCATTCATAACCTTGCAGATCAAACGTCTTTCCGGCGTGAATCAAAAACGGTCCACGAAATCGCGTCGGCCACTTGCGATTCTCAATGTCCTTAAATCCCATGACGATGAGCCAAGCCCAAGGCTGGCGGATGCTGAGCGCCTTCATCAAGCCCATCCTCTATGAGAAACCGGGTCATGTACCGGAATTCTTCCCCAGAAGCCAGATTCCGACTTTTCAGTAGGGGCGCACAGCCGTGCGCCCCAGAAGCAGTTTCAGTTCATTCGTCAGGACTCACCTTCTAACTTTGCTCCGACCCCGTACCTGTCACGCACGAGGTCGCGATTCAATCCCTTCTTCCTCAGGACTCCCCTGCAATAAAACCACCATGCTGGCGCTCCGCCGTGCGGAGTCCGCCGTGGCGGATTTCAATCCCTTCTTCGTCAGGACTCACCTTCCAACAAGTGACCGGTGGGCAGTGTGCAGTGAGCAGTCAGAACCGGTCTGAATATCTTCTTCGTCAAGACTCCCCTTCCAATTCGAAAATTATGATGAGTTGAACATCGGGAGGCTCAGTTTCAATCCCTTCTTCCTCGCGACTGATCCTCCACCACTGCCCACCGCTCACCTTTTTCGTTTCAATCCCTTCTTCATCAGGACTCATCTTCCAGCCGAGTCACGCCCTTGGTTACATCCTGGTTCACAATGCTTCGTTTCAATCCCTTATTCGTCAGGACTCATCTTCCAACAAC
This sequence comes from Terriglobia bacterium, assembly GCA_041494885.1. GTDB lineage: Bacteria > Acidobacteriota > Terriglobia > JAIQFV01 > JAIQFV01 > JAIQFV01. The sequence goes on from JBGQBO010000005.1 coordinate 167,409, forward strand.
GTATCATCTGTTCGAGGCGTTTCAGATTCGAGGGGTTTCAATCCCTTCTTCATCAGGACTCATCTTCCAACTTGGACTCATTTCCAGCCCCTCTCAAGGCCAGAGCCTCGTTTCAATCCCTTCTTCATCAGGACTCATCTTCCAACTCTGGAAATTGCATCGGATGACTGCAAAACCACTCGCGTTTCAATCCCCTCTTCATCAGGACTCATCTTCCAACTTAGAGGAGATAATGTTCCTGCTTTTCTTGTGCGTCAAAGGTTTCAATCCCTTCTTCATCAGGACTCATCTTCCAACCTTGGTGGATCTAACGAGGGATGAGCGGAATAAAATCTTCGTTTCAATCCCTTCTTCATCAGGACTCATGTTCCAACTCATTTCGACTTGTGGAGGATGGAGTTCACCGACAAGTTTCAATCCCTTCTTCATCAGGACTTATCTTCCAACCTTCACATCCCCGGCGGAATGGGCGTATGAAAGCGCGTTTCAATCCCTTCTTCATCAGGACTCATCTTCCAAGTACGAAATGACGTCCGCACGGAAGAGCTACTCACTGTGTTTCAATTCCTTCTTCGTCAGGACTCACCTTCCAATAAGTGAGCGGTGGGCAGTGAGCAGTCAAAACCGGTCTGTATCTCTTCTTCGTCTAGGTTCCCCTTCCGATTCGAAAATTATGCTGAGTTGAACATCGGGTGGCTCAGTTTCAATCCCTTCTTCCTCGCGACTGATCTTCCACCACTGCCCACCGTCCACTGCCCACCGCTCACCTTTTTCGTTTCAATCCCTTCTTCATCAGGACTCATCTTCCA
>JBGQBO010000006.1:0-165163 GCA_041494885.1 Terriglobia bacterium
CACTGGTTACCGCCCATGTCTGTCTCTGTCAATCCCGCCGTGGCGGGTGACCCACCAACTGGAGAGCCGGATGCGGGAGACCCGCCTGTCCGGTTCGGAGGGGGGAGGGGCCGAAGCCAATCGGCTCTTCCTACCCCTATTGGTTTGAAGGAGCCAATCGGAGTAGCCGTCCTACACCTGGTGCTTGATCCATCTGAGAGGGGCTCATCCCTTGGTGTAGGGCCGCCCTACCGGGCTTTCATGATCACCAGCGTTTGATCGTCCCTCTGCGGGGAGCCCGCGGCAAATTCACGAACGGTCTCAAACAAGATGGTTTTCAGTGCGGCCGGATCCAAGTGGCATTGGGCCTTGATGGTATCGAGCAAGCGCTCGGTTCCAAATTCATCGCCCTCGTGGTTCATGGCTTCCGAGATGCCATCGGAGTAAAACACAATGGTATCCCCCGCCGCGAACTCCACTTTGCGCTCGTCGTAGACCACGTCCTGAAACATTCCCAAAGGAACCCCTGATACCTCCAGCAGCTCGACGGCTCCGTTATGACAAAAAATGGGTTTGGGCAATCCCGCATTGGAGATGACCATTGTCCGGGCGGCTTCATCCCAAACCGCATAACACAACGTCATATACCGGCCTTCGATGCGGCGCTGGCAGAGCGACCAGTTGACGCGGACCAGCATTTCAGCCGGTGAATACTGGCGCGTAGCGCGCGTTCGAATGATCCCGCTGGTCATAGCGCTGTAGAGCGCCGCAGGGGCCCCTTTGCCCGAGCCGTCTCCCACTGCAATGGCAAGCTTGGAGCCATCGTAGGGAAGGAAGTCGTAGAGATCCCCTCCCAGGATGTGGGCGGGTTTGAACTCCGCGGCGATTTCCATCCCCTCCAGCTGAGGAATTTCATCGCTGATGAGATGATACTGGATCTCGCGGGCAAACTGCATTTCACGTTCCATGCGCGCTTCCTGCCGGGCGACATGCTCGTAAAGACGCGCGTTCTCGATCGCTGTGGCAATCTGGCTGGCGAGCAGGGTCAATATCCGTTCGTGCTCCTCCGTAAAATAACCCACTTTGCGGTTTTCCAAATCCAAAACGCCTATGGCCCGGTCCTTATGGATCAATGGAATGATCAGCTCAGAACGGGTCTCCGTATTGCAGCAGAGGTAACGGGGATCCTTCAGCACATCATCCACCCGTATGGCCTTTTTTTCCGCCGCCGCTAAACCGACTAAGCCTTCTCCCAGGGCTACCCTGAGTTTCTCTTGGGTCCTCTGATCGAATTTGAACGATATGCGTGTCTTGAGCACGTTCTGCCGCTCGTCAACCAGCATGACGGCAAACATTTCATAATCGATGACCTGCTTGATGAGTTCCGCTACCTTTTTCAGCAGGCTCTCCAGATTCAGGATGGCGACCATTTGCTCGCTGATGGCGTAAAGGGTGCTGAGCGTGTCGGCCTGTTTCCGTGTCCGCTCGTAAAGGCTCGCATTCTCGATCGCCGTGGCGATTTGGCTCCCCAACAATTGAAGAACGCTTTGATGGTAGGAAGAAAAGAAATGCGGCTTTGGACTCTCAATATCCAGAACCCCAATCACCCGGCCCTTGGCAATCAGTGGGACGGCCAGTTCTGATCTCACGGTATCGTAAGCCTTGATGTACCGTGGATCCTTGGACACGTCTCCCACCAGGACCACTCGCCGCTCCGCAGCCGAGGTCCCAATCAACCCCTCCCCCATCTTGATGCGGATGTTGCTGACGACCTCCGGAGAATGGCCGATCGCAAATCGGATAAAGAACTCCTGGGTGTGTTCGTCAAGTAGAAAAATGGCGAAGATCTGGTAATCGACGACCTTTTTGAGCAGTTGAGCAATCTTGGGAAGCAGTTCATCCAAATCCAGGATGGCATTGATCTCCCGGCCAATCTCCACCAAGGCGGTGAGGACACGATTTCGCTCTTCGAGTTCTCGTCTGACCGACGGTGAGGTGGTTCGGATGTTGTAGATGGTTTCGATGCGATCTTTCATAAGCTCTCGCCGGGCCATTCTTCGCCGCCCGGATCTTTCATAGTGTTTGAGTCTGGCGTGGAGTTGAAGCTTCCGCGGCGTCCACTCTTCACCGCTCATAAAAATATAGGCAGGATGTCTCCTGCCTCGTTTCCAATAAGAATTTCCCCCTCAGAACTATCCGGGCCTTTTCACTCCAGGAGCGTGCTTGAAGCCTTCAACAATCTTGATGCTGGCACTGGCACCAATTCGGGTTGCCCCTGCGGCCACCAACTGTTTTACATCTTCAAAGGTCCGCACCCCCCCGGAGGCCTTGACGCCAATGTCCGGCCCCACGATTCGGCGCATCAACTCAATATCTTTAGCCGTGGCGCCGCCCCCGGAAAATCCGGTCGATGTTTTGACAAAATCCGCCCGGGCGGCCTTCGCCAGAGTACAGGATTTGATCTTCTCCTCGTCATTCAACAGGAAAGTCTCAATAATCACCTTGGTAATGGCCCCATAGCGGTGACAGATGTCGACCACGCCCTCGATATCCTCTTCCACGAGGGTATAATGGCGTGATTTCAAGGCGCCAATGTTCATCACCATGTCCACTTCGTCCGCCCCCAGGCAAATGGCCTGTTTGGCCTCGAAGGCCTTGACGCTGGGCAAGGTGGCCCCCAACGGGAAGGCGACGACCGTGGCGACCTTCACGCAGGAGTCCTTCAACATCCGGGCGCACAACTTGACCCAGGCCGCATTGACACACACACTGGCAAATTGATACGTCCGGGCCTCTTCGCAGAGTGCGCGGATCTGCTCTTCCGTGGCATCCGGCTTCAAAAGCGTGTGATCGATCAGGTGGGCAATGCCCTGATCGATGCAGGACAGGCCCGAACAGGTGGAAATCCGGTCAGCGCCGCATTCGAGTATCTTGTGCGTCTTGACGGAGCAATCGCCGTGGCATTCACTGGCGCATTCCTGGCTGATGCGGTCATCAATCCAAAGACTCTCGGCTTGCCCCGACATCCCTCCCCGGGGCATGCGTGACCACAGTTCGGCGGCAATCGATTCAATCAGTTTTTCAAGATCCGTCGTGGCCATTCTTCTCTCTGAAAGATGCAGCGGAAAACGCCTCTTGACCTCCCGGTTCTGCTTTGCCTGCGTTCGGGACCTCGCTGCGGGGAGTGGAGGTAATAGCGGTTCCCTTAGTCTTTCTTCAAGAACTTCTTTTCGATCTCCATGATTTTGTCGACGCGCTTCTGATGGCGGCCGCCGGCAAATTTGGTATTCAGCCAGGTCGTCACGATGTCTTTCACTTGCTCAAACGAATGCAACTTCCCTCCCAGCGAAAGCACATTGGCATTGTTGTGTTCCCGCGAATTCCGGGCGGTGGCTTTATCGTAACACAGGGCCGCCCGAATTCCAGGCACCTTGTTGGCCGCCATGGCGGAACCGATTCCGGCGCCGTCAACGACAATTCCCTGCCGGCATTCCCCCCGGGCCACGGCCTGTGCCACCAAGTAGGCATAATCCGGGTAATCCACGGGCTCGCTGTCATGCGTCCCGAAGTCCTTCACGGCAAGAGCAAACTCTTCAATGAGAAAATGCTTCAACTGCTCCTTCATCGCATACCCGCCGTGGTCGGCACCTAGAGCGATGGATCGATCGGGGGAAGCCGCTGTGCCGGATGCGTTCTTGGGCAAGTTTACAATGGTGACCCCGCGCTGCGCCGCTTCTTCCCTTGCGCTGTCGGTGATGATGGCATCGGCTGACACTTCAATTCGACTCCCCCGGTCGAGGGGGAGCACATCCTGCCGTGTCAGAACTTTGAGTGGGCTCATTGCAGAATGAAGATGGCTAATGAATGTCCGCGCCGGGATCGATCACGACACAGATGTCCGGGAGATTGCGGTACTTCTGCCCGACATCGAGACCATATCCCACCACAAACTTGTCCGGAATCTCGAAACCAATGTAGTCGGCGTGAACTTCTTTGATGCGCCTGGACGGCTTGTTCAAGAGCGCGCACACTTTCAACGAGGCCGGTTTCCGGTTCACAAGATATTCCTGGAGATAACTGAGGGTGAGCCCGGTATCCAGAATGTCTTCGATCAGGATCACATCACGCCCTTCAATCGACGAGTCCAGGTCCTTCGTTATCCGGACCACCCCCGAACTCTTGGTGCTGGCCCCGTAGCTCGACACGGCAATGAAATCCAGCGACAGCGGAAGCGGGATGTGACGAACCAGATCGGAGAGGAAGATGCAAGCCCCCTTCAAGATCGCAATCAGGTGTGGCGTTCGCCCTTGATAATCCGCCGTGATCCGCTGCCCTAGTTCCTGAACGCGTTTCTGGATCATCTCATGAGACAAGAGCAGTTCCACATTGCTTCGAAAGGACGCAGGCGCAGACATGGGTTTTTCCTCAATAAAGTGGAAAACAACGGCCGATCAGTAGCCCGCAATTTACACCATTCGTGCTAGCTTGGCAAGGCAGGCATACAAAATATTTGGTAATCCTTACTTGACCTCCGCTCAAATTAGAGCTAGATTTTGGGGCAGATTCGAGGTTGGAGGCAAGTCGATCTTCAGTACCTTTTTACAGACCGAATTCGTGCTCACATTTTCAGGATGGGTAGGGGGTGTAGTGCCCATGGAGAATGAATTCCATGGGGCGAGCCCTTTGGGATTCCGTGAACGAGGGCACGGGGCGTGATCCCCTCTTTGACCGCGAAACCGCTGGAGGCCAGGCGAGCGAGATCCCGGAGTCAATGGGATCGTCTTCACCGCGTCAGCTTTGAAGGACCGCCGCTGCCACATCCTTTCCATCGTTGATGCGTGATGGGGTTCCATGCCTTCATTCTTCGTCTTGAAAAACCGTCTCATGCTTTGATCCAAACCCTGGATGCATTTTTGCTTTCCTGGCGTTGAAGACGTCTTACCTTGAAAGAACCAACTTAATAAGGAGGAACAATGCGATTCAGAAATTCTCTCCGCTTATTGGCCTTTCTCTTAGTGGTCATGTTTCTTGCCGTGCCGCTGACCTATGCCCAATCTCAAGGGAGCACGGGCCAGATCGTCGGGATAGTTTCGGACCCGACGGGAGCGGCTATCCCCGGCGCCAAAATCACTGTCGCCAATGCGGCGACAGGCTTTGTGCGGGAGTTGCTCACCAATGATGTCGGACAATACAGGGCCCAACTCCTACCTCCCGCCAAATATACAGTGACTGTGGAAAAGGAGGGATTCAGCACCGCCAAGGAACCGGACGTGATGGTGACAGTGGGCAGTTCGATTGACTTCAACATCACGCTGCAAGTTGGGGGTCTCAGCCAGGTGGTCGAAGTCTCCGCGGCACAACTTGAAGTCACCCGCTCGGAGGCCGGGTCAACGCTGAACGACGACTATATATCGAACCTTCCCATCAACGGCCGACGGTTCCATGACTTTGTGACGATCACCCCGACGGTTCAGGTGGAGCCGCAGCGACAACAGCTGTCCTTTGTCGGGCAGCGTGGAATCAACGGAAACGTCAACATCGACGGGGCTGATTATAATGAACCCTTCTTCGGGGGTCTCCGCGGCGGTGAGCGGTCAAATCTTGCCTTCACGATTCCTCAGGAGTCGATTCAGGAATTTCAAGTCGTGGCGCAGGGTTATTCCGCCGAATTTGGCCGGTCCACCGGTGGACTGGTCAATGCCGTCACGAAATCAGGAACCAATGAGCTGCACGGAACCGCCTTCTCCCTCATGCGCCTCAAAGGACTGGGGGCCAATAATGCTTTTGGACAGCGTGCCGTGACGAACCAGTGGCAGGAAGGTGGATCCGCGGGGGGTCCCATCCGAAAGGATAAGACGTTCTTTTTTGGTTCCGTGGAACGACAGGACCAGAGGATACCCCGCCGGGTGGGGTTTACGGCGTTGAACAACGTCGTTCGGGACGCCACCAACTCTGAAGCCTACGATTACTTTAAATCGCTGGAGGGCCCCTATACCGCGACCAACGATGCAACCGCATTTCTGGCCAAGGTCGACAACAACTTTGGAGTCAAGAATCGGCTCTCGATCCGTTACAATTACTCGAGAAACACCGGATTGAACGCCGTCAACGCCGGGACACAAATTGATCCCACCACCAACACCGCGCTGACGAATAACGGGACGGAAGGCGATCGAATCCATACCGCCGCAGGACAGTTGACGACCGTTTTTTCCTCGAACCTTCTCAATGAACTCCGCATGCAGTATTCCCGCGAAGAACGCCCCCGCGATGCCAATGCCATTGCCACCACAGTAGAAGCCAGTGGGGTCGGGAATTTTGGGACCGTGAGTTTCCTGCCGACCACGGCCACCGACTACCGGATCCAGCTCTCGAATTCCATCGCCTGGACCCGGGGCGGCCACAGTATCCGCGTGGGTGGAGAGTACAATTACACCAACATCTTCCAGATTTTTGCATTCGACCAAAGCGGGGCCTTCCGCTTTACCGGGAGCAACCCGGCGACGAATCTTCAGATCATGTCCCTCAATGCCGCCCAGCCCACCAAGAATCGATTTGATAACAGCACGGCGTTCTACCAGCACGCCTTGGGCAACGGGACTCTGGGAGCTGGAGCCAACGGCGTGGCCTTCTTCGCGCAGGACAGTTGGAGAATCAACCGCAGATTGACCGTGAACTATGGCTTGCGCTGGGAAGCGGCCTTGAATGCCCCGCCGGAAGCCAACAACACTTCCATGATCAACAAGGTTCAGAACTTCACGTTCCCCGTGGGGATTTCGTTCGATCCGACCTTCATTCCGAACCAGACCAAGCAATTTTCACCCCGCCTCGGGTTCGCCTTTGATCCCAAGGGGGATGGAACTACCGTGATTCGAGGGAATGCAGGGGTCTTTTACGCACCGACCCCGCTCCTGGTGTTTGCCAACCCCTTGAACAATTTCCGGATACCTCCGGGGGATCTGCGTATCCGCTTACCCCTCGCTGTCCCGGCCGGAAATCCGAATAACACCGTGTACAAACAGTTGCTCGCGATCGGAATTGACCTGAACAAGTTCTCCCTGTCGAATCTGCCGATCCTGACACTCCAACAGGTCCAGAGCATCGCCACGGCGCTCGGTTTGAGTTTTGATCCCTTTGCGGGGGCGGGGCCTCTGGGCATGGCCCGCGATTTCGAGAACCCGCGATCGTTCCAGTGGGCCCTTGGCGTGGAGCACCAGCTCGCGAGGGGTGTCACGGCGGGTGCGGATTTTTATTATGTCAACACAGTGCATCTTGAACGGAACCACGAACTGGACCTCCCGGCACCCACGGCTCGCGCCGCCGATGGCCGCTTCGTCTATAATGTGCCCTCCCTGATTCGTCCCATCTCGTCGTTAAGCAGTGTCCAGATTCGCGAATCTTCAGCCCGTTCACTTTACAAGGGCTTGGTCTTCAGGTTGAACTACGCTCGCTCCAAGCTCCAGATGAAGGCCTTCTACACGCTCTCCTGGAACTATTCGGATGACGACAACGAGAGAAGTTCAGGCGGCTCAGACGCTGTCGATCAGTTCCACCTCAATCTGGATTATGGCTTTTCCCGCCTCGATCGCAGACACCAGTTCAGCTGGATCACGAATTACTCCCTGCCCTGGGGATTCGAGATCAGCTCGAATGCACGCTTCTACTCGGGACTCGCCTTCAATGCGACGGCTGGAACCGATATGAACGGTGATGCCATCAGTACCGATCGGCCGTACTCGGCTCCCGGGGTCATCTTCCCAAGGAACTCTTTCCGAAACCCGGCGATGTACAACGTGGATATGCGTCTCTCCAAGAGCTTCAAGTTCAAAGGAGATCGCTTTGGACTTCAGTTCCTGGCCGATTTCTTCAACCTGTTCAACTTTGACAATATCCAGTATGGGACCACGAATGCCCGTTACGGGGTGGGCATTGATGCGACCGGGGCGACCGTGGCGCCACTCGCTTCCTTCCAACGTCTCTTCCTGGCGGATGGAACGTATGACAAGACGAACAGTCCGGGTCCACCGTTTCAGACGCAGTTGGGGATTCGATTCACCTTCTAAGCAAGCCATCGGCCTGCATGATCGCCAATCCACCGTGGTGGATTGGCGATTTTTTTTCGTTCGCTGTTCAGCGCCTTGAAAAAAAATGGCGGGCCGGTTTCTTGACCGACCCGCCCGAGGGGCTTTGTACCCATGGACCTGTAGGGCGACGAGACTCGTCGCCCTACAATGAATTCCAATCAGAATGTAATCTTCACCGCCAACTGCAAAATCCGTGGACCTGCAGTTGAAAGCGGTGTCCCGAAATTCGATTGCCGCACGAGGGTCAACTGCCCCGCAAGGGTTTGTAATGACCACTGGGTCGTTCGCACGCTGTTGAAGTTCGTCCGATTGAAGATATTGAACCCTTCAAAAATAAACTGCATCCGGGCCCGTTCGTGAATCGGAATCTCGCGAGTCACGCGCGGATCCAGGGAGACGAAATTCGGGAGGGTAAAGGTATCTCGACCCACCCCGGGGAAGCGATCGGTCTGCTGATTCGAATCCCCGTTCAAATCCCCACCCCCCACCTTCCCGGTGTAGGGTTGGCCGGACTGCGCCGTCAATATGGCGCTGAGCGACCACCCACCGGCTAAGGCTCGAGCGAAGGGGTTTGCCAAACCCTTCGCATAGTTGCTCAAATTCCAAACCCCGCTGACCACGAACCGATGCCGCTGGTCATTGATTCCGAGCGCCCGATCCGAACGGACATCAAAAGCATTGAAGATCTGCTTCCCGTCATCCCCGCTGCTAAACGGAACGACCGATGTGGCGTCGGGGACATCATCGATGACTTTACTGAACGTATAGGAGGCCATGAGCTGATAGTTTCGCGAGAATCGCTTGTTCAGCGACACGCTCATCCCATGGTAGATGGAATTGGCATCACTCTCAAAAGTCGCAATGCGGAGAAAGTGGCTAAGCGGCCTGGGACTGGAAAAGAAGGGAAAGGCCACTGGCGTTCCGTCGGAGGTCGGCAGCGTCCGGAGCGTCGGCGGCGCCAGGTTGCGATCAATGGTGCGCTGCAACTTGACACCCCGAACACCCAGATAGGAGACCGTGAGGGAGGTATCTTTCATGATCTCATACTCAATACCGAAACTTCCCTGCTGGACATACGGCTGCACATAATCCTTAGAAAAAGCAAAGATGGTCGGAGCAGGAAGGACGGCACCCGTAGGAATCGCCGAGAGAATGTTTGGATAAGTGGGAACACTGGCGCCGCGGAAAGTCAGGGTTTGAACGTTGATCCCATTATTGGAGTGGGCCGTCCCCACCATGATCGATGGCGTGCGTCCATAGAAAATACCGTATCCCCCGCGCACCACCAGCTTGTCCGACCCCTTGGGTTTCCAAGCAAATCCAAATCGGGGACCAAAGTTGTTCTTGTCGGTGTTCAGAACACTGGTATCAATCCCCGCCGCGGCCAATTGTGGATCCGCATTCTTGGTGGGAGGTTGATTGAAATCCTGGATGTCGTAGCGCAATCCAAAATTCAACGTCAGATTGGAAGCGACATGAAATTCATCTTGAACGAACCATCCCAATTCCCAGAAATCCGGGAAGGTGAAAGGGCCGGTCGTCCCACTGCCGGGAAATGCCTGAACGAATTGCTCTCCTGTCCCGTTTGGAACCCCGCCGGCAAAGCTGGCCAGGCTGTTGAACGTGTACGCGCCGAAAAAGTTACCGGGAAAAAAGTTGAGGATGCGGTCGATGTTGACATCGATGCCCACTTTGAGGTTATGGCGGCCAAAGGTGTGCGCCACATTGTCAACAAACTGAACTCGCTTTATCGTCGTTTCCCGCGGGCTAAAGGAATTCCGGCCAATGGTCAAGACCGTTTGTCCCCCTTGATTGATTACCGCTTCGGGGTTGTCGCTGTTGGCCAGGCCCGGCTCTTTGTCCCGGGCAAACTGGAAACGGGCCTCATTCACGGTGTTTTTCCAGAGGACCGAGGTGAGAGTCGCACTCACGGTGTCAGTGAAAACGTTGGAAGCTCCGGTATGTTGAGACGAGTTCTGAGCCCCGCCGTTCTCAAAGCCCTCGCCCTTGAATCTCTGGTGGTTGAATCGGCCCGTCAGGTGGTTGTTGGCCGTCAGATACCAATCCACCTTTCCCAAAAACACATCCTGGTTTTGGGTCCGGTTCCAACTGTTGGCCAGGGGAGTGAGAAGAGCAAGGCCTCGCTGCGTCGCGGCATCGGTCGGAAAAGGTTGTTTTCCACCCAGAAACACAACGTTGGGCGTTGTGTTCCGCTGCCCATCGTAGTCAAAAAAGAAAAACGCTTTGTTTTTCACAATGGGGCCGCCGATATTGCCCCCAAACTGGTTGAAATGGAACGGTGACTTGGGGCGATTCAGCGAGTTGTTGAAAAAATCGTTGGCATTGAGCGATTTGTCGCGATAAAACTCAAAAACGGTTCCGTGGAATCCGTTGGTCCCGGATTTCGTGACCACGTTGATCACGGCGCCGCCCGCGCGACCGAACTCCGCGGAATAAGAATTCGAATTCACCTGAAATTCCTTGACCGAATCTTCGCTGAATTGATAAGGAGCGCGGCCGGATCCGGTGCGCCCCAGGGTCTGGCCAAAAAAAGTGTTGTTATTGTCAGTCCCATCAATCTGGAGACTGTTCAATGTCCCGCGTTGCCCGGCGAAACTGATATCGCCGAGGCGGTTATCCCGCGTCACCCCGGGGGTGAGTAGAACGAAATCGATGAAGTTGCGTCCATTCACCGGCAGGTCGGCGATGGACACCTCATTGACAGTGTTCGACACACTGCTTCGCGTGGTCTCCACCACCGGCGCCTGCTCTGTGACCGTGATGGTTTGTTTGGTGCCCGCCACCGCAGCAGTGAAATTAACGGTCAGCACTTGACCCACAGTCAATTTGACCGAAGGCGCTTTTGCAGGATTGAAACCGGAGGCTTGAACTGTGACTTCATACTCGCCCACAGGAAGCGCCGGGATGCGGTAGTATCCTGTGGAGTCAGTGGTCATGGAACGAGTCAACCCGGTCGCCAAATTTCTTGCAGTCACCTGGGCGCCGGGTACCACGGCACCCGACTGGTCCGTGACACTCCCTTCAATGGCGCCCCCGGTGGCTTCCGTTTGTGCAAACGCAGGACCGCTGCTCACTGCGGTCAAAAGGAGAAGCGCAATCACACCACAGAAAATTATGCGTAGAGGTTCAGAGAACCTTGACATAGTCGGTGCCTCCTGTGCATAGGGTGAAAGATATGTTTTTGTTTTTGTGGGAACAAACTAGATCAAACTCGTAATCAACTAACCCGAACAACACAACCCTGAGATCGTCTGCCCCATTCCTCATCTTGGGAACCTACAACCCATCTTCTTGATTGACCCGGAATCGTTGCCGAAAAAGTAGCGGAACTGGTGAGAATTATCAAGGGGTTTTTTAGGACAAACTCAACGATTAGAAGTGGTGATGAAATTCAAGAGTGGACCGGAACAGGCTCAAGCAAGAAAGCCAGAATTTCCTCTTCCTCAGTCTTGTGAGGCCATCTTCATCACGAACAAGGGAAGAACCAAGGAAGAGGGGGCCCCATACTGTATATAGCCACTTTGTTCGAAGGGCTTCAAGCTGTTGTGGCTATCCTCCAGCTTCCAGAATCCATAATCGTCTTCCAAAAGTTGGAATTTAAATCAAATTGACCCTCAAGTGACCATCGATACAACGCTGTAACTATTGAAGCTTCAGAAGTTATTAAAAACATAGATTTTATATGATTTGGCCTCCCAGATGCTGACCATTAAAGCGTAGGCTCAGGTAGAACTTTCCCTTGCGAGCCAATGCAATTCTCAATCCCATTTCTAGACACCTGAAACCGGCGGTGGAACCTATATAAGACCGGTTAAACGTGTGAGATCCAAGAAAGACCTAATAGTCAATCCTCAAAAAAAAGGAGTTAAGAAATGAAGAAGAGGCTTTTGTTTTGCGCCCTGGTTCTAGTTTTCGCGGGCCTGACGACGACCCTGGTTTGGGCACAAGGACAAGGCACGGGATCGATCGAAGGTTCTGTGACTGACCAGTCGGGCGCTGTCATTCCCGGAGTTAAAATCATAATCCAGAATTTAGGGACCAATGCAACGCGCGAGTTGCTGACGGATGCCGCGGGGCATTATCGAGCGGACCTTATGGCTTCGGGCGAATACTCCGTGACCGCGACCCAATCCGGATTTGCGACCGTCAAGATTGAGAAGTTGTCGGTATTCGTCGGTTCTTTGAGTTCCGGCGATCTGCATATGGCTGTCGCTGGCTCCCAACAAACGGTAGAGGTCACCGCCGAAACTCCCCTCGCCGATCCGGAGCGCATCGCTCTGTCTTCTTCCGTGGGGGAGCGGGCCATTGAGGATCTTCCCATTGATGGCCGCCGATGGTCCAATTTTGTCCTTTTGACCCCCGGGGTCAACCCCGACGGAACGTTTGGATTGATCAGTTATCGGGGTATTTCGGGACTCTATAACAACAACACCATCGATGGAGCTGATGATAATCAAGCGTTCTTTTCGGAAGCCAACGGTCGTACTCGAACGCCCTATGCTGTGAGCCAAGCCAGTGTCAAGGAATTCCAGGTGGGCCTCAGCAATTACTCGGCTGAGTTTGGCCGGGCGGCGGGAGGGACTGTTAACGCGATAACAAAGTCGGGAAGCAATGAAATTCATGGCGAAGGGTTTTACTTTTTGCGCGATAAGTCTTTCATCGCCATGGACCCCTTCATCAAGGCTTCGGGCAAACCCAAGCCGGATGAAAGGCGCCAGCAATTCGGCGGCTCTGTTGGTGGACCGCTCATCAAGGACAAACTGTTTTTCTTCGGCAACTACGACGAGCAGCTTCGTAACTTTCCAATTACCACGCTCCCCCCGGGGATTAGCCAATTCAGCGCCACGTCCTGTGCAACCGCACCGGGCTGTGCGGCGACGGTGGCATTCCTGAACTCGCAGGTCGGCACCTTCCCGCGTCAGGGAAACAATTACATTTTCCTGACGAAGTTCGACTGGCTCGTCAATAAGAACAATACCCTGACCGGCGAGTACAATTTCCACAAGTGGCATTCCCCCAATGGTATTCAAACCGCCGCGACGGTCACAGTTTCTCCTTCTGCTAACGGCAGTGACGATGTCCGGACGGATCTCTTTACCGCCCGATTGACGTCTGTGTTAAGCGGCAGCACGGTCAACGAATTTCGGTTCCAGTGGGGACGCGATTTCGAGTTCGAGTTTCCCAATGCCCCTGGGCCCAGTGTCAGCTTCACCAACGGCATCAGCTTTGGCATGCCGAACTTTCTGCCACGCGCAGCCTTTCCCAATGAGAAAAAAATCCAGTTTGCCGACAACTATTCCTTTATCCACGGGAATCACTCCTTCAAAGCGGGAGTGGACATCGTCCGTTATAACGAGCTGCTGATCAACCTGTTCAGCGGCGGTGGCGTTTACAGCTATTCGAGCCTGACCAACCTCGCTAATGATTGCCCCGCCCAGGCCAGTGGGTGTGTTCCCTTGAGCAGTGGGGCCACCACCGGGAAGCATTACACCAGTTTCACTCAAGCCTTCGACCTGACGGGTCAAAGCGGAAAAACCCAGTTTTCCACGACGAACTATAATTTCTATTTTCAGGATAACTGGCGGGTCCGCTCCAATTTCACGATGTATCTCGGGGTGCGGTATGAGCTTCAGCATTTGCCAAAGCCGGGCAGCGCAAATCCACTCGTTCCGCTTACCGGGCAAATCAATCAGGACAGTAACAATTGGGCCCCGCGGATCGGGTTCTCGTGGGATCTTTCGGGCAACCACCGGACGGTGGTGCGAGGCGGCTATGGCATTTACTACGGTCTGACATCAAGTAGCGCCGTCTCCAGTTCGTTGACTAACAATGGGTTGATCCAAGCAAGCTTTACGCTGTTCCCCAACTCGGCGGGAGCTCCGGTGTTTCCCAATGTACTTTCCGCACCGCCTGCGTCTGCCGGAAGTCTCACCTTCAATTTCTTCTCCCCGGATTTCGTTCGCCCGATCATCCACTCCGCCGATCTGGCTGTGGAACATGAGTTTGGAAACGGTGTGACTGTTTCCGGAACTTATCTGTTCAGTCGCGGCCAGCGTCTCCCGCTCTTTAACGATGTCAACCTGCCGGTCCCCACGGGGACAGTGACCTATAAACTGCCCGATGGTTCGGCACAGGGTCCGTTCCCCCTCTATTTGGGTAACCGGCCGAACTCAGCAGTGGGGGCAGAAATCGTGGCCCAGAGTACCGTGAACACGGCTTATCACGGTTTTGTGCTGGCCGTGAACAAACGGTTCAGCCGTGGAGTTCAGTTCCAGTCGAACTTCACCCTTTCGAAGGCGATTGATAACGGACAGAACTCGACCACCTTCTTCTCCGGGTTTGCGAACCCGTTTGACCCCAACAATCTGGCTGCAGAGAAAGGTCTCTCTTCGCTGGATGTCCGGAAACGCTGGGTATCGAGTTTCCTCCTGTCGCCTTCGGTGAATCGCCTCACAGACAATTCCGTGGCGCACGCCTTCTTCAACGATTGGCAGTTTGGAGGAATCCTTACCTTTGCCGATGGTCATCCTCTGACACCCACGATCAGTGGGGGGATCTCCCTCTCGCCGTCAGTCTCAGCTGCCGCAGGTGGGCCGACCAGCACAGGTTCCACCAACGGATCAAACGCCAGTCTGCGGGTGCCCTTTGAATCCTCTGGCTCCTTTACTTCCACTGGACAAGCGACGGTGGATCTCCGGTTTGCGCGCAACTTCAAAATCACGGAGAGGGCCAAGTTTCAATTCATTTGGGAAGGATTTAATATTTTCAATCGAACCAACTTCACTGCCTTCACAGTGACTCAATTTCGTGCGGGCACCTCAACGCTTGCCGGCAAGAACCTCACCCTCAATTTGCTGGCGCCTAATGCAACCTCGCCGTTCCTGGGACCGACTGCTGCCAGCAGTTTCTTTGGCGGTGCGCGTGAGTTCCAGCTCGGTTTGAAGTTCATCTGGTAGTAACGAATTAATTCGTTACTACATTTTAGGCAGGAAGGGTAGCAAGTCCCTTCCTGCTTTTTTGTTTAGAGAAAAACGCTCAGGCTCTCGCAAAGAGCGATCCTGGGAGCCTACAAGATGTTTCACCTTACACTAACAGTTCAGGTTGCATTTTCACTGAAGCAAGCATAGAATCCCGTTCTACCCTCTGGTTAAATATTCAACAGGCGTTAACATGGCACCGGCATCAACCAACAGAAGCAGTGCCACATTCACACAAGCCTTGGCTTGGGGGTTGATCCTCCTTCTCACGAGTTCTTTTGCCGACAGCAAGAAAGCGAAGCCCGCGACAGACACTCCAGACGCAGCCGGCAAATTCAAGGTAGCCGTAGATCTGGTCTCGGTCAATGCCACGGTGACTGACAAAAAAGGCAATCCCATAACGCAACTCACCCAGAATGACTTCCAGGTCCTGGAGGAGGGCACCCCTCAAACGATTACCGTTTTCCGTGTGCAAGCGGCCCCCGGGGCTGTGGTTGCCGGCTCCACCCCGGAGGGAAGCACGTCGGCCACAGACGGCGTTCATCTCCTTTCTCGAAAAGTCATCTTCTTTGTCGATGACTACCACCTGGATTTTGAAACACTGTCGCGCTTGAAAAAGGCGGGTGAGAGTTTTATTGAGACCGGGCTCGCTCCCACGGACATGGTGGCTTTAATCACTGCCTCCGGCAAGAACTCCACGGAGTTCACCAAGTACCGCGAGTACGTAGTGGCCAGCCTGAAGAACGTATTTCCCATCGAAACCTTGCACCACCAGAACATGAATTGTCCTCCCCTCACGGATTATCAGGCTTATCTCATCAGCGCCCAGGAAGAACATGCGGGAGACGCCTTCGACGTCGCTGTGAATGATACGATTCATTGCGCCAGCTTGGAGAGCATACCGAATGCTGCCGACATTGCTGCAAACATGGTCAAGTCCACCGCTCGGATGAGGGGTTCCGAGATCACAGAGGACTCCCGCCGGACCCTTTACGCCTTACAGGCGCTGGCAAGGCGACTGCGCGCCATTGAAGGGCAGAAGGTCCTGGTGCTCCTCTCCGGTGGATTGCTGACTCACGAGATCATCACGCAACTGCAGGACGCCATCGATGCTGCGATTCGCGCCAATACCCTCATTTACTCGATTGATGCGGCTGGCCTGGTCGCCACTCCGCCCGGCGGCGACGCTTCCAGTTCTCTTCCCGTTTCACCTCAAGCGGCCACGGTGCGACCGCGGCTTGAAACCGAGGAGCGATTAGCCAAAGAGGATGCCCTCAACGCCCTCGCGGCCGACACGGGCGGGGTCTTCTTGAAGAACAGTAACGATCTCCTGGGACAGATGAAGTCCGCCGTCAACCGGACCCGGGTGAGTTACCTAATCGGCTACTATTCCACCAACACGAAGCGGGATGGGAGCTTCCGAAAAATCGCTGTCAAGGTGAACCAACCTGGCCTCGTGGTCTCGGCGCGCAAGGGTTATTTCGCCCCCAAGGGAGAGGCGGGGTTTGAGATGGCCAAGAACGAAGACATACAAGAGGCCTTGCGGAATGCCGAAGACATGAAGGAAATTCCGGTCACCGTGGGGTACAACGTCACCCATCCGGATTCTACTCACACCCTGCTCGCCATCCAGACGCGAATTGACGTGCGCAAGATTCACTTCCAGAAGCGGGAAAACCGCAACCGAAATATTTTTACAATTGTCACGGTGGTCTATGACTCCAATGACCGCTACATCGAAGGCAAGGAAACGAGGATCGACTTCAACCTGACGGATCCAAGTTACAAGAATGTCATGGAGGAAGGATTGCACGCGCAGGCGAGTTTTCGATTGGAGCCGGGAAACTACAGGCTCAAGACGGTGGTGCGCGAGGCTGGGGAGACAAAACTCGGCAGCGCCACCAAAACCATCGAGATTATGAACTGAGCCGTTCGACTGGCAGGGATCTCCTGTCAGGGTACTGAGGAGGGGAGAGAAATTCATGAGAATCAAGAGCTGGCTTGTTTGGTCGACCGTATGCTTTTTGATCATTTTGGGAATTTGGGGGGCAGGGCCGGCCCTCAAAGCCTCCGCCTCTCAGACCCCTTCTCCGCAGTCCAGTCCTGCCCCGGTGCCCGCCACTCCACCGCCGGCAAACGGGCAAGCCGCTCTTTCCAGTCAAAACGTGATTCACATAGAAGTGCCCATCGTGACAGTGGATGTGGTGGTCACTGACAAGAAGGGAAAACCGGTCAAGGGCCTGACCAAAGCGGATTTTAAGCTCCTCGAGGATGGGACGGTACAGCAGATCAGCAATTTCGAGTATCTCAGCGAGGATGAACCGACCGGAGAACTTGCCTCCATCACCACCGATCGTCCCTTGGGTGGAGAACGCCAGAACTACGTCCTCTTCCTCTTTGACAACATGACCATGGATCCAAGCAGCCAGGAGCGCGCCCGCCATGCTGCAGCGAAATTCCTTGACGAAAATCTGCGATCGGGAGATCTGGTCGCCATCGCCAATTATCGGAATTCCATGCAGATCGTTCAGAATTTCTCCAGCAATAAATCCCGTCTCGCCCGGGCCCTGGGAGTTATCGCCAGCGGGGAGACGGCCGAAAGTGCGGATGCAGGGCCGAACCCAGCCGCCAATACAACCTTCGATCGCGCTCAGCAGGGCCTTCGGGCGCTGGGGGCGCAGTTCGACGCCCGCAACCTGATGATCGCTATGCGGGAGCTTTTCAATTCGATGCGCCCCATCAAGGGGAGAAAGTCTCTGATCGTGTTCTCCGGAGGGCTCACGCTTTCGGCGGACAATCAAGTGGACTTGATCGCAGCCATCGATGCCGCCAACAAGGCCAACGTAACGGTGTACACCATCGATGCGAAGGGTCTGACCGTTGACATTCCCAATCCCAATCTGTCAAACCCGCGACGCATGAGCTTCAACAGTTCGCCGAAGATCTCACCCCTCGGCTCCTTCGTGAATGCCTTCCAGGGGTCCCCACGGGGTGGAGGAGGGGGAACACCCGGTGGAGGAGGGAGGCCGGGAGGCGGAGGGGCTCCAGGAGGGACTCCCGGCGGCACTCCGGGAGGCAATCCCGGTGGTTTCCCGGGAGGTAACACGGGCGGAAATTCCCGGGGAAACACAGGGGGGTTCCCTGGCAACAATGATCCCTTCGATCCAAACAACAATAACCCCTTCGGAAATCGGAATCCGCTGGACCGGCGACTGGACCAACTGACTTTGAACGATCTCAAGGACGTGTTGCTTAGCATGGCCACAGAGACGGGCGGTTTTTATATCCGAAACTCAAACGACTTCAATCGCGGTCTCGGCGAGATCAAATCGGAAATGAGGAACTACTATTCGCTGGGATACGAATCAAATAACTCGGTGCACGACGGAAAATTCAGGGCGATCAAAGTGGAAGTCCATGATAAAGGCCTTCACATCAAGTATCGAAAAGGCTATTTTGACAAGAAATCACAGGATGCCCTGGCGGGAACACCCGCCGAAAAACCCTTGAACAAAGCCATCGAAGAGAGCTCTCCGGTGACGCAACTCCCTCTTCAACTCACTACGGATTACTTTTATGAAGGACCCGGGCAGGCCCGGACCCCGGTGAGTGTTCAGCTTCCGATCTCGAAGCTGAAAATGAAGAAGGACAAGGGCCTTCGGAGTGATGCGATCGACATCCTGGGGGTCGCCCTTCGCGAAGACGGCTCCAAGGCCGCCCGATTCAGCGATACGTACAACCTCAAGATGGAGAACGAACAGTGGAAAAACCTGCCTGAAAATGCCAGCGTGAAATTCCCCAACTATTTCAGGCTGCCTCCTGGGAAATACAAGTTGAAGGTTGCGGTCCATGACGAAGGAGATCTGGTGGGCACCGTGGAAGAGCCTCTTGAAATCCCGGCCTACACGGGCGGTCAATTCGCCACCAGCAGCCTCGTCCTGAGCGGAGAAGTGCGGCCACTTTCAGGACTCATCAGTAGCCTCGAATCCGAGCTGCTCGATGACAAGAATCCCCTCATCTCCAATGGGATGAAGGTCTATCAATCCGTCGATAAGACGTTTTATACGGGCGGATCGATGTGCATCTACTTCACGCTTTACAATTTGACGGTGGATTCAAGTCAGAAAAAACCGACGTTGCTCCTGAGCTATTCGATCCTCACCAATGACAAACTGATCACTCAAATCCCGCTGTCAAGCATCACTCAACTTCCACCCATGGAAAACGGAGCGCTTCCCATGGGAATGTGGGTTCCGCTGAAAGACATCCCGCCGGGCCACTATACGATCCAGGTAACGGTCCGTGACGGCCTCACCAACGTCACCCATTACCTGCGAGACCAGTTCAATGTCGAGGCCTCTCGGGAGAGTGTCGCCAAGAAATAGCCGGATTCCGCTGGCAAGACTAGAAACGCCTCCATCATCACCCGTGATGGAGGCGTTTTTTTTCTGGAACGGGCGAGAGGCGCTCACCGCTCGGGACTCAGGCTTTAGTCGTCAAGCGGGTCCTTGTGATGGTCCTAAAGCACCAGGTCGGGGACCTCTGCAGAGGGGATCATCCATCTGTGAGGCGATCTTTGATCCGTTCACTTAACTCGTCAACCCGCCGCGCCAACTCTCGAAGATTCTTCTGAAGCTCTGGAAGCTTCGCAAAAATGGCGGAGGCTTTCAACCATTGATGACTCTCAAACGCCGGGGACCCTGAGATCACCTGGCCTGCGGGAACATCGTGCGGAATTCCGGATTGGGCGGTGACCACGACTCCGTCGCCTATGGTGAGGTGGCCTGCGGCGCCCACCTGGCCGGTCAACACAACGTCCCGACCCACCACGGTGCTGCCGGCTAAACCCACCTGAGCACAGAGCAGGGAATTCTCCCCCACCGTTGAGGCATGTCCCACCTGAACCAGGTTGTCGATCTTCGCCCCTTTCTTGACCCGGGTCTCCCCGATGGTCCCGCGATCGATGGTTGAATTCGAACCGATTTCGACGTCGTCTTCGATAATGACGATGCCCGACTGGACCATTTTGTAGTAACTTCCATCAGCTTGCTTGGCAAACCCGAAGCCGTCACCTCCGACAACGACCCCGTTTTGCAGGGTGACGTTGCTTCCGAGGCGGCAATACTCACGGATGACCACATTGGAGTGTGCCAGGAAATGTTCTCCAATCCGGACTCCCCGGTAAATCGTTGCCGGCCCCACAAGGACGGCGTTGTCCCCGATCACCACATCCTCGTGGATAACAACGTAGGGACCCAGATGGGCACGCAGTCCGATGCGGGCGGTCGGATCGATGCACGCCGTGGGATGAATTCCGGGGGGATATTGAGGAGCCGCATAAAACAGCTCAATCGCTTTGGCAAAGGTCAGATAGGGGTTTTGGCTGCGCAAGGTCGCCATGGGCAGAGGAGCAAAGTCCTCCGCAACAATAATGGCCGAAGCCCGTGTGGTTTTAGCGGCGGCCACATATTTTCGATTTGAAATGAAGGTCAGATCGCCTGAGCCTGCGGCTTCAATCCCAAGGACACGATGAATTTCGACGTTTCCGTCCCCCTCCAGGCGACAGTTCAGACGTTGGGCAATCTCTTGAAGGCGCATTCAGGCATCTCCAGGGCCAAAGGTCGGAGCGAAACCAAGCAAAGTCTGGCAGGTGGGTTCGATTGCCAGCCAACTTCGGCGTGTGCTAGTATACGCGGGTTTTTTATACCGAACAAATCTCCCATGCAAGAGACACCATCACAGACTCAGCAAAACAAACTGCACATCCTGAAGCATGCCGGAATCATTACGTCGATTACCCTGCTGAGCCGCGTCTTAGGCTACATCCGCGATCAGCGCATCACCTTCCTGTTGGGGACCCTGCCCGCCAGCGACGCCTATACCGT
Organism: Terriglobia bacterium; assembly: GCA_041494885.1. Lineage (GTDB taxonomy): Bacteria > Acidobacteriota > Terriglobia > JAIQFV01 > JAIQFV01 > JAIQFV01. The sequence goes on from JBGQBO010000006.1 coordinate 20,947, forward strand.
GGCCTATCGCATCCCCAATCTGCTCCGCCGGCTCGTCGCGGAGGGGGCCATGACCGCCTCCTTTATTCCCGTGTTTACGCACCTCCTAAAAGAGGAAGGCCGGGAAAAAGTGTGGGAATTTGCCAACAAGTTCTTCTGGACCATGGCATTTGTGTTGACGGGTCTTGCAGTGCTGGGCGTTGTTTTCTCTCCATTTTTCATCGACCTGGTGGCCTCAGGGTTCAGGCATAAGCCGAGCTACGATCTGACGGTCCATTTGAACCGCATCATCTTCCCTTACGTCTTCTTTATCGGCCTGGCGGCGCTGGCCTCCGCCATCCTGAATTCGTTCCATAGTTTTGCCGTCCCCGCAGCCACACCCATTGCCCTGAATATCTGCATCATCACCCTTTCTTTTTTTGCATTTCGATTCCAGGAGCCCGCTGTGGCACTGGCCATCGGAGTCGTTCTGGGGGGGCTCATGCAGTTGCTCATCCAGATTCCGCAATTGCGGAAACAAGGGATGACCTTTCATTTTGGGGTTTCTCTGAGCCACCCCTCCATCCGCAAGGTGGCACGGCTGATGTTCCCGGTGTTCTTCGGAGTGGGGGTGGCCCAATTGGGACTCATCATTGACACCCAGTTCGCCTCGTATCTCTTTGCCGGCGCGCAGGCTTCGCTGTATGTGGCGGACCGTGTGATGGAATTGATTCTGGGTGGCTATGCCATCTCCGTGGCGACCGTCATCCTGCCGATGCTCTCCCAGCAAGCGGCTGAGAACCAGATTGCAGACATGCGAAGGACGCTCGCGTTTTCGTTGCGCATTGTTTCCTTCATTGCCATCCCCTCGACGGTCGGATTGATCGTCTTGCGACGCCCCATCATCGAAGTCCTCTTCCAGCACGGCAAATTCAATGCGCAATCGACGGCGATCACCGCGCCGCCCCTGATGTACTTTGCGTTTGGGCTCTGCGCGTTTGCCCTGATCAAGGTGGTCGTCCCCGCCTTTTACTCTCTGCACGACACAAAGACCCCCGTCAAGATCGCCGCCACCGCCCTCAGCTTCAATTTGATCTCCAATTTTCTGGTGAGCCGGCCTGAACACGTCGAGGGGGTCCTGAAGCATGTTTTCGGTTTCTTTGCCGGGATCGCCACTGCCCTGCACATCCCCTCCCTCCAAAACGGAGGCCTGGCGCTTTCCACCTCGCTCGCCGCTTACATCAATCTTTCCATCCTCGTCTATGTTTTTCAGAAGAGACATGGGCGATTCGTGACCCGTGAGGTCCTGGTCTCCGTGTTCAAGGCAGGACTCTCCTCCCTGGCAATGGGCCTGGTGTGCTGGTATGTCATTCGCATCCCGGGCTGGTATGCCGACCAGCATTTTGCAAAACAGGTCCTCGCGTTCACCATTACCCTCGGCCTCGGCACGGCGGCGTACTTTGGTTTGGCGATGATCATGCATTGTCCCGAACTGGAAGAAGTCTGGGGCATCGCCATGAGACGAAAAGCCAAGGAATAAGGCCATCATACGGGGCCTGGACGCGCTCCCGAGTGGATCTCCGAACGCTGAATTTGCTTTCCTTGGCGGCCGTCGACCACGTTTCCTTATTTTTCTATTTTTTCTTTTCCTCAATTCGTTCTACTCTTCTTCCATGCAAAAGCATATCGATGCCTACCTCAACTATGTTCGCGTCGAAAAGGGGCTTGCGAGCAATACCCTCGAAGCCTATCAACGTGATCTTGCCCATTGGCGGAAATTCTTCTCCGCCCGGAAGAAAGATCTATCGATTGAATCCGCGTCTCGAAAAGAGGTGGTGGATTTTCTCCAGGCGCTCTACCAGCAGGGGTTGAACAGTCGCTCGGTCGCCAGGGCCTTGACGACCCTTCGAAATTTTTTCAAGTTTCTAGAGCTGGACGGGATTGTTCAGGTCAACCCCACCGCCCTGGTGGAATCACCCAAACTCTGGAAGAAACTCCCCAAATATCTCTCCCTCGCCGAAGTCGAACAGATTTTGAACGCTCCTGACCTGGAAACATCCATCGGGTTGCGCGACAAGGCGATGCTGGAACTCCTCTATGCGACCGGATTGCGGGTGTCCGAGTTGGTCAATTTGAAGTTCGCCAATCTTCACCTCGATCCCGGCTATGTCCAGTGTCTGGGTAAGGGAGACAAAGAACGGATCGTCCCCATGGGAAAGTCTGCGGCGGCTTCCGTCGAACGATATATCGCTAAGGCGCGGCAGGATTTCTTGAAGCAGCGCCGTTGTGACTTCCTGTTCGTCACCCGCCGCGGCGACCGCATGACGCGGCAATCCTTCTGGATCATCATTTCAAATTACGGGCGCAAAGCGGGGTTAAAAACCAAACTCACTCCCCACCTCTTGCGGCATTCTTTCGCCACACATCTGCTGGAGCGAGGCGCCGATCTGCGCTCCGTCCAAACCATGCTTGGCCACGCCGATATTTCCACGACCCAGATTTATACGCATGTCATCAACACCCGCCTGAGAGAGATTTATCAGAAACATCATCCGCGGGCGTGAGGGGCGGCCGGAGGTGTCGGGTATCGGGTGCCAGGTGTCAGGTGAGCGAAGGCGGAGGAACTCGGAACTCAAATGTAGGGGCGCACAGACGTGCGCCCACCTTCATTTCTGAGGCAAGAATAAGGTCTCAGGAGAATAGCAATTTCAGGAAACTGGTGCCGCGAGGAAGTTTGAGACCGAAGTTTTCGGCCACGGTCTGGCCGAGGTCGGAGAGTGTGGAGCGCGTCCCCAGGTTCAGATTTCCCCGGGACATTTTCGAATAAGCGAGGAGAGGAACATATTCACGCGTGTGGTCGGTGGTTTTCATATAGGTTGGATCACAGCCATGATCGGCGGTAATCATCAGCAGATCATCGGGCCGCATCCTATTCAGCAATTCCCCTAACTGCCGGTCAAACTCCTCCAACGCGCTGGCATATCCGGCTACGTCGCGCCGGTGGCCATAGAGCATGTCGAAATCTACGAGATTAGTGAAGATCATGTCGACTGCTTTTGACTGTGTGGCTTCCAGCGTGTGTTCCATCCCCTCCGTATTGTTTTTCATTTTGACATGTTCAGAGATCCCCCGCCCGCAGTAAATGTCAAAGATCTTTCCCACCGCGTAAATAGTCCGACCCTTTTCATTCATCAGATCCAGCAGCATCGGCCGGGGCGGGTCAATCGCATAGTCATGACGGCGCTCGGTGCGAGTGAAGTTTCCCGGGCTTCCGATAAAAGGACGGGCAATGACGCGGGCGACGCGATCCTTGCCATCAAGCAACTTCCGGGCAATCTCGCACATGCGGTAGAGCTCTGTGACCGGGATGACCTCTTCGTGAGTGGCAATCTGAAAGACACTGTCACCTGAGGTGTACACGATGGGCGCTCCGGTGCGCATATGTTCTTTCCCAAGCTCCTTAATGATTTCGGTGCCGGACGCCGGAATATTGCCGAGGGTCTTTCGCCCGATGGCCCTCTCGAAGGCCTCGATAAGGTAACGGGGAAACCCTTGCGGATAGGTCGGGAAGGCGACCTCCGTCAATATGCCGGCCATTTCCCAATGTCCCGCGGTCGTATCTTTTCCTTTCGAGGCGAGGGCCATCTTTCCATAGGAGCCGATTGGAGGGCCATTCGGGGAAACATTTGAGAGCGGACGGATCACTCCCAGACCCAATTTTGTGAGATTCGGCAGCGCCAGGGGACGATATTCGCAAACGTGTCCAAGGGTGTCGGTCCCCGCGTCTCCCCATTCCGCCGCGTCCGGCATCGCACCAATACCGACGCTGTCGAGTACAATCGTGATGATTCGTTTGAATGAAGCCATGCCGTGTGGACTGTCCTTCTTCCCCGCCCTCGAGTCGCAGTTCTTGTCTTAGTTCGTGGATTTCAAGCTGGCCAAAATCTTAGCACGGAACTCCCGGGCTTTTTGGAAAATCTGGTCTTCGTTCAATGTCAGAACGCGCCGGTGTCGCATGACGATCCGTCCGTCGATAATGGTGGTATCCACATCACATCCCTTGATGGAATAAGCCAGACCGGCGTAGTAGTCATAGAGCGGCACCTCGTTGGCGTGGTTCAGGTCGACCAGGATCAAATCCGCTTTCTTCCCTGCTTCCAACGATCCGATCTCCTTCTCCATGTTCAAAACCCGCGCTCCCCCGAGTGTGGCCATCTCCACCGATTGGCGGGCCGGCAGCGCCTTCGGATCCATCAACGAGATTTTCTGTAATTTGGAGGCGAGGTCGATTTCTTCGAACATGTTCAGGTCGTTATTGCTGCCTGCCGGACCGTCTGTCCCCAAGCCGACGTCCAACCCGGCCTGGATCATCTTCATGACGGGGGCCACCCCACTGGCCAGCATCATGTTGCTTGAAGGATTATGCGCGCATCCGACCTTGAAAGCCTTTAATGTCGCAATATCCTGGTCGTCGACCCAGACGCAATGAGCAGCGACGACAGAATCCTCCAGGAAGCCGATATTCTTGAGATGCTGAACGGGTGAGGCGTGGTAGCGTGCCCTAATGTCCTCATCCTCGGTCTTGGTCTCGGCAACGTGAATTAAGATGGGGGAATGGTGTTGGTCAGCGAGCGATTTGGCGACCATAAGATGCTCGGGAGAAACCGTAAAGGGGGCATGGGGGGCCACGGCGGGCGTAATCAAGGAGTCGCCTTCATATTGCTTCAGAAACTGTGTCGTGTAACTCACCATCGCGTCGAAGGTCTTGTTATCGGGTGCAGGAAAGTCCAGCCAGGTCTCTCCCAGCACCCCTCGAAGTCCCGCCTGCTTGGTTCCTTTCGCCACCTGATCCTCAAAATAGTACATATCAGCAAAGGTGGTGATGCCGGATTGGATCATCTCCAGATCTCCCAGCAGCGTCCCCCAGTAAACGAATTCCGGCGTCACATTCTTCGCTTCCGCGGGAAAGATATACTTTTCCAGCCACTCTTTCAGCGGCAGGTCATCGGCTATTCCCCGAAACAGCGACATAGGAACATGCGTGTGGGTGTTGATGAGGCCGGGCAAGACCAACTGGCCGGTCGCCTGGATTGTCCGGAGGGGGCGAAATTCTTTTTCCAGCCTGGCCCGAGGCCCGATCGCGAGAATGCGATCTTTTGAGATCGCGACATAGCCGTCTTCAATGATCTCCCCGGACGCGTTCATGGTGAGAATCGTCCCGCCGGCAATGGCAAGGTCGATGGTCTTTTGTGCTGAATACGTCGAGGGCAGCGCGAACCAGGCAAGGAGAATGAGGAGAACTCTTGACGTCATCGAGGTCATGGTGTGAACCGTTATTTCTTCTTTTTCAGATAACTCTGATCGAAGGGTCGTGGAAAAAGCTTCGACATTTGAAACTGTTCTATTTTCCCTTCCAGGTTGGACAGAACCACAGGAATATCGCCGCAGAATTCCCAGATGATCTGGCGACAAGCCCCGCAGGGCGGGGTCAGTTGGGTCGTTGCAGTAACCACGGCAATCTGTCGGAACCGGCGAGCCCCTTCCGAAATTGCCTTGAAGATGGCTACACGTTCAGCGCACAGGGTCAATCCGTAAGTGGCATTTTCAACATTACACCCGGTGAATACTCGTCCATCCGACGCCCCAAGCGCGGCCCCGACCTTGAAATTGGAGAAGGGAGCATGCGCTCGTTCGCGGGCAGTTTTCGCGAGTCGGATGAGCTTTTGACTTGATATGGGTTTGCTCATGGGTTCTTGAAGTCCAGCTCGGCCAGGCGAGGAACGATGGCTTGCAGGAAACGAATGAAATCGTCTTTCACCCGTTCGCCGGTTTGCATCACTTCCTCGTGGTTGACCTTTTGTGGAACCACACCGGCCGCCATGTTCGTAATGCAGGAAATCCCCAGACACTTCACGCTCATGTGATTCGCCACGATCACTTCAGGGACCGTGGACATGCCGACGGCGTCGGCGCCCAATGTCCGCAACATCCGGATTTCAGCCGGGGTCTCATAGCTCGGGCCGGTAAGACCGGCGTAGACTCCCCGGTGGATCGTCATAGTCAGCTTGCGGGCCGCGGCGGAGGCCACCTTCCGCATTTCCTTGTCGTAGGCGTCCGAGAGATCAAAGAATCGCAGGCCAAAGCGATCTTCGTTGGGGCCCAGCAGTGGGTTCGTCGACTGCAGGTTAAGGTGATCTTCGATGATCATCAATCGCCCGGGCTTGAATCTCTTGTTGATCGCCCCGGCTGCATTGGTCAGGATGAGCCGCTGAATCCCGAATCGCGCCAGCACCTTGGTCGGAAACGTGACTTCCTGCATCGAATAGCCTTCATAGTAGTGCACCCGCCCCTGCATGACTGCAATCGGCACTTTTCCGATCTCCCCCAAAACAAGGTTGCCGGAATGACCTTGCACCGTCGATCTGGGGAAATGCGGGATTTCGGCGTATGGAATGACCTGCCGGTTGGCGACCTGCTCACCAAACGCGCCCAGTCCCGATCCGAGCACGATGGCAATCCGGGGCCGCACCCCCGACTTCTGATTCAGGAACTTGACTGCCACCTGGACTTTTTCAAATTCACTCATGGAAGCTTCCTCGGACCCAGTGTTTCTAAAGTAGGATTCCGGCGATGCAGGCCGTCAAAAAGTTTGCAAGCGTTCCTGCCAGCACGGCTTTCAGTCCAAGACGAGCCAGATCATGGCGGCGGCTTGGGGCCAGCGCTCCAATGCCGCCAATCTGAATCCCAATCGACGAGAAATTAGCAAACCCGCACAGGGCAAAGGTCGCGATGGTGAAAGACCTCGGGTCGAGAAACGCTTTCTTGGCGCCCAAAGCGCTGTACGCGATGAATTCGTTCAAGACCAGTCGTGTCCCCAACAGATTCCCCACATCGACGCAATCCTTCCAGGGAATTCCCAGGGCCCAGGCCACCGGGGCAAAAACAGCCCCGAAGATTCTTTCCATGCTCAACGGGGCCCCGTGAAAAGGAACCAAACCTAGCAGGCCGTTCAAAAGATAAATAAGGGCAATAAAAGAAATCAGCATGGCGGCCACATTGAGTGCGAGGCTGAGCCCCTCGCCCGTTCCCCGGGAGGCGGCATCGAGGATGTTGACATCGGTCCTCTCCACCTCCAGCTTGACCTTCCCCGCCGTCTTCGGTTCACCGGTTTCTGGAACAAGCATCTTGGCCATCATGATGGTCCCGGGAGCGGTCATGATGACGGCGGTGAGCAGATTCTCGGCACGGGCGCCAAAGGCAATGTAGGCGGCCATGATCCCGCCCGAAATGTGAGCCATGCCTGAAGTCATCACGCACATCAGTTCGGACTCCGTCATGTCATTCAAATAGGGTCGAATGGTCAAGGGAGCTTCGGTCTGACCCATGAAGATGGAGGCAGCAACATTCAGCGATTCAGCGCCACTGGCACCCATCAGCCACGTCATGACCTTGGCAAAAATTCGAACGATGACTTGCATCACGCCCAGGTAATAGAGGATGGCAAACAGCGCCGCAATAAAAATAATGGTGGGCAAAACCTGGAGCGCAAAGATGCTCACAAAATTCAGAGCGGGATCTCCCTCCTGGAGCGGGTGGCCGACCACGCTTTCAATGAAATGGATCATCGCCGCCCGCGAGCCGAGCGGCCCAAAAACAAAATTTGAACCGTATTGAGAATAGGAGAGCAACTTGTTGATAGCGTCACCGAGCCTCTTGAATAAATAGACCCCCGGCGTCCATTTGAGCACCAGCAAAGCAAAGCTGATCTGCAGGCCGAGTCCCCATCCGACGGTCTTCCAACGGATGGCCCTCCGATTCGTCGACAGAAAGTAAACCAGCAGGGGGATGGTCACCAATCCCACGAGCCCAGTGAAGTGATGCATCGAGGCGCCTCCAGAATCCTATTCCAGGACTTCGTAAATGAGGGGTGGAACTTTGATGGACACGGGGGAGATCAAGTAGGCCGAGTTGAGGTGCTCCAGCGCGGAGGCCAATCGAGACTCGTCGTTGTAAAGGACCGTGCACAAGTTCTCTCCGGCCTCGACCGGGTCTCCCACTTTCTTGTGAAGCTCGAGGCCGACGGCGTGGTCGATCTTGGAATCGAGGCGCTCGCGCCCCGCCCCCAGCAGCATCGCCGCCACGCCAACTTTCTCCGCGTGGATCCCTTCGATGAACCCCGTCGACATGGACGAGAATCGAAACCGCTTCTGGGCGGCGGGAAGCAGGCTGTAATCCTCCACCACGCGCGGGTTGCCCCCCTGCAGTTGAATGATCTTGCGGAAGGTCTCCAGCCCGGCGCCACTCTTGAGCAGGGACAGGATTTTTTGGCGAGCTTCCTCCAGGGTCCGCGCCGGATCACCCAGGACAAGCATATGGGCCGCCAGTTCCACGGACAAGTAAGTCAGATCGCCCGGGCCTTTCCCTTTGAGGGTCTCCAACGCCTCGATGATTTCGAGAGAATTTCCCACGCGGTTGCCCAGCGGTTGGTTCATGTCGGTGATGAGGGCGACGACCCGCTTCCCCATGCCCTTGCCGATCTCAATCATGGTCCGCGCCAGCCGCTGGGAGTCTTCAAGCGTTTTCATGAAGGCCCCGACCCCCGTCTTGACATCGAGGACCAAGCCGTCAATCCCCTCCGCGAGCTTCTTGCTCATGATGGAGGCGGAGATCAGGGGATAGCTTTCTACCGTGGCGGTGACGTCCCGCAAGGCATACAGTTTCTTGTCCGCGGGGGCGATGTCTTTCGTCTGTCCGATCAAGCCACAACGGACCTCTTTCAGCATCGCTTTGAACTGGGAGAGCGAGAGGTTGACGTTGAATCCGGGAATCGACTCGAGCTTGTCGAGGGTCCCGCCGGTATGCCCCAGACCCCGGCCCGAGATCATGGGCACATACACTCCCCCCGCGGCAGCCAAAGCCGCGAGCACAAACGAGGTTTTATCGCCCACGCCTCCCGTGGAATGTTTATCCACTTTCGGCCCGGGGAGGTCCGATAAATCCATCGTGGCGCCCGACTCAATCATGGCGTGCGTCAGGGCGACGGTTTCTTCCACGTTGCAACCGTTCAGAAACATCGCCATTAACAGCGCCGACGCCTGGTAATCGGGAATATTTTCCTTGGTGTGGTTGGAGACAAAAAATGAGATTTCGCTTTCAGAGAGGACCCCGTGATCACGCTTCTTTTTGATGATATCGACAGCTCGCATGGGGCAGGAGGAAAACCACGATCAATTCAAGGGTAAAGAGGGCTCAGACTATTCGAAGTGATACCCAATGTCAAGCCCTTCTCGAAATCCCCCGGCCCTTCCCCGGTGAATGGAGCTTGGATCCTCGCCCCCGGGGGACCCGCGCTCCCGCCCCCGGTTCCCGGCGGAGCGGCCCGGACACCGGCTCACCCCCGGGTCGCTCGGCCGCGTCCTTGGTCGTCTCCCCGGCGATCAAGCCCCTCCTGAAAGTTTTCCTTGACGACGGCGCTTGTCTCCGTATAATTATGCGCGCTCTCAAATAAATATGCATTCGGGCGACGGCTGACAATGACCAAACAATTACGGCACGAATCGATCCTCCGGCTGGTGCGGCTGAAGCCGGTTCCGAACCAGCAAATGCTTCAACAGGAGCTGCGCAAGCTGGGGTTTGAAGCCACCCAGGCGACCCTGTCACGGGATCTTTCGGAATTGGGGCTCGTCAAAACCGGCGAAGGGTACAAGCTGCTCGCCCAGGTGGTGGAGGCCCCGCATGCGTCGAACAGCGAGTTGCGCCGATTCCTGCGGGAGTTCATGCGGGAGGCCACGGCGGCCAACAACCTGCTGGTGGTCAAGACGCCCACCGGCAGCGCCAACGCGCTCGGCATCGCCCTGGATAACGCCGCGCTCCCTGAAATTGTAGGCACTGTGGCGGGTGACGACACGATTCTGGTTGTGACTCGTTCCGCAGCAACCGCCCGGAGCCTTCGCCGGAAATTTATGAATCTGGTGTCTTCGAATTGAAATCACAGGTCAGACGCGACCCAAAAACTATTCATGTGGCCGTGTTGGGTGCTTCCGGATACTCGGGGATGGAATTGGCCCGCCTCCTGAGTCAACATCCCCAAGTCCATCGATTGAGCCTCTTCTCTTCTCCCTCCGGTCATGCCTCGGGCGCCCCCCACGGAGCGAAAACATCGCCTCTGCCTTCCCACGATCTGGATTTTCTTCCGCGAAGAAAAACCCGGCTCACCGTGAGGCCCTTTGATGAGGCAGAGTTTCTGGAGTCCCGACCCGAGATGGTCTTCTTTGCCACCCCCAACGAAACGTCCCTCGAATTGATTCCCCGTTACACCTCCCAACCTTTCAAGGTGATCGATTTGAGCGGGAGCTTTCGCCTGCATCCCGCGTCGCTTTACCCGCGATGGTATGGCTTTACTCACAAGGCACCGGAGCTCCTTTCGCGGTTTGTGTATGGCCTGCCGGAGGGAAATGGAGCAGCCATTTCGCGGGCGCAGTGGGTGGCCAATCCCGGGTGCTATGCCACGTCCGTCCTCCTGCCGTTGCTTCCGCTGATCAAGAAGGGATGGATCGACAAGGCCTCCCCGGTCATTTGTGACTGCAAATCAGGTGTCAGCGGCGCCTGAAAGCAGCCCACCCAGAACACACATTTTTGTGAAGTGTCCGAGTCATTCCGGGCGTATTCGGTCTTCACCCATCGGCATCTTCCCGAGATCAAACAGCACCTCGGGCTGGAGGAGGATGACAAGCTGATCTTCACGCCTCACCTGCTTCCGATCAATCGCGGGATCCTCTCGACCTTGTACCTCAAGACCCGGGTCCCGCTGACCGAAGAGGAGCTGCGCGACACGCTGGCGCAGTTCTATGCCGATGCCCCTTTCGTGCGGGTATTCCCAAGCGGCGAATTGCCCCAGGTCAGGTGGGTGACGCATTCCAACTATTGCGACCTTGGCATTCGTTCGGAACCGGGTTCATGCTGGATCGTGATGGTGTCCTGCCTCGACAATCTGGTGAAAGGAGCAGCCGGTCAAGCCGTCCAGAACATGAACCTGATGCTGGGCTGGGCGGAACAGACCGGGTTGGAGTAAGCCATGGCAACCCGGATCGTTGTCAAAATCGGCGGGAGCCTGTTGAATGCCGAGACGCACCAGCGGATCATCGCCCGCCAGATTGCGGACCTCCTGACGGCAGGAAATCAGATCATTGTTGTGCACGGGGGCGGAAAGCATCTCACCTCCCTTCTGCATCGATTGGACCTCCCGTCTCACTTCCACGACGGGCTGCGGCTCACGAACGCGGAGACGCTGGAGGCCGCTTTGATGGTGCTGGCGGGCTTGGTCAACAAGAAGCTTGTCGCTAGTTTCGTCTCGACCGGTCGTCGCGCCGTTGGACTGTGTGGCGGCGATGGAGGCGGGATCTGGGCTGAGAAGCTGCGGCACGCAGAGGTGGATTACGGCTATGTCGGATCCGTTTCAAGCATCCAAACTGATCTTATGGAGTTGCTCTTGCGAAACGATTACCTGCCGGTCATCGCCTGCATCGCCCTGGGACCGGACCATCATTATTACAACATCAACGCGGATCAGATGGCCGCGGCCTGCGCCATCGCCCTTCGCGCCGGTCAACTTGTATTTCTGACCGACGTCGATGGAGTTCTGAATGAACGGAAGTCAGTCATCCCCAGGATCGACCCACGCAAGATCAGCCGACTGGTGGCTCAGAAGGTCGTTTCCGGAGGCATGCTTCCAAAGCTGAAGGCCTGCCTGGCCGCGCTCGAGGGAGGAGTGAGTGAGATCAACATCCTGAATGGCGCCGCGGAGAATTGCTTGAAGCGATTGATCAGCCAGGGAGAACCTCTTGGCTCTGTGCTGCGAGGGGAGCTCTAACCGATGACCACTTCGGGTCTCTCTGTCATCCCGCTGGATCAACAATACGTGTTCCCCACTTACGACCGCACGCCGATTGTATTCGTCCGCGGACAGGGAGCCGAGCTCTATGATGAGAACGGGAAGTGCTACCTGGATTTCCTGGGCGGGATTGCGGTCAACGCCCTCGGTTACAACCATCCCCGCATCGTCGCGGCGCTGGCCGATCAAGCGGCAAAAATTATCCACGTGTGCAATCTCTTTCATAACGAATACCAGGCGCCACTGGCTCAAAAACTGTGTTCCCTCTCGGGCCTGCAGCGCGCCTTCTTCTGTAACAGCGGGACCGAAGCCATCGAAGCGGCCATCAAGGTCGCAAGGAATCATGCTTTTCGCGCCTCAGGGGGCGCGCTCCATGCCAAGCACGAGATCATTGCCTTGGAGAATTCCTTTCATGGCCGCACCCTTGGCGCCCTTTCCTTGACCGGGCAAAAAAAATACCGGGATCCCTTTGAACCGTTGCTGCCGGGTGTTCATTTCGTCCCGGCCAATGACACCGCAGCGCTCCAGGCGGCGGTGAATGACAAAACCTGCGCGGTCATTATGGAACCCATTCAGGGGGAGGGCGGCATCCGTGTGCTTTCGCAGCTATTCCTTCGCACAGCGCGGGCACTGTGCGACCGCTATCAGGCGCTCTTGATCTTCGATGAGATTCAATGTGGTCTGGGAAGAACGGGATCCTATCTTTCCTATCAGGGGAAAGGGGTGGAGCCGGACTTGGTGACTCTGGCGAAGCCGCTCGGCCTGGGAATCCCCATGGGAGCGTTGCTGGGTACGTCGGCAACCCGGGATGATTTTTCTGCCGGTACGCACGGGTCCACTTTTGGAGGAGGTCCGCTCGCCTGTCGTTTGAGCCTCGAGTTCTTCCAGATGATCGAGGAGGAGGGACTGCTGGAGCGCATCCGTCAGCTCGGAATCTATTTTGCTGAGCGGTTGGGAGAATTGAAGAGAAAGTTTTCGTTCGTGAGGGAGGTGCGGGGCGAGGGACTGATCGTTGGGATGGAACTCGAGTTCCCTGGGAAAAGCATCGTTCGCGCCATGCTCGAGCATGGTTATGTCATCAACTGCACCCACGAAAAGGTGCTGCGTTTCTTGCCACCCTACATCATCACCGTGGCCCAAATCGATCGTCTGATTGCGGGATTGGAGGAGGTGTTTGCCGCCTTATGAGCAACACCGCGCTGCAAGCATCGATGGTGTTGTTCCTCGCAGGGGATCCCGCCTGGCTCCCTTCTGGCCTTACCAGAAGTGTGGGGGGGGAGTCCAAGGGGAAAAAGATTTTCACGGGGACGGATACGGCCTGCGAAGCGAATCTTGTTCCATCCAAGGGGAGTCCGTTCTTAATTTACATCTAGCATAAAGAGGCGAAATCGATGTCAACAAAAGTAAAAAAGGTGGTGTTAGCATATTCGGGGGGCCTGGACACTTCCATCATTATTCCCTGGTTGAAGGAAAACTATGGCTGCGAAATTGTTGCCATGGCGGCTGACGTAGGCCAGGCCGAAGAATTGGAAGGGGTGCGAGAGAAGGCCCTCTCTACGGGTGCTTCGAAGATTTACATCGAAGACCTCCGGGATGAACTGGTTAGGGATTACATCTGGCCAACCCTGCGCGCAGGCGCCATTTACGAATCCAAGTATCTGCTGGGGACTTCCTTCGCTCGGCCCGCCATTGCAAAGCGCCAGGTGGAGATCGCCCGAATCGAAGGCGCGGATGCTGTGGCGCATGGGTGCACGGGCAAAGGGAATGACCAGGTGCGCTTTGAATTGACTTACATGGCACTTGCTCCTCAACTCAAGGTGATCGTCCCGTGGCGGGAGTGGTCGATCCAATCGAGAGAGGATGCGATTGATTATGCGGAAGCCCGGAAAATTCCAATCACGGCGTCGAAGGAAAAGATTTACAGCCGCGACCGAAATCTCTGGCATGTGTCTCACGAGGGAGGGCGGCTGGAGAACCTGAACAATGACCCTGAAGAATCGATGTGGATGATCACGCGGTCTCCGCAGCAGGCTCCGGACCGACCTTCGCGAGTGACCATCGGATTTGAGCATGGAACCCCGGTCAGGGTGAATGGCGAGCTCCTGGACCGGGTCGCGCTCCTGGAGGTTCTCAATACCCTGGGGGGTGATCATGCCATCGGACGGACCGACCTGGTTGAGAACCGGCTGGTGGGCATTAAGTCGCGGGGCTGCTACGAGACCCCAGGCGGCACGCTTTTGCATAACGCCCATCACGAGCTTGAGTCATTGTGCCTTGACCGCGAGACTCTGCATCTCAAGGAGCAGCTGGCGATCCGGTATGCTGAGCTGGTCTACTATGGCCAGTGGTTTACACCCTTGCGGGAAGCGCTGGATGCCTTTGTGAACGAGACGCAGAAAACAGTGACCGGTGAGGTGACCCTGGAGCTTTTCAAGGGAAATGTCGCCGTCATCAAGCGCTCCTCACCGACCTCGCTTTATCGGGAAGACCTTTCCTCCTTCACGATGGGCGACACCTACAATCAGAAAGACGCCGAGGGCTTCATCAACTGCCTGGGGCTTCCAATTAGAGTGAAAGCGATGCTGGATGGAAAATCAGAGGAAGTCAAAGCGACTTATCAAACGTAATTCAACGCGTTCGAGGACCTTGTGGGGGGGCCGTTTCCGGCAGCCCGCGGCGCCGGAGTTTTCCCGGCTGAATGATTCGTTCCCCTTCGATTACCGGCTTCTCGCGTTCGACATTGAGGGGAGCGTCGCTTATTCAAAGGCGCTTCAACGGGCCAGGCTGCTCAAGAGGAATGAAGGATCGGCGATCCGGAGCGCCTTAGGATCTTTATGGCGGGATTGCTGCTCCCAACCTCGACTCCTCCTCAACGCCCTCACAAAATACGAAGATGTACACTCCTTCGTTGAAGCGAAGCTCATCGAGCGCGTGGGGGAAATGGGGGGCAAAATCCATACCGGTCGAAGCCGGAATGACCAGGTCGCCTTGGACCTTCGCCTCTACCTGCGGCACCATTGCCGGCAATTGCAAAAGAAGCTCGCTACTTTGATGGGGGCGTTGCTCACCAATGCACAACGGGATTTGACTGCCATTCTCCCCGGGTATACGCATCTGCAGCGAGGCCAGCCGGTGTTGTTGGCGCATTACTGGATGGCATACTTCGAAATGTTTTCGCGGGATTGGGAGCGGATGACATCGACCCAAAACCGCCTCAACGTAATGCCGCTGGGGTCCGGTGCCCTGGCCGGAGGCGGGTTCCCAATCGATCGGGAGTTTTTGGCCAGGGAATTGGGATTTGAATCGATTTCCAGGAACAGTCTCGACGCGGTCAGCGATCGGGATTTTGCCGTGGAAGTCCTCTCTGATTCCTCAATCCTGATGATGCATCTGAGTCGCCTTGCCGAAGATTTGATCCTCTATTCGACCGCGGAGTTTGATTTTATTGAACTGAGCGATGCCGTCACTTCCGGCAGCAGTCTCATGCCACAAAAGAAGAATCCGGATGCTTTGGAGCTGATCCGTGGAAAGACGGGACGGGTCTACGGGAACCTGCACCACCTCCTGGTCACCCTGAAAGCTCTGCCCCTGGCCTACAACAAGGACCTCCAAGAGGACAAGGAATGCCTCTTCGATACCATCGAGACGCTCGACCTGGCCTTGGCGGGGATGACTGTGGTTGTCCGGACGCTCAAGGTCAAAGTAAACAGTATGCGGGTGGCAGCGGAATCCGGATTCTTGAATGCCACGGATTGCGCCGATTACTTGGTTCGCAAGGGACTCCCCTTCCGGTCGGCGCACGAAGCGGTCGGCCGAATTGTTCTCCATGCGCTTCGGCGCGAAGTCTCCCTTGAGGAATTAAGCCTGGAAGAATTCAGATCCTTTTCATCATTGTTTGAAGCGGACATTTTTGATGCCCTTAGTTTAAAACGGAGTATCGAGAGCAAATTTCTGAAGGGAGGGACGGCGACAAACCCGGTCAGAAAAGCCATTGAAAATGCCAAACGCTATATTGCCCAGATCCAGTAGTCATCCATCCTGCGAACAGACGCGGGAATTCGCGATGCGCGGCGCGAGGCTTTCCGACGCCTCCGCGATTCAGTCGATTATTGATATCTATGCCAGTCAACGGCTGATGCTCCCGCGATCCCTCATGCAAATTTACGAGAACATTCGCGACTTCTGGGTGGTCGAGGACAAGGGCCGGGTGGTCGGTCTGGGGGCCCTACATTGTTTCTGGGAGGACCTGGCGGAGGTGCGGGCCCTGGCCGTGGCCCCGGCTTACAAGAACTTTGGACTGGGGCGCGAGATCGTGCTTCGATTGATTGAAGAGGCGCGCACAATGGGGGCAGCCACGGTATTCGCCTTCACATACATTCCTCAATTCTTCTCAAAGTTCGGGTTCGAGCAAGTGCCTCATAATAGTCTTCCGTTGAAAGTATGGAAAGACTGCATCAACTGCTCTTTTTTCAATAGTTGTAACGAGATCGCCATGATTAAGAAGTTGTGAGGGACGAGACTGCCTCCCCCGAGGTCCGCCTTGGAGTTTTATGCCCCGTGCATGTTTTCTCTTTACAAATATCAATTCCTCGCCATAATTCATTCTCTCGTACCCGTATGAAAGCAATCAAATTTCAATTTCTTCTAACAGGATTTTTCCTGGTTTCTTTATTTTGTCCCGTCGCATCCTCCGCCCAATGGCGATCTTTGGGCCCTTTTGGGGGCGATGTGCGGTCGTTGGTTCAGGATCCCAATCGACCCCAGCGTCTATATCTTGGGACCGTGGACAGTCAAATTTTCATCTCCACGAACGAGGGTGCCCGCTGGGAACGTATAACTGCTGTCGCGCCGACGCCGGATCTCATTGTGGATCACATTGTGGTCGACCCCACCGATTCCGATCGTCTTTATGCTGGAGTGTGGTCGGTCACAAGTAATGACGAGGGTGGAATATTTCTCAGCCTCGACGCCGGGCGGACGTGGAAGGAATTGCCGGACATGAAAGGACAGTCCGTGCGCGCCTTGGCGATGTCGGCCAGCAATCACCAACTCCTTGTGGCCGGCACGCTCCAGGGAGTATTTGAAACTACGGACAGCGGACAGTCTTGGAAGCGAATTTCTCCCTCGCATCACGCGGAGATTCGAAATGTAGAATCCATCGCGGTCGACCCCAGGGATCCTCAGATCATTTACGCGGGCACGTGGCACTTGCCCTGGAAGACCACCGATGGAGGAAATTCCTGGTTTCAGATTCATCGCGGGATGATCGAAGATTCGGACGTCTTCGCGATCTTCATCCACCCCACCCTCCCTGACAGCGTTCTTCTCAGCGCTTGTAGCGGGATTTATGAAACCAGCACCGGAGGAAGCCTCTGGTCGAAGTTCAAAGGAATCCCTCCATCCAGTCGTCGGACTCGCTCCATCGTGGCCGATCCCAACGACCCCAAAGTCATTTATGCCGGCACAACGGAGGGTTTGTGGAAGACGACGGATGGGGGCGTCAGCTGGAATCGCATGACCGCCCGCACCCTCACCGTTAACTCCATTGTCCTCGATTCCCGGGATCATTCCAGAATCCTGCTGGCGACCGATGATTCGGGGATTTTGTTGAGCACCAATGGGGGCCGACAGTTCATTCCCATCAATGACGGATTCACCAGCCGCGCTGTCTCCTCCGTGCTCTTCGACCGCCAGACACGGGGAAGAATTTATGTCGGAGTTTTATATGATTCCGAAAATGGGGGGGTGTTCCGGACAGAGGATGGAGGTCTCTCCTGGCGACAAACCATTGATGGATTGACCACCACGGACGTGTATACCCTTTTCCAATCTCCATCAGATCCCTCCCTTTGGGCTGGAACTTCGGAGGGAGCTTTTGTGCTGACCTCCTCAACGGGTCGTTGGAAACGTGCGGATCGGGTGGTGGGATCCCGGGCAGTGCCTTCGAATCCACCCCGCTCGGCCCCCGGAGCAACGTCAGGATTGGGTGGGGTGACGGGCTTTTCGGGGGACCCGTCTCCCGGTCGACCGTTCTATGCCGTATCTCAGCGAGGACTCTTTGTTTCGCGCGATGCGGGCGCGAACTGGAAGCCGCTTGCGCTTCCCGCCGTTGGCGGCAGAGGGTCCACCGTCCTTGCTCTGACGGATGGACGAATCATTTACGGCAGCTCCTCCGGTCTGCTCTTCTCAAAGGATCGGGGTATACACTGGAACGTGATCCCTCTTGAAGAGGGTCCAATTCCCGTTCATTTCATTGCTGCCCTTCCGGACGATGAAGAGGTGGTTCTGGTGGGAACGGGACGAGGCGTGTACCGGTCGATCGATGGCGGAGCGACCTGGGCTCGCTCGGGGATCGGCTTGCCCCGCTCGGATATTGGGGATATTCGTTTCGACATCCACCGCGGAATTGAAATTTATGTGACCGAATCCCATTGGGGTTCGATCTATCATTCGGCAGATCGGGGGGAAACCTGGAATTTGATCAGCCCCCAGGCCGGATGGGGGCTGAAGTTCCGGTCCATTTTACCGGACCCTCTCGACCCATCACGCGTCTACGCCTTGTTCTTCCGGGAAGGATTGTACTGGTTAGACGCCGGAACTTTTTCAAAATCGAAGAACCCACTTTTAGGCGATCGCAGGAGCGAGCTGAACCTTCATGACCGGGCCAAGTGATCGTTGGATGGAAATTGAAGGGGGTGTGACCACACCTCTCAAGTACAAAGCCGCTGCCCTCGCCGCAGGAATCAAACCCGGCTCGCAGAAGAAGGATCTGGCAATCTTGTTCAGTGAATTGCCTGCGTTGGGGGCCGCGCTGTTCACGCGAAACCGCGTCGCGGCCGCGCCCGTGTTGATTTCGCGCAGACTCCTTTTGGAGGGGCGGGGACGGGTGCGAGCCCTTATTGTGAATTCTGGAAATGCCAATGCTTGCACGGGAAAGCGTGGCCTGCAAGACGCTGAGCGCATGGCCCGGATGGCAGCGGGTGCTTTGAAGATTCCCAAAGGTTCTGCCCTCGTCGCCTCGACTGGAGTGATCGGCCTGGCACTTCCCATGGATCGGATCACGCGCGGTATCCCGAAGGTTGTCGAGCGGCTTTCAAATCACGGAGGTCCTGATTTTTCTGAGGCCATTCTTACTACGGATACGCGGAAGAAGAATTGCGTCGTTCGCTCGCGGCTGGGGGGTCGAGCGGTCGCCATTGCCGGGACCGCCAAAGGCGCCGGTATGATTCAGCCGCGCCTGGCGACCATGTTGGCTTTTCTCACGACGGATGCAAGCCTCTCCCTCTCCCTTTTGAAAGAAGCGCTGCGCCTGGCCGCGGAGGTTTCCTTTAACCGGGTCACGGTGGACGGCGATACGTCAACCAACGACTCGCTCTTTCTGCTGGCGAACGGGGCGAATGGTGCACCCACGATTTCGAGGAAAGGTCGTTCGTTCAACCATTTTTTGCAGGGGCTCCTCCACGTGTGTACTTCGCTGGCCCAGAAAATTGCCCGTGATGGCGAGGGAGCATCGAAGTTTATTTCAGTCAACGTCAACGGAGGCCGGACATCCCTTGAGTGTGAACGGGTCGCCCGGAGCATTGCGAACTCCTCGCTTGTCAAGACGGCGATTGCCGGGGCCGATGCCAATTGGGGGCGCATCATTTGCGCTGCCGGCTATTCAGGAGTTCCCCTGAACCCGGAGCGAGTGGACATCTCTTTGAACGGCCTTCAGGTTTGTCGCCGCGGTCAACCGACGCGCTTTGACGAAGTGCGCGCCAAGGAATTGCTGCAAAACCCGGAGATCCAGATCGATGTCCGCCTTGGACAGGGGCACCACTCAGCTACAGTTTGGACTTGCGATTTGACCGAAGATTACATCAGAATAAACGCCTTATACCGAACCTGATTTGTCTCGGCGCTCCTAGCGCCTCCGCGGCGGTTGCCGGTTTGGGATTTATCTTAATCATGAGGGTGGCCATGATGGAAAGCGAAGTGTCGATATCATGCCGAAATCTAAAATACTCAACTCGAAAAAGGTCTTTACAGGACGGACGATCGAGCTGGTTCAAGATTATGTCGTTGAACCCAGCGGCCGCTCGACCACACGGGAGGTGGTTCGCCATCCCCCCGCCGTCGTCATCCTGCCCATGATCAACAAGAGCGAAATCGTCCTCATTCGTCAGTACCGCTATGCGGTGGATGATTTTCTGTGGGAACTTCCTGCGGGGAGTGTTGAGAATGGGGAGACCATTCTCCAGGCTGGAGGCCGGGAGTTGGAGGAGGAAACCGGCTATCGTGCGGGTGCGGTATCGGAACTGGCCAAGTTCTATTCAGCGCCCGGATTTACGGATGAACAGATGCATCTGCTTGTCGCCTCCCAACTGACAAAGGCCGAGGCGCATCCCGACAGTGACGAGAGCATTGAATGCCATTGCATTTCGCGGGAGAAGGTCTTCGCCATGTTGTTTGGAGGCGACATCATCGACGCCAAGACCATTGCCGGGCTCTTGCTGGCGAAATCCAAGTTGAACCTGTGAGCAACGGTGCTTGCAAGGACTTCCGAAGCCCTGGCGGGAGACCATGAGGCCGATCAGGAAATCAATGACTCGTTCGGGCGATAAGGGGGCCATGCATGATTAACCTCCCTATAGCGAAGAGGGAGTAGATTTGACGGTGATTCGTTGGACGCTTTCCCTCACTTCAGCGGAGCGTTTGGAGGTCCTCCAACAGAATGCTCAGTCCCTTCTGAGGCTGCGTGACGACACATCCATAACCTGATTTTCTCGAAACCCTGCGAACTCTCCCGCCCCATCAGGTGGATTTTGCCCATCGTCAGCGGTGTGTGTGCGGTACTCCATGGCCCCCCATTGCCACTTTAGATTGGATTGCGTCCACTCGATCTCCTGCTGAAGATTGGTCTTGTCAGTTGACGAAACGGTCCTGAATCCTGACACTCGGATCCGGACCTCAATCGAAACTGCCCGGACCAAAGACAAGACCATGAACTTCATGCTGCCACAAAGCGTGCAGTAAAGATCCTGAGCGTAAGCGGTCAATTAAAGAAGGCTCGCCGCGATCGTGAGAGCGCCCAGCACTGGCTGAACTCTATTCCTCACCGCGTTGTTGGCACCCTCCCCGGCAGGCTGCACCGCCGGGCCCGCGGTCCCCTTTTTTGACAATCATGCCAATTCAACTTATAATCACCCATTTATGAAAGCGGCCGCAGAGTTCGCTATCAGGCCGCCACTTTAATCGCGGAGCGGGTAGAGCCTTCGGATGGAGTCGAATAGTAATCTCATTGTTCGAGGCGCACGCGTCAACAATCTCAAGAACGTCTCCTTTGAACTTCCGTTCAACAGCCTCACGGTCGTGACCGGCGTGAGCGGCTCGGGAAAATCGTCACTCGCATTTGATCTGCTTTATGCCGAGGGGCAGCGACGTTACATCGAATCCCTGTCCGCCTACGCCCGACAATTTCTGGAGCGCATCGAGAAACCTGATGTGGATGGCATTGACGGCATTATGCCGGCCATCGCTATCCGACAGAAGACCTCCTCTCGAAATCCGCGGTCCACGGTGGCCACCACCACCGAAGTTTATGATTTTCTGCGGCTGCTGTTCGCCCGCATCGGCGTCACCTACTGCCGCCGTTGCGGAGAACCGATTCAGAAAGATTCTCCCAATCAAGTCGCGGAAAGAATTCTCAAACTCCCGGAAGGCACGAGATTCTACGTTCTGTTCACAGTTCACGATTCCAATCCGACGGCACGCCCTCCCGACCCTAAAGGACCCCGCCTGAAGAAGTCGAAACCCGGCCCCACTCCGCAGGCTGTCGCTGTCAAAGAGACCTTGAGTGAGCTGCGCAAAAACGGCTTCGGGCGACTTGTTCAAAACAGCCGGGTTTTTGAATTCTCCACGCCCGAGTCGCTCATCGACTTGAACCTGGACGAACCCATCTATGTGCTGGTCGATCGGCTCTCGGTGAGCCCTGAAATTCGTCAGCGTCTCATCGATTCATTGGAGATCTGCTTTAAGGGCGGCAAGGGCCAAGCCATTATCCAGTTGGTGGCAAGTCGCGAAGGCAGCCCGGTCACACCGGCCGAATCCTCTCAACGAGAGTGGTCCGGGACGTCTGAGGCGAATCAGCGAGAACCCCTGCTCTTCTTCAGCGACAAGTTTGAGTGTAAGCAGTGCAACATCTCCTACCCTGAGCCGGAACCTCAACTCTTCTCCTTCAACAATCCTTACGGCGCGTGCCCGCGGTGTCAGGGCTTTGGGAACACCATCGATTTTGATCTTGACCTGGTGATTCCGGACAAGAACAAGTCCCTTGAAGGCGGGGCCATCGAGCCATGGACGAAACTCCAATATCGACATCCGATGATTGAACTGCGAAAGCTGGCCCGTGAAAAAGGTATTCCCCTTAATGTTCCCTACCAACAACTTTCGGAGGAGCACAAGAAGGTCATTCTGGAAGGGCAAGGGCGGTTTTTGGGGCTGAAGGGGTTCTTTCAATACCTCGAACGGAAAAAATACAAACTTCACGTGCGCGTGTTTCTGAGCCGCTATCGTGGGTACTCCATGTGTCCCGACTGTCATGGAACGCGCCTTCGATCTGAAGCGAGGGATGTCAAGGTGGGTGGCAAGGCGGTCACAGAAATCAATGCCATGACTATTGCGGAGGCACACACCTTCTTCCGAACCCTCAGTTTGACGTCTCTCCAGGAAGCCATCGCCGGCAAGTTGCTTGAAGAGATCCGGCTTCGCCTCAAGTTCCTTTTTGAAGTGGGGCTCCACTATATCTCGCTGGACCGGCTGGCTTCGACGCTCTCCGGAGGTGAATCACAGCGCATTCAGCTGGCCTCCTCGCTCGGTTCCTCCCTGGTGGGAACGCTGTATATTTTGGATGAACCATCGATTGGCCTCCATCCTCGTGATTCGCAGAGGCTCATCAGCCTGCTAAAGAACCTGCGTGATTTGGGAAACACCGTCGTGGTGGTGGAGCATGATGCAGAAATGATGAAGGCAGCCGACCACATCCTTGACCTGGGTCCAGGTGCGGGAGAACTGGGCGGCACCGTCGTCTACTCCGGCCCCTATGAGAGCCTCGCACGGGAAGGTCATTCGCTGACCGGACGGTATCTCAACGGCGATCTGCGGATCAATGTGCCCCGTCAGCGCGCCCGGCAAACGGGGAAATACCTGAAAGTTTTCGGCGCGCAAATGCACAATCTCAAGAACATCGATTTGTCCATTCCACTGGGCTTGATGGTCACCATCACCGGCGTCTCCGGATCGGGCAAGTCCACCCTCGTTCATGATGTCATTTACGAAGCCTACCGTGAACACCGGGGAGAAAAGGTGAGTCATCGAGCCTACGGCCGGGTTGAAGGATGGGCCCATATCAAGGAAGTGATTCTCGTCGACCAGTCCCCTATCGGTCGCAGCCCGCGATCCAATCCCGTCACCTATATCAAGGCGTTTGACGCCATCCGGGAGGTTTTTGCTTCCACCCCGGAAGCGCAAAAGCATGGGATGCACGCTGGACATTTCTCATTCAATATCCCCGGAGGGCGCTGCGAAACCTGCGAGGGGGATGGCCGCGTGACGGTGGAGATGCAGTTTCTCGCTGACGTGGAGTTGATCTGTGAAGAGTGCAAGGGCTGTCGATTCAAGCCCTCCGTGCTCGAGGTCAAGCACAAAGGAAAAAACATCCACGAGGTCCTCCAGATGACCGTCCGGGAAGCGCTGACCTTTTTCTCGAATTTTCCCAAAATCGTCAAAAAGCTCAAAATCCTGGAAGAGGTGGGGCTGGGCTATATTCGGTTGGGACAATCGGCAACAACTCTTTCGGGCGGTGAGGCGCAACGCGTGAAACTCGCCACCCATCTCGCCCAAGCCACCAGTGACTCCGTTCTGTACATTTTCGATGAACCCACCACTGGGCTTCATTTCGACGATATTAATAAGCTCCTCCGCGCCTTCCACAAACTCATTGAAGCCCGGGCCTCTCTTCTGATTATTGAGCACAACCTGGATGTGATTAAGTCTTCGGATTGGGTGATTGATCTGGGGCCAGAGGGGGGAGACGCGGGGGGCCAAGTCGTGGCCTACGGGACACCGGAGCAAGTGGCGAAGATTGATAAGTCTTATACGGGCAAATTTCTTAAAGCAGCTCTCATGAACAACCACATTAATAATGGAAACCAGGGAAATGGCGGAGGGGGCCGAACCTTGACCTTTGAAAGATTAGAAAAATGAGGCGGGGGTTCTTCCGTTATGAAAGGGCGTGGGGCGTATCGTTCGGCCTGGCGGATGCCCCTCCAATTTGAGAGAAGGCCTGGCCATATCTCTGCTGAGAAGCTCTCAGATCAGCTTCTTCGATTCATCCACTGATTTCGTGGATTTCATCATATCCTTAAATCCCAAAACCTTGGCCACGGCCCCTTCATCCTCTGCTTCTTTTTTCATTCCCTTCTTCATGTAAAGCATGGAGAGGCTCGAATGGGCCAAGATGTCGTCCGGATCGATGGCGATGAGTTGCTTGGCAGCTTCAATGCCCTTATCCAGGTCGTTGATGGCGCTGTAAGCGTTGATCAAGGCATGCCAGACATCGCTGTACTGGGAATCAATTTCAAGCGCCTCTTTGTAACACTCAATCGCTTCGAGCAGATTGTCTTCCAGGGCAAGCATGACCCCCTTTTCGTACAAGTCCTCTTTGGATTCCATCAATTTTGTCCTCTTTCGCCAGACCTCTCACTCGTGGATAAAAGTTTATACCACATCTTGGAGGGAAGGACAAAAGCCGTGGAGCCGCACGTCCCTGAACCCCTAAGAAACCTGTTCTACGCCCCTGCCAAATCCATTGTCCGTGCCAGGATGGGAGTAGAAAACGATGGTCACGCCAAGGTCGCGGAATGGGGCAAGTGATCTCGTCGTGATATCATTTGGGAGAAAACCGGCGGAATCAAAAGGGTTCTTCGGACCAGGCAAATGAGGCCAGCCGCCACATTGAATTCTGCCGCACAAAGACCCACGTGCCTCGCCCTTTGTACCCATGGACGTTGCGATCCGCAAACGCGTTGGAGAGTTTTTTGAAATTGGCTTGTGCGACGACGGCGTTGGGAGAAGGGGTCAGTTGCAGGTTCTCCACGGTGAGATTAACGGCCTGGCCAGCCTTGAAGTATTGATGATAAAAAAGCCGGGCGCGGGCCAGGTCCATCGATTCTCCGGTGTTGCCATTAATCTCCGCATAATCTGAAACACAATCATTAAGAAGCTGATCCGCATCGTGATTCTGGTACGCGGACCTCTCCCGGTCCAGCAGTTCCTGGAGTGTGGCCGTGAAATCCTCTGTCTTTTGACTCACCCCTTGCGCGGTGGTCTTTGTGGCGCGCCATTCATCGATTTTCTGTCCGCCCAGGTAGCCACCAACGGCCCCGATTACAAGGATGACGAAAAGATAAACCATTCCTTTCACGGAATCACTCCCCCTCTCTGAGTGTTAAATATGAATACCCAGCCTGAAGGCACAATAAACAAAAACCTCCCGAAGCGAATGCCAGAACCGGGCCGCTGGAGAGTTCTCAATGGGGCTGCCCGGGGCGGGAGAAGGATACACGAGGATACCCTCATATGCAAAGATGGCTTTGCTACGGAACAGATGAAACCCGTCGCTCACCACAATACAGGAACGGTACCCCCCCTGAGTCAACCGCTCTTTGACCGAGCGGACGCTTTGCAGAGTCGTCTCCCCGTTGGGGTCGACCTCGATCGCAGCGGCGGGCACGCCCCGTTTCATCAGGTACTCCCTGGCGGCCCCCGCTTCGGTGAATCTCTTATCCAGACCGTAGCCCCCCGTCGTAATAATCCGCGGGGCCAGCTTCCTGTTGAACAGGTTGACGGTGTGATCCAGGCGTGCCTTCAGGACAGGAGAGGGGCGGCCGTTGTATTGAGCTGCACCCAGAACAACGATGCAATCGGAACTCCGGGCTTCGTCGCGGGTCGCCTGTCTCCGGATGGCGGAATAAATCCTCAGGCCATACATGATGATCACGACAACGAGCAATCCCAACAGAAGCCAGATTCTAATCCGTTTTGATTGCCCTCTCATGGTCATCAGGCTAGAGCCATTTTTTCAATTTGCTTCTGCTGATTACACCTTCGCGTATGATTTTCATCGTGGGTCCTGTCATATCCACAACGGTTGAAGGTTTATCGGCAAGGACAGGACCGCCATCAATCAGCATATCGACGCGGCCACCAATTTGCCCAAGCACCTGGCTGGCAGTCGTACACGAAGGCAGCGTGGAGAGGTTGGCGCTTGTGGCGGTCAGCGGAACCCCGGCGGACCGAATCAGTCCCCGGGCTAACTTTGAATTGGGCATTCGCAGACCTATGTTCCCGGTTCCGCCGGTCACTTTGAGAGGAAGGCGGTGCGAAGCGCGCATGACGATCGTCAGCGGACCCGGCCAGAATTCCTCGGTGAGCTCCTCAAGGTCATCGGGCAGCACCGCCGTCAACATGGGGATTTGTTCCACATTGTCGAGGAGCAACAACAAGGGCTTGGACCGGGGCCGTCCTTTGATCTGATAGACGCGCTCCACCGCCGCCAGGTTAAAGGGATCGGCCCCCAGCCCGTAGAAGGTATCTGTCGGAAAAGCCACAACCAGCCCTGCCTGGATCGCCTTGCCGGCGGGAATGAGTTCGGATTCCTTGAATTTTTTTTGATCCACACTGATGATTTCAGTGGCAATGTGCATGATGGGGAGCAGCCTCGACTCTCGGATGCGAATGATAGCGCAGGTACTTGCAAATCATCACTTCGATCACATTATCGCATATTCGACCTGTTTTTTG
Source organism: Terriglobia bacterium (assembly GCA_041494885.1). Taxonomy (GTDB): domain Bacteria; phylum Acidobacteriota; class Terriglobia; order JAIQFV01; family JAIQFV01; genus JAIQFV01. The sequence continues at coordinate 47,636 of JBGQBO010000006.1, forward strand.
AACGCTCCATGCAATGCGACTTCTCATGTCAAAGCTCTTTAGAAATGTCCTCATAGATAACTCGTTAGAAATGTCCTCTTTTTGAGTTTTGGTCCTAACTCTTCTCCGGGGTAGAGCGCAAGGAGCCCGAAGGGCGACTGGAGTGATCCCCGGAGAAGGGCGGCCCTGTCAGGCCGTGGAATAAGGAGAAGGGGGTGTTGAACTTCCTTCCTTATTCCTGCTAGCAGGAATCGCCGCCAGCGGACGCAAGAACGGTCGCCTCCAGGGATGATCGGGAGAGGGCCAGTGTTTTCGCTTCAACCCTTGCTGCACCGTGACAACGACAGGCGCTTCGGCCGGCAGGAGGAGCGGACCCGGGAGAAGCACCTCCTGGTACTCGACGCGGTTGCCTCGATAGAAGAGATGAAGCGAGCCGTCCAGTCGCTCTTGCACGAGGACCTTCGACTTGGCGGGAGGCAGGCAGGTCTGGCGCCAGATCTGAAACCGCCGGTTCTGGTAATGGACCGTCCAATCGCGTTGCACTTGGCGCGTCTGTTCGAGCACAAAGACTTCTTCCAATTTCACCCCTTCAGGAAGCGGGCGATGAGCGTCTTCACCGTCCCGCGCCACCTTCTCAAACTTCTGATTGAGGTGTTTGAGGAAGTCGGCTTTCAAATACGCGTTGGCCCCCTCCAGCGTCGTGATGCCGTTCCAAGCCAACTCCTTCACCAGCCGGTCCTGAAAGACGCCGTTACTGCGTTCCACCCGCCCTTTGGCCTGCGGGGAGTTGGCGCCAATAATCACGATCCCTAAACGGTGGCAGGCCTGGCCGAAGGCGGTGCGCGGCACTTCACCCCGCAACTGCTCTTCCAACGTCGCTTCCCGGCCGGTCAGATAGACATTCTTGTGATCGGTGTAGAGAGCGTGCGGAACGCCATAACGCTCGATCCAGTCCCACAGCGTGCGCATCGCCGCCCCAATGGTTTCCGCCTCAAACAACGGCGCATACACCCGCCCCGTGGCGTCATCGACCAGATTCATGAGGCACTGCTTTTGCTCTCCCCCCAACCAGGCGTGAGGACTGCCATCGAACTGCACCAGCTCCCCCCACCGCGCCCGCCTCTGCCGCCAGCTGCGATACGGCGATCGCTTCCGCTCCACCTGTCGTAGCCCCGCTTCCAACAACCACCGCCGCAGCGTCTCATGATCCACCGCCTGACCTCGCGCTTGAAACTTCTCCGCCGCCAGCGTCGGTCCCCACCCCCCCAACTCCTCCTGGTATTGTTTCAACACAGCCGCTCGAAACTCTCTTGACTTGCTGCGATTCGACCGCCGCCCCCGGCTGCGATGACACAGCCCCGCTTCCCCTTCCTTCCCGTAGCGCTGATAGATCCGCCGCCCTTGCCGATAACTGATCCCCAACCGCTCCGCCACCGCCCGAATCGACACTTCCCGCTCTTTCACCCGCTTCATCTCCACCAACCGCTCTCGCTCTTTCTTGCTCATCAGCAAATGCCCCATTCTGGCCCCTCCTTCGGAGGCGCCATCTTAGAGGACATTTCTATCGAGTCCTAATGAGGACATTATCAAAGAGTCGTGACAGCAATGCGACTTCTCATTGCTTTTTTGGTCTTTAGACTTTATCATTACGTCGCGATTCAACCTATTCGAGGAAATTTGAATCTAATGGTTGGTGTTCCGATAGGTTATAGAACCGCATACCCCATCCGGCAGGAGCAGATGATCTCCAATAAACTGCGTATTTTGGCCTACTTGGCTCTCCTTTTGTTGTCTTTGGCAAGCTCCACAGTTCTCTTGATCGGTCAACTCAATCCCCTCGCACTTCCCCAGGCAACGTTGACATCACCGATCTCCGCCTCTGACACCCTCTTGAATGTTGACAATGCCATCGGTTTTCCAGCAACTGGAGAAGTGGCTATCGGCACCGAGGTGCTTGCTTACAGTTCCATCACGACCAACTCGTTTGTCGTTTCCGGGCGGGGCCAGGCATCAACAACCGCTGCCGCTCATGACGCCGGTTCCGTGGTCACTTTTTTCCCCGTCCACGCGGGATTGCTCACAACGTCAATTGATGCCGTAGTCACCACCCTGAACCTCAATTCGACCTCCACCTTCCCCACTGGATTCGGCTCGATGTTAATTGACCAGGAAATCGTGAACTATTCCGGCGGGACAACGAACACGCTCACCCCCTTGAGCCGCGCTCAAGCGGGAACCACTGCTGCCGCTCACAACGCCGGGGCCTTGATCATTGGCCGCGCGACTTCGCCCCTGATTCTGACCTTTACCCTCCCGAGATTGATTTCTGCGGGAGATAGTTTCTCGGGGATGGCTTTGACCAATCTGTCCGACGGACCGGCCAATGTCAGTCTTAACCCATTTAATTCTGATGGAACGCCGCTGACCTTTGCCGATTCCACGGGCGCCCAAGTCTCGGCTGCACGCGCCTTCACCGTGGCGGCACACCAACAGTTTGTCGGCAATATCTTTGACATGCTCCCGAACTTGGGCACGGCGACCGATTTCTATATTCAAATGACAACGGGTAACACCAGTGCGCTGGGGGTCGTGCCCGTGGGAAACGTGGATCCGAGCGCTGGGCTGAACCGTCTGGAACTGGCTCCGATCTCGGTGGCCCCTTCTACCGATGTCATTTTGCCGGTGGCGCTGCAGAGCTCGCAGCAGTTCTCGGCCGACGTTGCGTTGGAGGTGGGAATTCTTGCGGGACCCGCTCCCTCGGACATCACTGCTGATTTCGTGGATTCAAACGGCAATGTCGTCCAATCGACCACCCTGACTTCACTAGGAGCCAACCAGCGGTTAATCAAAGGCCTGAGTGATCTCTTCTCTAGCCTGTCGGGTCAAACGGTTGAAAAGGGATACATTCACTTGTCGTCGGTGGCACCGTTTACCGCCTACGAAATGGTTTTCGTGGGAAAGGAAAATGGTTACCTGAGTGCGGTGTCGCGCTCGGACGCTGCCTCGACCCTGAATATCCCCTTTGCCATTTCCGTGGGGCCTTACGAGACGCGTCTCCTGATTACCGATGGGACTGCTGCGGTGTCAGGGCAAGCTCCCAGCGACACTGTCACCGTTCGAATCACCGCCTTTAACTCCGATGGGAGCCTGTTCACTGGCAGCGGAGTCACGAATCCTGCCGTGGTGAGTTTTCCGGCATCGGGGCAGCTCTCCCAGTTCATTAGCAGTGTCTTTGGATTGACGGCGGACAAGGTCTTCTCGGGTTATCTGAAGGTGGACCTTGTGCCCGGCTCCTCTTCGCCCGGGATTCTGGCCTCCGCGCTCATCCTCCATACAGGACGGAACCAATTGACTGCGGTTCCGGGGCAGATCGTGGCCATGCCGAAATTCGTTTTGACTCCCGCACTATTCGATCAACAAATCACCACTGCGCTTTCGCTGGTGAACCCCAATTCCGCACCCGCTCCGACTCAGATCCAGATCATTCGAGGGTCCGGATCGTTGCAAGAGTCGCAAACCGTCATGATCCCAGCTTCAGGACAAGCGATTGCCGTTTTCTCTTCGCTTTTCCCGGATATCGGTGTGGAATCCGACGGCTATGCATTAATCACCAGCCCACTTCCCCTCTACGGCATGCTTGTTTTTGATAATGGGGTCTTTCTTGCTTCGGGCTACCCGCTCCGTCTGCCTGCTGAGTTCGTGGCTTCGCCCAATCCCATGGGCCTGTCCACCCCGCTCGACTCAACTGTCCCTGCAAGCGCTTCGAGTTTTTCCCTCTCCGTTCAAATTCCTGCCCCCGCCCCGGCGGGAGGATTTCAGGTCAACTTGAAGCCTCAAAACTCGAACATCGCCTCCTTATCCTCAAACACTCTGATCATCCCGGAAGGCCAGACCAGCGGGACAGTGGAGGTGACCGCTCACCTCAGCGGAGCCACGGTTGTTAATGTCACTGCTCCAGGATTCACGACAACCTCGGTGGTCGTGAATGTGCAAAACACGTCAGACTTCACCTTATCCCGAAATCTGGGCATCTCTCCCAAGAATGCTGCGGTTTCCAGCGGAGGAACGCTTCAATTTAACCTCTCTTTTGATACCACCAATAATCCCCCCGTCCTGTGGAACGTTAGCGGAGTGTTAAACGGACAAAATGCAATCGGGACGATTACTCAGAGTGGTTTTTATACTGCCCCCTTGCTGTTGCCGACCGATCAGCCGATTCGACTCGCGATCAGCGCCACGAACGCGAACACGACATTTTTTAGTGCCTCCACGACGGTGACCATTCTTCCGCCCCCCCAATGAGGCATGTGGGCAGGCACGAGTCCTTTTTTCACGCAATAACCCAACTCCTTTAGACTACCGATTGATCCACAGGCGGGACACAATACGCACGCGGATGGTGACCAGATGCGAGTTCTCTCTGCGGCTGAGATGCGAGATGTCGATCAGCTCACGTCCACACGATTGGGGACACCCGGTCTAACTCTCATGGAGAATGCCGGATCCGGGATCGCGGCTTATTGCATTTCACGGCTGAAGTCCCTCTCCTCGGCCCAGGTTTTAATTGTCTGTGGAAAAGGAAATAACGGCGGAGATGGCCTGGTCGCGGCCCGGCATCTGCTTCAGCGCGGGGGGTCACCCCATGTGGCCTTGCTGGCATCCTACGAACAAGTTCAGGGTGATGCCCGAGCGAATCTGGACGCCCTCATTCAAGCGGGTCTTCGGCCTTACTCCATTACCACGGTCGAGGAGTGGATCGAGTTTGTCTCCTCGATGCCCTCGCTGGACCTGGTGCTCGACGCCATCCTCGGCACTGGGCTCACGCATCCTGTCGAGGGTTTCCTCTCGAAGGTCATTGAGGACGTCAACCGGCGATTCCCAGCGGTGGAAATTGTGGCTGTGGATATACCTTCTGGATTGAGCGCCGATTCGCATGAGCTCAGGGGTCCGGCCATCCGCGCCCAAGTCACTTTAACCATGACCGCGCCCAAGATCTGCATGGCGTTCCCTCCCGCGGCAGAGTTGGCTGGAGAAATTCGTGTGATTGACATCGGGAGCCCCGATTCCTTGATCGATGAGATCGCGGCCCAGAAGCTTTTCTGGCTGACCGATTCGGATTGCCGCTTTGTCGTCGCCCCTCGCCCGCCGGGCTCCAACAAGGGAGCCTACGGTCACGTACTCGTCATAGCGGGTTCGGTTGGAAAGACTGGAGCAGCCGCCCTGGCCGGCAGAGCTGCTTTGCGCGTAGGGGCCGGCCTGGTCACTGTTGCCACCGCGGCCAGCGCTCAACCCCTGGTCGCCCAATCCATGCCAGAGCTCATGACCATCCCGTTGGCGGAAACACAGGTGGGCAGCGTTGATCTGGCATGCTTTGATTACGGCGTCCTTGACAAGGCGCTTCAGGGAAAGACGGTTCTTGCCATGGGTCCGGGGATGTCCGCATATGCTGATACTCTGGAGTTCATTCGAAGGGTCGTGACCCGCTATCGACTGCCGATGATTCTAGATGCGGACGCTGTCAATGCATTTGTAGATCATACGCCCGAGTTGGATGGGAAGGGCCGCACCTTGATCCTGACTCCCCATCCCGGAGAATTCGCGCGGCTCATTCGCACCACCCCCCAGATCATCCAATCTGATCGAAGAAACTTTGCCCGTGAGTTCGCAGCCCGGCATCAGGTCATCCTGGTGCTTAAAGGGTTCCGGACCATCATCGCCACACCGGAAGGGGAACTCTTTGTCTGCCCGACCGGCAATCCGGGAATGGCCAAAGGGGGATCAGGAGATGTCCTGACCGGAATGATGGGCGGTTTGTTCTCCCAATTTCCAAAAGCTCCACCTGCGCAGGTCGCGGCAGCCGCCGTCTTCCTTCACGGCAAGGCCGGCGATCATGCCCGTGATCGTTTTGGCGAGACGGCGATGCTGGCCAGTGACCTGATTGACACCCTTCCTGAAGTGTTAGGTGACCTCGCTCATGCAACGACAAGCCTGTCTGGCCGCACGACCCTGTGATATGATTTCGGTGATGTCTCAGCGCAGTGAGTCCTCCCATCAAGAAATTTCGACGCACTCCCCTGAGGAGACCTTTCAGTTTGGCTTCGACCTGGGTCGGTCCCTTGCTGCCCCCAGGAAGGTGCTTCTGTTCGGGGATCTCGGAGTCGGTAAGACTGTTTTGGCGAAAGGGCTGGTGTGCGGGCTGGGCGTCGAAGACCCGGACGACATCGTGAGTCCGTCTTTCACTCTGATCCAGGAATATCATGCCAACCACCGCATCGTTCAACATGTGGATTTGTATCGCGTCGATGACCCTCGGGAGATTGAAGGACTGGGGCTCGAGGAATTACTCCTTGATGACTCCATGTATGTCATCGTAGAGTGGGCCGAAAAACTGCCTTCTTTTGAAATCCACGATTCCATTGATATTCATATGCGAGACTTGGGCGATGACGACCGCGCCATCGAGCTGGAGTACCGATGAAACTCACATTGGAAATTGTGTCGATCGAGACGGACCACAAGAGAACGGTGGAATTCGAGCCCAAGCTGGTTGTCTGTGCTGAATTCTCGAGATGGAAGCAAGGTCTTGGAGGGGACACTGAGGCATCGCTCGAGAAGAACGAGGAAACCTCCCTGGAACAATTTCCTCATTTCTTCCCGGTTTCCCCTTACCTGTTGACCAATGAGAACAAGATTGTAGTCCAAGGCAAGCACACGTCGGGTGAAGTGGAATACGTTGCGCTCAAATTTGAAGATGAGATTTATCTCACGGTGGGAAGCGATCATTGCGATCGGCAGGCAGAGGCGTTTTCATTCGCCAAGTCCAAACAGTTGTGCCCCAAGGTCATGGCGCGGCAGATGATCCTGCATCGTGAAATACGCTCTTACCGGGACGAACTTAGGCTGAGTTCCTCGGTGGCCTCCTATGATCGAAAGGTTCCATACCAGTCAGCCTTTGTCGCCGACCTGATGCGACTGGGTTCTCTGATTCGTTGCTGCCCATTAGACCTCGACTTCAACGGGGCGGTGTTGTTTTCCGGCACGGTTCCAACGATTGCCGACATTCCCGCCTACTCTTCGCATTTCTATTTTCAGCTCGATCTCGCAAGGCTTAACCTCACCATTGCTCACGACTACGCAATCGAGATGTTGCCGGAGGCGAGATAAGTGGGGTCGGCAGGATTGTCCCAGGTCCATCTCATGTTTCAATTCCCCATTCACAAAGGTTGGTCGAACCGTGGCGCCCTCCATAGAAGGCGACGAAGATCGTTGCTTTGGACTTTTCTTCACAAAAATCCAACCTGCCGTTTTTCCGTGTTCCTCTTCCTGCTGGCTTTCCTGATCCTTCCTTTGAATCTTCCCGCTCAATCATCCCGGTCCCAACCGCGCAAGCCGAACCCCGCCGGTTCCAAGGGATCGACCCAGTCTGCCCCATCGCAATTGATCGGGAACTTCAAGTCGCGGGAGGACCATGGATCCTATTCAAAGGTTATTTACCGCAACGATCTCGTATTGGTCGTGAAGGAGCAGCACGCCACTCCGCTGGCCTCCCTCACCCTGATCTTGAAGATCCCGGACCTTCAGCCGACCGCTGAAAACGAACTGCTGTTGCGGGTCGCTGCGCTGAACGTTTTTCCCGCAATAGGACTGCCGGAGGCGTCCAATGGCGAGAGTTCGATTTATTCCCTGGGTGCAATCCCCCGTCTGAGGGTTTTCCCGGACCGCATTGAATGGACCGTGACCTTTCCCGCGGAGAACATTCAGAAGATCTATCCACTGGTGGCGCAGCGGCTTCTCAAGTCGGAACCTTCGTCCGGATTGGTCACCTCGATTCTCAAGTCGCTCCCCCGGACCGAACACCAGGATGACCGGGACATCGAGGGGCGGGAATTATTCATCCTCGCCGGGTATCCGTCCGCCCTGACAGTGCCCTCGGAATCCAGCCCAGATCTGCTCAACTCGCTCAAGCAATTTCAAACCCGCACGCTTCAAGCCCAACAGATCATCCTCTCAATGGTCGGCGATTTCGACCGCGAGAAGGTGATCCAAAAGGTAGGTGAATATTTTCTGGCCATCCCGGCGGGCGAATCAAAGAAAAAAGCATCCGGCGCGTCCTCGGACTCGGCGGCAGCTCTGCGGTACGCCCTGGTTCCCTCGATGGACGGAATGGCAGGCTTAGACCTGTATTTTCCCTCCAAATCGTCACCGAACGCGACGCACGCGATTCTATCTTCCCTTCTCGCCAATGGAGAAATGTCGTTTCTAAAGCATGATCTGATTTATCAGCGGGCGTTGGTTTCGTCCCTTTCTGCTCGGAGCCGGGGGATCAACGGCGAGAGTTTCTTTTCCCTTCATTTTTCGTGTCCCCCGGAAAACCTCGATCAGGCAACCGTCTATCTCCAGGCACGTCTTCGCCAGTTCGCGAGCACGCCTCCCTCGGATGACGAAATGGTGCGGGCGCGTCGACAATTTGACCTGACATGGAATCTGACCAATCAGGCACCTTCAGAAGTGAGTCGGAATTTGGCGGAATACGAATCGGGACGCGGTTACCTGGCCTACACCAGCGTGTTGTCGGATATCGAAAAAGTAACGGCGCAGGAGGTGAATCGGGCGGCATCGGACTTGTTCTCGTTGAGCCATGCAATGGCTTTCGAACGCTGGCCACTGGCGCCTGGCTCGCGAACGTATACCCCCGAAACCTATCGCGATTTCATCGACCTCGCTGTACCACGTGCCCTGGCAAAGCTCGGGAAGAAAGTAGAGCAGGCCAGTGCCAACCTTCCCGAAACCAGTGGAAGACCCGCCCCCCAGGGGAGCAACCTGGATCGCAGCGAGTTAAAAGCAGCCGCGTGGAACAAGTATTCCATTCTCCGCGGACCTAATGTGTTCGTCAGGGAGTTTCATCTGGCTCCCCTGGTCACCATCGAGGTGCTCTACCCGGGAGGACAGTTCTTAGAGGCGAATGACAATGCGGGCATGACAGCGCTCTCGGTGCTTTCTTCCATTCAATCAGTCAAAGACAAGACGCACGATGAATTATGGTTCCAACTGGAGTCCCTGGGCGCAACCCTTCTGCCCATAGTGGAAAACGAAGTCTTTGGGTATGCCCTGATAGTCCCGCCGGTGACGGCGCCTGCCTGTATCGATCTTCTCCTCGAAATGCTCCTGGAACCTCGATTTACTCCTGAAGATGTCGCCGCCTCGAAATTGCGAATTCTCGAACAGTTTCAATCGCAACTCGATTCCCCCCGGGCGTTTGCAAGCGACCGGCTCCAAGCCACGTTCTTCAATTACGCTGAATTGTATCCGCCTCTCAATCAGCGCATCGCGAATGTTCGAAAATCCTCTGAAAAGGAGGTTTCGGCCTGGTGGAATCGCATACAAAAGGATGTCCAACCAACTCTGGTCATCCTGGGGGATACGGAGGGGACGGAATACGTGGCTCCCTTCGCGCGGAAACTCAGCAGTTCAAAATGGAACCAATTTACATTCGAGCCGCTTAAATCCATCAAGGCGCCCAAACTGCCAGCGCTGACCCAGGAGTCCAGTCAACATACTTCATCTCCGATCCTCATGCTCGGTTTTGCAGGCCCCAACTTCGCTGGATCAGATGCGGACGCCATTGAGATCGGGAACTGGCTCTTCAGGGGAGTGTTCGGTCATTCCAGAGTGACGGAATTTTACTACCTGCGCTATTTCGAAGGCGATCGGGAGGTGAGCGGTGGCGACCCTTCAGTGCTCGCCAACCAGTCTGTTCGCCAAATGTCAGCCTTGCTTGCCAACGATGCCGCACTGCTGACTGCACAGAAGATGTGGCAGACCGATACGAGTTTGCGCGACCTCGATCTCGTTCTCAAGGGGCTGAATTTCTACCGGCGCTCTCTTTACTCTCCCGACATCGAAGCCCTCGGAAAAGCCGAGCAAGCCACCGCCCTGATGACTCTTCCTCAACTCCGGGAGGCCCTCAATTCCATATTCCAGCCCCAGAACATGATGGTGTGCTTCGTGACTCCCTCGGGCAGTCATTAATGATAGAATGATGGTTGTTGCCAAATAGTAACAAGCAGCGCGATGCCGCCAAGGCGGGATCGTGCCATACCAGCGATTCCGGGAAAGGACATTCAAGAACCATGTTGATCGTCATGCGGTCACATGCCACAGCGGAAGAGATTCGCAAGGTGTGTGAAATCATCGAGGGAATGGGATTGAAGGCGCATCCCATCCCGGGGGCGGAGCGAACCGCCATTGGGATCACGGGTAACCAGGGAGAGGTAGATATTGGTGCCCTTGAGGACCTCCCCGGCGTGGTCGAAACCATCGCAGTCTCCAAACCTTACAAGCTGGTGAGCCGGGAACTCAAGCCCGAGGACACGATCGTCCGGGTGCGCGGTGTGGCCATCGGATCGAAAGCCCTGGCCATCATGGCTGGCCCCTGCGCCATTGAAAGTTATGACCAGGCCATGGCGGTGGCCGAATCGGTCAAGAAGAGCGGGGCCAGGTTTTTTCGTGGAGGCGCCTATAAGCCGCGCACTTCTCCTTACAGCTTTCAAGGACTTGGCGTTGAAGGGTTGAAAATCCTGGCTAAAGTCCGGGAGGCCTTTGATCTCGCCATCGTGACGGAGGCAGTTGATCCCGAAAGCCTCGCAGCCGTGGAGGAATATGCCGACATGATCCAGATCGGTGCTCGCAACATGCAGAATTTCTCACTTTTGAAACTGGCGGGCAGGGCCCGCAAACCGGTGCTCCTGAAACGAGGAATGTCGGCGACCCTGGATGAGTTCTTAATGGCCGCAGAATACATCATGTCGGAAGGAAATTATCAAGTGGCCCTGTGCGAACGCGGGGTCCGGACATTTGCAGACCATACGCGAAATACACTGGATTTGAGCGTGGTTCCCGCCGTCAAGCGACTTTCGCACCTTCCGATCATCGTGGATCCGAGTCACGGAACAGGCAGACGCGACAAGGTGATCCCCCTGTCGCGGGCCGCCATTGCGGTGGGCGCCGATGGCTTGATCATTGAAGTGCATCCGCAGCCCGACCATGCCCTTTCCGATGGAGCCCAATCACTTTATCCGGCACAGTTTGAACGTCTGATGTCAGAAATCAGCCAAATCGCGCCCGTGGTGGACCGCATCCTCAGCTGATCGATCGAATCCCATGCTGAATCAAACACCGCATTCAAGAGATTGGAGGTGGGTTCGCTGTCTCCTCGCACTGCAAGCCTTGGCAGCCTTGCTCCTGCTTCTCAGTTGCGACGATAGCGATTCTCCCCCCACAGCTCCGCCGGAAGGTTCTCTCTTCGCCTATGTTTCCAACGGGAATGGAAATTCGGTCTCGATCATCGACCTGAAGTCCATGCACATTGTGAAAGAACTGCGCGTGGGAAAGAGCCCTACGGGCGTGGCGGCGTGTCCGCTCACCAAGTATGTCTTCGTCGTGAACACGGATTCCAACTCAGTTTCCGTCATTGATTCATTGAAACAGGAGATCGTTCGGACGATCCCGGTCCATTCCAAACCCTTTTATGTCACCTTTACGCCGGACGGTAAGAAGGCATTCGTCCCGAATTCCTTATCAAACGATGTTTCCGTCATTGACGTCTCGAAATTGGCCGTCGAAAAAACAGTGCGGGTTGGCGCAGGCCCGACACAGCTTCTCATGAGCGTGCATCAACCGACTCTTTATGTGGCCTGCTTTTCCGGAGGACAAATTGCGGCCATTGACACCACAGACCTTCATTTGAAGGCCACCATTCCGGTGGTGGCGCACCCCACCTCCCTGGCCATCCTTCCCGATGATTCAAAACTCTTCGTCTCAAGTGCCGATACAGGCCAAGTGGCCGTAATCGACGTCCTCAAGCGAGAACGGATAGCGACCTTGTTGACCGGCAAGGCCCCGGTGTTTCTCCGCCTGAAGCCGGACGGTGGAGAATTATTCGTCAGTGATTTTGACCACGATACGATTTCAATTATTAATACCGCCGCTAACGAGATTTCCATGACCCTAGCCGTGGGAAAGAATCCGAATCAGACCGCCGTCACAAATGATAACTCGCGCCTGTTTGTGGGGAATTATGGCTCCAATTCTGTCCTCGTTTTCAACATAGACGAGCGCACCGTTCTCAATTCCATTCCCGTGGGAGCCGGGCCCGACGCGCTGGTGCTGACCCCCGGGGATCGATATTTGTTGGTGGTCAACTCAAAGTCGAATGACGTCTCCGTGATTAATGCCACAACCAGCCAGGTTTTCACCGTCCTCCCCGTCGGCCCCTCTCCCCGTGCTATCGCCATTCAATAATCATTTCTCTTGTCCGCCACTGGCGGGTTGGGATTTGGGTTCTAGCTGGAATTTGGATTTTGGGTTTTGTCTGGATTTTGCACTTTGGATTTTGGAATTTGCTTTTCTGAAGCTGGGGTGCCGCAGGCATTCGTTCTTTGCATGCCTGCGATGGACGGCATCCGATTCACACCTTCCGTTTTGCTCAGAATTTACGAGGATGAATGGGGTCGGGTTTTTGCAATTTCCATTTCAGCGACACGATATACTTAGACTATGTCACCGTCTCCGCCGCCATCCGCCGGTTCGAAGACAAATTGGGGATAGACCAGTACTTATCCGAGATCTTCCACAACGCCCAATCTCAATTGGAGATTGGAAAGACGTGATAATCATTTTTTCGGTCAATTACACTTTCGGGATATGAACCCGGCTCGCAAGCGGAAGTTCTTAGTGTGTGCCAAAGCCTCTCGCAACTGAATCGAGCCTCGTTAGACGTTCGTCAATCGCCTTCAGAACGCCTTCGGGTTTGGTCCCTGCCATGCTATCTAGAAACGTTGTGAATTGAACGGTTTCGTCCAAGATAGCCTTTCTGCATCGAATGTAGTGGGGTGCTTCATTTGTTCCAATTTCGGAGGCTAATCCAGTTAGAGCTGCTCTCAGACTTGCTATTCTTTGTTGTGGGGTTCCCGGTACCGAGCTGCTTGAATATTGGCCCCGAAACTGCCGGAGGATCGCAAGCGACCTGGTTGCGTGATCCTGCATACCTCGTCGGCAATCAAGAGCCTCTTTGATTTTCGCATCGGAGCCTTCTGTGGTGTTGTTCGAATAGACTAGGCCCGTAATTTCAACGAAGTAATTGGCTATGGAATCAGCCACATCAGTACCCTTCGGCACAGGAGGAGACAGACACTCGATGCGACTATCTCCAGGCTGTAAAGTTTTCCTTGAATCCATCGCATTCATCCCTTGGCGATAGAGAGGGTGTGGCTTGCCATTCACCTGCCTCCGATCACCATGCTGAAGCATGTATGCCACAACAATTTCATTGGATACATTGGTCAGGGTGACGCACAAGCTTTGCTTCTGCTCATCGAAAAAGATGTTGCCAAGGACCACACCATTAACAGGTCTACCAGTGTTAGGATGAGGGGAACCTGTGTTGCCTTGCCCCAGGGCGACCCCCAAAGGACAAGCGGATGTTTCTGCCAGTCCAAGAGGCACGTTGACAATCTGCAGAATCCCAAAGAAGAGTGCCATTAAAGCAGCACAATGGAAATACCTGTAGTTAAACCTCTCTAGGGGTATCACTGCGATGCTGGTGGTTTTCGCACTTCGTGTCATAAAGCCTCCTAATTATTTGGGCCGGAACAATATCCAATTAAACGGGTAGTGTCTCTAAATATCTTGTGCCCCATAAGTCATTTCTTAAATTTCATCAGACCTCTAAATTCCCGCCAATCCTACTCCGCAACCATACACCCCACCGAGGTATCTATCGCTCACATGATAATGAAGAGGCTCACATCTTCGCATTTTGCAATTGGTGGGGCAAAGTTGGAAAACGACGAAGAGATGATGAAACCTCGCGAGGGATGGTTGCCTGTCTTGGGAAGGCAGGATGAGGCATAGGCGCATCAATTCCGACATCAGCATTCCCCCCAGGGAGAGAAGTTGAGCTGCGGAGGGCGCAACCCCTTCGAATCTCTACCTTGCCTCTGCACAATAAAAAGACGGGATGACCCTGCTAAATGCAAAATGCGAAGATGTGACCCTCCTCATTGACACCGTCGAGTTGACTTGAGTCAACCGGCCCTTCGAATTCGAAACACTGGTGGCGTCGTAGGTATAGCTCACGGCCGGCGTGCTGGACGAATCGTTCTGATACGTTTTATTCGTCAGGCGATTTAAAGCATCATACACGTAGTTGGTCGTCATCCCTCGCGCATCGGTCTTCGAGAGCAGGTTCCCATTGCCGTCATAGCTGGTGTAGTTCACCGTTCCGCTCTCGGGGTTGGTGGCGCTCGTGAGGCGTTTCAAGGAATCGTAGGAAAAGCTGCGCGTTTGCCCGCCTTGCATGACCGTTTTCAGATCGTCCAGCGCGTCGTAGCTGTAAGAAGTCGGCTGTACCGGACTCGTGACATCGCCCAGCGCGCCGGTGTCTTTGTTGGGTTCGTCCACTCGGGTCAGTCGCCCGAGCGCGTCCGTCAAACTGCGCCGTGGCTTACCGCCCTGATCCGTCACCGTCGTCTGGTTGCCGCTGTAATCGGTCGTGACGACGGCGTTATCTGAGGTCGTCACCGTTTTGACTCGTGACAGCCCATCGTAGCCAAACGTGGTGAGACCGTAAGTGAGATCGCTCGTCGAACGGTACGGATTCGACACCGTGTGCTTACGCCCCAACGCGTCGTAGGTCGTGTCGGTGTAAACGATGCCCTGGGGATCGGTCATTAACTGGGTTGAATCCCCCGCCTTAACCCGTCGTACACGGTCTTGGTTTGAATAGCGCGGTCGCCGCTGGCATTCAAATCCCGTGCCGTCACCACATTCAAAGCGCTGTCGTTGTAAGTGTAGACGCTGCGAATGAAGAGGGTCACATCTTCATTCCCGGCCACATAGTCATCGCAGGCATCGCGCAAAACGCGATGCCTGCGGCACCCAGCCCACTCGACTCTCCAACGCACACATTGCAAAGAACGCGATGTATGCGCCATCCCGTCGGAGCGTGCGGCACTCCAACCTACTGGATGGTTTTCGACTCCGGCTTGGGGGGAGAGATCAAGGTCACGGCCAGGTTAGTCTCCTTGACCATGACGCCGTTGAGGTACACCTGCAGAGGGTACTCGCCCACCGTTTCAAACGTGACGTTCGCAAAGATTGTGATATTATCAGCGAATCCGTTCGGCTCGATCCGGAACGGCGCGGCCTGCGCTTGCGCCACCACCTTGGAACGGTCCGGCGACAGGATCTTCACTTCCGAAGAATACTCCCCTTCTCCGGTCCAGTGGTTGATCAAAGCAAATTTCAAAAGGCTGGACGGGAGCGCATAGAAGTAAACGTTTCTGAACAGGCCCATCAAGCTCAGCTTGTTTCCCAACTCGACTCGAACGTCATCGCACAATAAGCTGTATTCCAGATGTGCCTTCGGCGGTTGACTTGACATGAAAGGCTCCTCCCGGGAACGGGTCAAACCGTCTCAGACCCTTCCGAGCGAGAGACCGGCGATTGAACCTGAGCTTCATCCTTTCGCTCGAGCCCCGAGACGATAGCCGCCCGGACCCGTTCGATGAGCTCATCGCGGTCTTCCAGAGAATAAGCGGTAACATCAATGGGATCGTGGAACGTCACTTTGACATGCCCCGGACGGATCTTGAATTCCCCCTTGCGCATCATCTCATAACACCCGTCCAAGGTCACCGGGACCACCGGAACCTTCGATCGAATCGCGGCGACAAAGGCCCCCTTGCGAAAATCTCCCATCTCTCCCGTCTTGGTCCTGGTTCCTTCAGGATAAATCAGGAAAGAGTCCCCCGCCTGCAACTGGCGGATGGCCTGCTCTATGCTTTCCACCGCACTGGCGTGATTTTTCCGATCGACGGGAATGAATCGCTCCAGGCGGCAGGCCGTCGCCAGGAGCGGAGTCTTGAAGAACTCTTTCTTGGCGATGGCTTTCACATCCCGGGGGATGGCGATAAAAGCGCCGACGGGGTCCACATTGCTCTGGTGATTGGGCATGAAAATGTAGTTTTGCCGCTCCCGAATCTTCTCCCTCCCATACACCGTGAGCTTTCCCCCAGCCAGGAATAGGGCCAGTCGGGCGCCCGCCCGACCCACGTTGTAAAGAAAGTGATGCGTCTTGAATATCTTGGTGACGAGAATGGTCAAAGGCCCCGCCAGCAAGATGTACAAGGCCACTCCCAACAGAGTGATGGTGGCGCGAATCATAGGCGACTCAAAGCATCAAACATTGGACGGTGCAAACAAACCAGGTTCTTCAGCATATTTCAGGGATCCATTCCCGCCTCGAGCCTTCATTTGCCGGTGAGGATGCCGTTCCGAATCGCCGCCTGAAGCGGCGAAGGATCGGAAGACTCCACGATGGCATACTGGATGGTGGTTTTGCCCGTCGTCTGAAAAGAGACTTCCCGGACCCGCCCATTGCGCCGAACTTTGATCTTCAGACGCTTCCCCGCTTCCAGGCTCGAGAGTACGGTCAGCGCTAAACGAGTGGCGGCGCGACCGTTGACCTCGACCAGTTCGTCCCCGCTTTTCACGCCTGCCTTATCAGCGGGGCTCGCGTCGAGGACCTCGTCCACGACCGGTGCTCCATCGAAGTTCTGGGTCACGGTGAATCCGGGATCACCCACGTTCCGGGACTGGAGGTCGAGTTTGAGACCTGCGATATTTAAAAACTGATCGTAGGCAATCTCCTCGACCCCGCGAACATAGCGATCAAAGAAATCGTCCATCCTCTTCCCGATCACTTTCTCCACCGCATCGGGGATGCCCGATCGATCGTCAAAGAAAAGACCTTTCTGGGCGAATTCTCTATTGAGATAGCGCATCACGTCGTCGAGCGACCGACGGTTTTCCGTCTCCCTCCGAATAGTCAAATCCAGAAGAAGGCCGAGAATTTCGCCTTTCTCATAATAGGAGATGGAGTTTTCCGGACGTCGATAGTACGGGTATTTATCAAACCACGTATCCAAGCTCGACTCTTCGACGTTTTGAAGCACATGCGCGGGTCTCTCCTGCTCGCTTTGGATGGTCTCGGCCAGGGAACGATAGAAATCTTCCTTCTTATCGATGCCGGACCGGACCATCGTGTAGGCGCCATACAGGCTGGTGACCCCTTCACTGAACCAGAGCGCGCGGGTGTAGTTCTCCCGGGTATAGTCGACCGGCTCGAGCGATGACGGCCGAATGCGCTTCACATTCCAGACATGAAAAAACTCATGAGCGCTCACATTGGCGATATCTTCGAGCCGGCGGGACACCTCCTGTGCGCTCAGATTGATGGCCGTCGAGAAGGCATGTTCCATTCCGCCCCCCGAACGCCCCTCGGGAAAATGGTAAATGAAGGTGTAATGGCTGAACGGGACATCCTGCATGGTTTCAATTTCAAAATTCACGATTCGTTTCAGAAGCTGCAGCAGCTCCGGTTCGTCGAACTGGGCCGTTTCTCCATCAATAACCACATCAAACTTTGCCCCCTTGGATTCGAACTGCAGCCAACGAAAGGTTCCCGCTTCCACAGGAGAATCAGCCAAGTGATCGTAATTCCGGGCGTCGAATATATTTTTCTCCCGCGTCCGTGTTAACTCGGTCGCGATGTGCCAATCCTCCGGCGTCTGGAACTTGACCTGGATAGGCAGATTCTTCTTCCCCACCGGATACATGAAGATATAGGCGCCATTGATAAACCCATGATGCGGGTTGAGCTGGGCATCGTAAGGGCTTAAGACGTTTGCGTAGACATCATATTCGAGCACGACTTCGCGGGCGTCCTGGGTCGCGACTCGCCACGTTTGCTTGTCAACCTTCTCAACCTTCAGTGGCTTGTGATCCTGGTTGAATGCCTGTACCAGGCGCACGCGGTGAGCAAAGTCCCGGATCTGGTAAAGCGCATTCCACGCAGGCATTTGAAAATCGATGGTCGATGCGCCATCCACGGATGCCTGGACCTTGACATGGAAGAAATGAGCCTGCGGTTTAGCCATGTCGCACGTATAGAAGACTCGATCGCCGGCGGCGAACGAACACCCGACCCCGATCAGGATCAACGCTGAGAAGAGCGCCGTGACACGCCGGAGGGGAGTGAATGTCCTTCGCTTCACGCGTGACGGCTCCTCTTGTTCAAGGCCCCCAGCAATTTCTCATGGATATTGTCGAAACCTCCATTCGAGAAGACCACAAAAACGTCCCCCGCTCGTGCCAGCGGCGAGCATATCTCCACGATGGCATCGGCATGAGGAAGAAAGCGTGCCGATTTTCCACGGGCTTTCAATCCTTCGACCACGCGTTGTGGAGACAGTCTTTGGTTGGGGGCGAGCTTTTCGGGGGCATAGAGATCTGCAATCACAATCTCGTCGGTCTCCTCAAGGGCGCGCACCAGCGCTGCCTCAGAAACGCTGCGCCGCATGGTGGCCGATCTGGGCTCAACCACCGCCCACAAACGCGCCCCCGGAAACCGCGAGCGGAGAGCCTTCACCGTTTGTTGAATAGCCGTGGGATGGTGACCAAAATCGTCAATCACCGTGACCCCTGCGACGCTGCCCCGAATCTCCATCCGCCGCCGAACACTCTGAAAACCTCCCAGCGCCCTTTGGATGACTGGGGCGCCGATCCCGAATTGGAGGGACGTCACGATCGCCCCCAGGGCGTTGCTCACATTGAAATTCCCAAATAAGGGAATTTGGAAATCGCAGAGTGGATCTTGTCCAGCAAACACTGTGAAGGAGGTCCCGTCGGAATGGATCCGGACGTCATGTGCCAGATATCCGCTCTGCGCTATATCGGGATCTTCGCCTGTCTTCGCGGAGGTCTCAGAAATGCCGAAAGTAATCACTTTGCAGAGCGCCGCTTTGGAAAGCTCGACCACAACCGGATCCCTGTGGTTGGCGATCAGAGAGCCATTCCGGGGAATGATATTGATCAGGCGTCGGAAGGACAGCTTCACGGCCTCGAGGCTGGGGTAAATGTCGGCGTGGTCGAACTCAACGTTGTTGAGAAGAACGCAACTCGGCAGGTAGTGAAGGAACTTGGGACCCTTGTCAAAGAAAGCGGTGTCGTACTCATCTCCTTCAATAATGAAATGGGCCCCTCCGCCAAGCTGATAGCTTTTGTGAAAATTCTGGGCAATGCCCCCGATCAGGAAGTTCGGCTTAAGTCCGGCACAGTCGAATATCCACGCCAGCATTGAGGTCGTGGTGGTCTTGCCATGGGTTCCCGCGACCACGATCGACGTGCGCCCCCGGAGGAAAAACTCCTTGACCGCTTCGGGCAAGGAACAGTAACGGATCCTTTCATCCAGGACTCGTTCGATTTCGGGATTTCCACGCGACAAGGCATTCCCGATGACGACGAGGTCGGGGCGAACGTCCAAATGTTTTTCATCAAATCCGGAAAACAGTTTGATCCCCAGCCTGGCCAGCTCGGTGGACATCGGGGGGTACACGTTCTGGTCCGAACCCCTCACCTCAAGACCGCTCTCCTTGAGCATGCCCGCCAGAGAAGCCATCGCGGTGCCGCAAATACCAATCAGATGAATCCGGTGGATATCGTGAAAATTATTCATGGATTGATTTCTAGACAACCGAAGAACACAAGCGTCGAAACCCGAGCGCTGCTCAGGGCGTCAGTAATTCTCGCCGTCGAGGCCGAACATTTCCTCACGTCCCTGTTAAATCAGGGGATGATCTCAAGAATTCTCCCCGCGTTCGGCAATAAGAGGTTACAGATATCCTTCGCGCGGTCGCCGTGCTTGCCTGCTTCCCCCCTCAGGGCGTGACTTCACCTCGTCGTCGCTTCTTCGACAATCAATTTGGGGTGAGATCGTGAATCGAGCGTTACCCTAGCTCCGATCGGCAACGTCACAAACGGATTCCGTGTATGCCCCGAACTGAGTCCCATCACCACCGGCCCTTTAAAACTCCGAAAGTAAGTCTCCAACACCTTTCGCGCAGTCCATCGCGGATGCTTCTCGTCGCGGCAGTTCAACATGTCACCGAGCAACACACCGCGCACACGGCGAAATTTCCCGGCATCTCCCAACTGTTTGAGCATGCGATCAAGGCGGTACGGCGGCTCGTTGACATCTTCTATGAAGAGGATCGAATCGCCGCTCTCGAACTCGTACGGTGTACCCAGGGTACTGACGAGAAGAGACAAGCATCCCCCCGCAAGTCTGCCGCTCGCTCGCCCTGTACGAATGACCTGGTCACGTCTCAGCGGCAGGCTCCAGGGGGCTTCGGGTCCGTTTGCTCCCTCACTCATTACGGCGTGCCGAAAGGAATATAAATCGACACCCGCCTCGCCTTTGGAAAAATTCGTTGCCACCATGGGGCCGTGGAACGTGACCAGGCCGGTTCGAGCCTGAATTGCATTGAGCAGGACGGTGATATCACTGGCGCCCATCACGATTTTTGCCTGCCGCCGCAGGGTCTTGAAGTCGAGATCTTCCAGCAGGTAAACTGAACCATAACCACCTCGCGCGCACAGGACCGCTTTGACCTCGGGGTCGCGAATCATGGTATTCAGATCTGTTTTCCGGGATCGGTGAGTCCCGGCAAAGAAAGAATCCTTCTCGAAAACGTGGGCGCCCACTTTGACGCGAAATCCCATGCCTCCCAAAGTCTTTATTCCCCGGCGCAGCCCGGCTTTGTTCACAATCCCCGCCGGAGACACCACGCCAATCACATCTCCAAGCTTAAGCGCAAATGGAATTAACGGTCTCATAAAGCGGCTTCCGCCGGCCGGGCCCCACGGATAGAAAGAAATATACCCACCAGGATAATAACTCCCCCGAGCATCTTCTCGGGCGTCAGAATTTCTCTAAATAGCATCAGTGCCAGGAGCGAAGCACCCACCGGCTCAAGCAAAGTGCACACCGCGACGATGGTCGCTGGAAAGTGTCGAAGCGCCCAATTCAAGGACGTGTGCCCGATCGACTGCGGGACCAAAGCCGACAGAGCAAAGAACAAGAACGTCCGTCCGGAATAATGAATCCAATTGGGTTCCGCAAACAGACAAAGGAGCACCAGTACCCCGGCGGCCGCTGCATACACCCGGAACACATATTGGGTTAAGGGAGTTACCTGGCGAATGACCCGCCCAATCAGCAAATAGCCTGCCATCATGATGGCCCCGAGCAGGGCCAGCGCATCGCCCTTGAGAGTGGCACGGCCCAGCCCAACATCAGCCTGCGCAATCAGGATCCCGCCCGCAACGGCAATCAAGATTCCAATCATAGCACGCCGCGAAATCCCTTCGCGCAAAAACCACCATGAGAACAGGGCGACAAAGAGCGGATTGGTTGTGACCAGCACCACGGAGCTTGCCACCGATGTGTATTTTAGAGAGGCCACCCAGGTCGCAAAGTGGAGGGCGAGAAAGATTCCCGCGAGTAGATAATAAATGCCCTTGTTTCGCAGTTGGGCCACTTGCGGAACTACTGGTCTTGAGAACTGAAAGGGAGTGAGGACGACCGTCGCAATCAAAAGCCGGTAGGCGGCAATAATGAGGGAAGGTGCCTCACATAGCCGGACGAAGATCGAGCCAAAGCTGATTGCCAGGACGCCAAGGCAAAGGACCG
The DNA here is from genome assembly GCA_041494885.1 of Terriglobia bacterium. GTDB lineage: Bacteria > Acidobacteriota > Terriglobia > JAIQFV01 > JAIQFV01 > JAIQFV01. The sequence goes on from JBGQBO010000006.1 coordinate 69,207, forward strand.
CGAGAGACAGGGCGCGCGGGGGCGTAGACATGACCGTACCTGAATTGGTCTCCTTAATAACCTCGCCAGATCTGATTTTACCGTCCTACACCCGCTGCCAGCCGGAAGGCTTGAGGGTCCGGTTCCCAATGATGGAGCCGCATCCCCTGCAAGTTCAGACCGCACGGGCCCCAAGGGCACAGCAGTCGAAAAGATAAGCACGGGGTTTGTTTTCTGCAAGTGGTTTCATCGGCAAGGACCCAAATTGGCGGATCCTCTCCCTTCTCTTCGACATCATCCGGGATGTTTCATTGAAAAATGCCTGAAATCCAGTAAAATACTCTATCTTTTCGGGGCGAAGGGAAGCATGCTGGAACGGTGGATTATTTCTCAAGAAAGGCGGCGGCTCGCGCGGGATACTAACCGCCGTGTTCTGCCTTTCGAGTGGGGGGTCGAATTCCTTGAGGCCAGAAATGGCTCCGGAGACCCCCACCACATCCTGGATGAGTATGTCAATTGGGCGATGGAAAACAGCGACGAGTTCTTCCGACACACACCCACGGCAGACTATCGATTTGATGGCCGACAGCTCACTTATCCGAGTCAAATCCAGACGCCCTATCCCGAGAACAACACAGTCTCCGCCCGCTATTTTCCCTCAAGTCAATCGACCGCACGAATGAAGGTTCGCCCTGCTGTGATTGTCATGCCGCAATGGAACGGAGATTTCGATGCTCATGTCGCCTTAGCTCAACTATTTGCGCGGTTTGGAATTTCCGCGCTGCGTCTGAGTATGCCCTACCACGACACCCGGAAGCCGCCGCATCTGGAGCGGTCGGATTACATGGTGAGTTCCAACATCGGCCGCACCCTCCAAGCCTCCCGGCAGGCCGTTCTCGACGTCAAACGTGCCGCCGATTGGCTTTTGACTCGAGGGTTCAACCGCATTGCCGTCATGGGCACTTCCATCGGTTCAAGTGTGGCGTTTCTGACCTTTGCGCACGATCCGAGGTTTGCTGCGGGTATCTTCAACCACGGGTCCAGCTATTTCGGGGACGTCGTTTGGACCGGCATTACAACACAGCATGTCCGAAAAGGCATAGAGACACACCTGACTCAGGAACAGCTCCGTCGCTATTGGTCGCCCATCAGCCCTTTCCCATTCATCCGTCGCCTCAAGCCGAACCCGCGAAAAATGCTTATTGTTTCGGCGCAATACGACCTTTCGTTCCTTCCCTGCTTCTCGCAGGATGTCTTCCGCGAATATCGGGAACACCACATCCCTTTTGAACTTCAGCTCATGCCTTGCGGGCATTACACACTCGGGGCTTTTCCATTCAGTTGGTGGGTTGCCGGGCGGATGATCCGATTCTTGCACAAACATCTACTTCACTCTTGATTAGCTTAAGAGGATTCTCGTTGTGGCGCTAAGGGCGCCATAAAAGATCGACGAGAATGGGTCGATGATCGGACAAGCTTTCCGGTTTGATCCCTTTCTCGAATTCTGTGATAGTGCCCGGTGGCAGGGGGCCCCCCGCACCGGACAAATCCTCTTTTTCTGTTGGACGAACGGCAGGGGAAACATTTTTCCCCACAAACCAGTCCAGTCGCAAAGGAAGCCCTCCGTCATAGGATCTCAATGTCCTCAGGGCTCGATCCCGGAGGAATCGCGGAATGAGGTGAGCATCCTCAAGTGACCGCAGAAATGTAGCAGAAGTTGAGGTTCCATCATTGAAAGGTTCCCATTCGTATCCCTTGCTGTAAAGGACATCAAAGAGGGGTTCGCGGGATTGTGGAGAAAGAGTGGAGGCCAACAAGTCGTCCGATTTCATCCCCACCAGCCGGGAGAGAGAACGAAAAGTGCGCCAGGCGGTACCGCGGGCAAAAGTGTTGGAATTGAAGTCACCTCCGATCAGCGTGAAGGTGTCTCCACGATTCCCGAGAGTCTCCAACAGGGCCGCCGTTTGTCGCGCGCGGCACCTTGGCGAGTTGCGGACTTCCAGATGGGTGGTAGCGGCCGTCAGCGCCCGATCTCCCACCGTCACCTCACAAACCACGGCATTGCGGTTCCCGAACCGCTTCTCCGTGAATTCAAAAGGCTCGAAACACTGTGTGAGCCGGATCGTCCGGGCCGACCGAATCGGAAATCGAGATAGGATCGCATTCCCTTGAAGGCCTGAGCTGTTTTCTCCTGCCGCTTTGAGATCCTCGCCTACGCCTTTCGTCAGTTCCACAAAACAAGGCGCAAATGCAAAATTCATGCCCAGCGCACAGGCCAATTCCCGGGCGACAAATCGATTCCCAGAGCGCGCCATCCCGAAGTCGGCTTCCTGGAGCAGAATCAGGTCCGCTGTGAGAAACCTCTGATCCGAACTGAATATCTCAAGCAGACTATCCAGTTCTTTCCCTTTTTCAATATTCCAACTGATGCATCGCAACCAGTCTCTCTCCGAAGAGACGGAAGAGAATTGGCTTTCGACATGGGGATGGTTGAGGATCGATTCGACCCTTGTGCGGTTTTGGGAAAACCATACCGAAGAGTTCAACGCCTGCAATGTGGGATAGGCTCTCAGGTGATCCTGCAAATCTGTCAGCGTCGTTTGAAAACCCGGATCATCAAGATAATTAGGGGTCGACATGGGGCTGGGATTAATTTGCCTTAATGCAGGGGGTCCGGCACTTTAGTCACTCATCAAACTCGTGAATCACATCAGTCTTGGATTGTACTATGAATTCAGTCTACAATGCCTCGGTTCGATCAGAATGCCTGATCCTCTCCACAGCGTTTCAATCGCCAGGACAACATTCATGTTGGCACATCTCGAATGCATCGGTTGTCATCAGCAATCCGCCGTTAATGAGGCTCGCTACCAGTGCGCTCGATGTGGAGAGCTTCTCGATGTGACTTACTCCTGGAACTCGATTGATCCCAAGAAACTTAAGATCGACTTTTTGAATCGAAAGCTCTCGCCGACCCTTCAGGATCAGAGTGGAGTCTGGAGGTTCCGGGAGCTCTTGCCTTTTTTGGACGGCTTCGACTCCATCGTCACGCTGCGGGAGGGCAATACCCCGCTCTGGGAAGTCCCCCTGGCTGCCCGAGAGGCAGGACTCCAACATCTCGCCGTGAAACATCAAGGAATGAACCCAACCGGCTCATTCAAGGACAATGGCATGACGACGGCGATGACGCATGCAAGACAACTCGGGGCCCGAACCGTCCTTTGTGCGAGCACGGGCAACACCTCGGCCTCCATGGCGGCGTATGCGGCGCGCGCGGCGATTCGAGCCGTTGTGCTCATTCCGCAGGGACAGATCGCGCGGGGGAAGCTGGCCCAAGCTGTGGACTATGGGGCCGAAGTTGTGCAAATCCAGGGAGACTTTGATCGTGCCATGCAGTTGGTTCGGGAATTGGCCAGCGAGCAGGGCGTGTATCTGCTCAATTCCGTTAACCCGCTGCGAATTGAGGGCCAGAAAACGATTGTGATCGAGCTGATGGAGCAACGAGGGTGGCGTGCGCCGGACCGCATTGTCCTTCCGGGTGGAAACCTCGGAAATTGTTCCGCGTTTGGAAAAGCGCTCCGTGAGATGTTTGATCTTAAGCTGATTAACCGCCTCCCTAAATTGACGGTTGTCCAGGCAGCAGGGGCCAACCCATTTGCTCAAATGGTCCGCTCAGGGAGCAAAGAGCTGATTCCGATGCAAGCCGACACGCTGGCGACCGCAATCAAAATCGGCAGTCCGGTCTCCTGGAAGAAGGCCCTCCGGGCGCTGGAGTGGACCCAAGGAGACGTGGTGGAGGTCACCGAGGGTGAGATTGCCGATGCCCGAGCCCTTCTGGCACGGGACGGGATTGGATGCGAACCGGCTTCCGCATCGACCCTCGCCGGCATCCTAAAAATGTCGCGTGAGAAGAAGCTGATGTTCAGTGAAGAGGTGGTAGGGATCCTGACGGGCCACCACCTCAAAGACCCGGAATACATCCTCGATTACCACGAGGGAAAATTGAGCCATGCCAGCGGGCCCATTACCGCTCGCTTTCGAAATGCACTCCAAACCGTCCCTGCAGAACTTCAGGCACTCAAGAAGCTGCTGTTAGACCATGACAAATGAATTGAAGGCCGGCCCTTCCTCCCTCCCTACAGGATTTCGATTCGTCTTTGGCGGCTTCCTGGCCGCAGCCCTTCTGCTGGTTTGGATTCCCCAATATCTTCCGCTAACCGACTATCCGGAGCATCTCCTGGTGATCCAGGTTCTTTCTCACTACAATGACCCCGGGACCCAATACGTCCGGGATTACGCGGTGAAGATGGGCAATGTCCCTTATGTGTCTATTTACGTACTCGGCATGATGCTGAATCGGTTGCTGCCCATCTTCGCCGTTGGAAAAGTTCTTCTTTCCCTTTACATTATTTTCACGCCGCTGAGCGTCCTCGGATATGTCCGCTCCATCCGGAATATCTCCCCCTGGTCTTCGTTGCTGTCCTTTGCTTTTCTTTTCAATCTTTTTTATTACCTCGGCTCGTTGAATTTTCTGATTTCGATCCCCCTTTCCTTTTTAGCCTTGAGCCTCATCCTTGGTCTCTTACACAAGCCGATGGATCGCACGAGTTCCTCAAACCAGTCACTCACTTTCTCGAGTCAATACTGGCGGCCCGTGACCCTCGCGGTCGTGTTCATCGCATTGTTTTACACCCACTTCGTTTCGTTTGCTGCGGTCATGCTGGTGGCGATGGGGTTGGGTCTGGCGGCGAAGGTACGCGGTCAGTCTATTGTCTCTCTTGCAATCTCGATGGTCCCATCGCTGGCCCTGGCCGGGATCTCTATTCTCAAGGGACTCAGCGCCTCCGCTCCGGCGTTGGGGGCAAGTTGGCTTCCCCTTCCCTCACGCCTCTTTGATCTCCTTCAGCCCTTTCTGATCTACCGGGACGACTACTTTCACCGTACCGTCGTCGACAAGTTAAGTTTGCCACTTCTGGCACTGGCGGCGGGATGGTTTGTTATTTCCCTGGTGTCGCTTATCAAAGGGAGATTCGGATCCCGAAGCAGCCTTATGGAAGGGGAAACTGGCGTACATCCGGACGCGTGGCTCGTCATCTTGATCTTCCTGTTTTCTGCACTCGTGTTTCCCTCTCAGATCCCATCGGCCTCTTTCGCGCATCGCTTGTCCATCCTTGTGCTTCTCAGCTTCTGCGGGATTCTCCCGAAGCAATTCGGTGGACGTACGCCCACAAAGGGCATCCTGGTGGCCGTCACCTTTTTTGCATTCGTTGTGTCCGGCTGGCGGGCTGCTGACTTCAATCGCGAGATGAAGCCTTTTCTCAGTGCCACAAAGCAGATGCACGCGGATGCCCGCGTCTTGCCGCTCATTCAGAACCTGCATTCCGCCCGGTTGCGTACCTATTGTTTCCTGCACATCTTGAATTACTATCATCTCGAAAAGGGGGGGAGCAATCCCTATCTCCTGTTTCGAAACATGCCCCAGATCCCCGTGCACTACCGGTTTCTGGATGAATTGCCGTCTGTCGGTTCTTTCGAACCCGACCTGTTTGATTGGGACATGCACCATGACCGTTATCGCTATTTCCTGGCGCGAGATGCTAGCGCTCGGGTCATGAACCAGCTCCGTGCTCACACCCGATTAATTTTTGAATCAGAGGGATGGTCCCTGTACGAGGCAGAAGGCTCGTTAGGGGGCGTTCTTTAGCTGTGGCTTCACTGTGGCCTCCCTGCAGGTCGAGATTGGGGAGGTCGTATTTTTACGAATCCCGGAGGGGAGGACATCCAGTTCGACGCAAGAGATGACTGCGGGGGATCTGTCAGCAGGAGGAGAGTTATGCTTTCTTAAAGAGGCGCGCCAGGGTTATACCGGACGATTTTTTCACTGCGGGCCTGTCCCAAGCTGTCGCGACGATTTTTTGGACCTGAAGCGGATCAGCGCCAGGGAGTGTGCGAAGCTTGAAGATCGTCTCCTTGAGTGCAGTCAACGTGCTGAGGCAGCATAGGCAGTTCGTGGTATGGCCGTCCGCCTTTTCTTTCTCTGACCAGAGCGCTTGCCCGTCAATGATCTTGCTCCACAACTTGACAGACACACAGTCATCGCCCCTTTCGGAATCAATTTCGATGAGCAGTTGGGGGGGCATGAGGGGAATACGCTCATCCGACTGAGATGCCCACTTCATTCCAACATCGTTGGGCAGGGCTTTTGCCAGGATGGGTTCGGCCACCTCTGACCGCATCGATAAAATGTGCACCACTTCTTCTGCAGGGATATGACACAGGTGAAACCAGATCAATTCCTGATGCAACAGGGGAGAGTTCTTGAGGAGCCTTGCCAGTTCATCCCGTTGAAGAGGGGAAGTAGCGGGAGGATTGCCCAGGATGGCCCGGGCATAGCATCCCTCCAATGTCAAACGTCGCCACTCATACAGGAACTCGCGCTCCCACGTTCCCTGGAAGGTCGTCAGTAGGCCCCCCGGCCTGACAAGGGTGGTTCCGAGAAGCTCCCTGATGAGTTGATCGCGGCCTGGACTCAGCCATGGGAAATAATGGTCAACCCAAAATTCCAACAGCGGCAAGTAGCTTTGGACAAGCTGAATGCATGCGGAGAGGTCCCCCTCGCGGCAGCCTTCGAGCATCTCATGAAATGTGAAGCTTCGTTGGGGCATGATTACAAGAACCCCTCCCCTCTCACAACTCTGGAATTTTTTCCGAAGGAACGCTATTGTAATGAGCTGGAATTCATTTGCAAGGCGAAATTAGCGAACGGTACAAAAAACAGCACAGTGGAGCCCAAATGAAAATTGCGGTGATGGGAGCCGGGGGGGTAGGCGGTTATTTTGGAGGAGTGCTTGCCCGAGCAGGTGAGGAAATTCATTTTGCCGCCCGGGGCGAGCACCTGAAGGCGATGCTCGAGCATGGGTTGAAAATTGAGAGCGTGGCCGGAGGATTTGAAATCGAGATTAAACCGCCCCCGCCGCAATCGCCCCCCGAAGGTGCCCCGGGGGCAATTTCCCGGCGGCCTACCGCCTATGCCACCCACGATCCCCGGACCATCGGCCAGGTTGATCTGGTGCTGTTCTGTGTCAAGACCTACGACACGGAAGCGGCGTCCAAGGCTGCCTTTCCAATGGTGGGTCCATCGACGACGATCCTGTCCCTCCAGAATGGGGTCGATTCCGCGGATAAGTTGGGGCGGGACCACGGGCGCAATCATGTTCTTGGGGGGGCAACATACATCTACACTGCCCTGGCCGGTCCGGGGGTCATCAAGCACTCCGGAGGGCCTGGAAAAATAGTTTTTGGGGAACTCGACGGGCAGGTTTCCCAGCGCATGTCCCGCCTCCGGGAAACCTTTCAACGCGCCGGGATTACGCATGAGATTTCAAATGACATCCAGCGGGCACTCTGGGAAAAGTTTGCCATGATCTGCGCCAACGGTGGGATGAGTGCACTCACTCGGGCAACCCTCGGTGAAATGATGGAGATGGAAGAGACCCGCTCCATGATGGAAAAGGCCATGCGGGAAGTCGTCAATGTGGGAATAGCGGAGGGAATCCATCTTGATGGACGGCTTGTCGAAAAAACAATGAAGTTCCTCTCGACGCTCGAACCCCACGGGAGGGCTTCTCTCTATACAGATCTCGTGAACAAGCGGCGCATGGAGCTCGCGTCATTGAATGGCCGGGTCGTGCAGCTCGCCAAAAAGCACGGCATCCCGGTCCCCATGAATTTCGCTATTTATGCGGCCTTGCTCCCGCACTTGAAATAGGGGAGCAATGGAGCGCGCTTTCGGAATCGGCCTGAGCCGGACATCTCTAATCCCACACTCCGAAAAGGACCTGACAAGAGCCCTAGATTTTGCCGGTATTCCTTTGCTGAATGCCCCGGGGTTCAACCTCGAGGTTCAGGTCAATGTATATGAGATGGGACCGCGGCGGGGCTTTTTCCGGGCTCTTCGAACAACTCCTCCAGCACTTCGAAGGCATACCGCAGATGGGGAATCACAATGCTCCCGCCCACGATGAGGGCGATATGCATGGCCTCATTTAGTTCTTTCCGCGAGCACCCCTCGGAGACACATCGATCGAGATGATAGAAGATGCAGTCGTTGCAGCGCAGGACCATGGAGGCCACCAATCCCATCATTTCCTTGGTCCTAACATCCAAAGCGCCTTTCACATAGGCCCTCGCATCCGCGGCGAAGAACTTGTTAAATTCCTGAAATCCGGAATTGAGGATTTTGTCATTCATATCACTGCGGTACTTGCGGGTCTTGGACACCGAACCTCTCATCAGGCTCTCCTTTTGTGCGACCTCTTGCGCTCCGAGTTTCACCCCTTGCCCCGGGTCACACGTCACCGCCTGTCAGAATTCGAAGCGGGTGGAACAAGGCGTGGAAATACGGGGCTATTTCTTTCGGGAAGGGGATTTCTTGCCCGATGTGGAAGCATTATCCGGCGCCCCCGAGAAGCCTGACATGCCGGCCGCCACCTGGTCAAAGAGGGATTGAACATGGGTCTTCTTCGGCTTTCCCCCTTTGCCCTCCCGGAAAGAATGCTCAAAGGAACACGTGTTGCATCTCACTTTCCTTACTTCCCGACCGACAATGGCGACGATGCCGTGATCGAGAACCAGCTTGCATCGCACGCAGTAGTCTTCGATGGTATCTCCCAACCTCAGTTCGCGGTCAAACACCGTGCACCCCCTGAAAGCGCATTGGACTCACATTACCACACAATCCCAGCCAAAAAAAACGACCGAAATCATGATGGGGAAGCTTCTGTCAACTGCAGCGATTGATTCAGGACGGGATCGCGTCGCACTCGCCAAATCTTGGCATCAAGATAGTAATGCGTGAAGGCATATCCCCAGAAAAACGCGGCTGCGATCGACTGCACTGTCATGTAGTTGTTAGTCGACCCTACATAAGAGCGGGGCAACTGGTAGAGGAAATTAAACAGCAATCCGAAAATAGCATATCGAAGGAACGTCTTGTTGGCAAACACCGCCCACCCGTAATGGCGTTCTGCCTCCGGTTTTTGATATTTGTTGGAGTTATGAAACCACACGAGTCGGTGGTACTGGATGTTATGTGGGAGGGTGAGCAGTGGAACCAGCGCCAAAGGGGTCATGTTCGCACGGACCACCGATGAGATCACGATCCAATGCAAGGGGATGTAAGCGGCGAGGAGCAGATACTTGGGAAGGTTGACTTGATCCCGCCGGAGTAAGCGCTGAACCTGGCGCACCCCCCACAGGAATATCACCCCCAGCATTGCTGCGAACAAGACACGCAACATCACCGATTCGAAGGCCCCCCCCAGACTTAATGGTAGGTATGCGTGCGCGGGCGGGTAAGTTACAATCATCCAGACGAAGGGATAACCCAGCAGGAATACAAGGAAGATTCGATCCAGGGCATTGTCGTAGGAGGCCAGGTCACCGTTCTTCTTCTTGTAAAGCACCATGAAGCCGTAATGCTGTTTGACCAGGTGGTAGTAAGCCCAAATGTTCGCAAAAAAGAAAAAGGATTTCGCAAAAATATCCCGGTGGAACCACTGGGTTGACAGAACCAAAGCCGGGCCGAGGACAAACCAGAAGGCACATCCGTAAAGGAGTCGGGCCCGTTGCTTCCTCTCCTCGGCATCCAGATAGGTTCGCGAGAAGGTCGCCCACACATGGGGGCCATCAAAAACGATGGCCCAGACAAAGACGAGAAAAAGCAGGGGGACGCCCCACACCCGATTCATGAGCAACAGTGCATACCCAGAGGCCACGCTGCCAATAAAGTACACCAGATCGTCATTGGCGCTGATGATCCAACCCGCCTTAAATAGGCTGGCGGGTGCTCGCCATGTCGTCGCCTGACTCGACATTCAAATGGCCCCCACGTTGCTGTGAAAGGGACGAGGGTGGAGTCCAACGCCTCAATCGTCCCCCGGGTCCTCCACGCGTCCACGGAGGGGGAGGCGGTGCGGGGATCACGGAGACGATCCAGTGGCCGTTCCCCTGGTCCTCAACACTGAAATGGCACGAGGCCTCCATGGGATCCACGGCCGAGGTCTCTCGAAAATTACTGAGAGGGCCGGGGATTCTCGGAAGCGAGTTTGACATCCTTTGGAACGCTCAAGTATCCGGTGACCGTCGTTTTGCCCACCTGGTAGATCACGATCTCATAGCGCAAACGGTCCTTCCCCACCAGGAATTGAACGGGCTCGTCGACCGTCTTGTCCTTCTTCTCCAAAGAGTTGTCATCGACCGACACCATCAGGGAATATTTCTTCTTCTTTTGATCCAGCTTGGTCAATCGAAGCGCCAGGTCCCCCACCTTCTTGAATCCCTGTTTTTTGTCGAGCTCAAACTCGACGTAGTTCCGTTCGCCCTTGCGCCGGAGATCGCCCAACTCGCTCGAATTATGCGCGATCTGGGAGCTCAAGGTGTCGCGCACATCCAGGAGTTCGCGACGGGCCGCTTCCAGATCCTTCTTGGTTTTCTCGACGTCGGTTTTGACATTGGTGACTTCCCCACTCACCGCGCCAATCTTCGAACTGGTTTCCTCTTTCAGTTGGCTGACCTGGGTGGTTTCCGCCTTTTTCGAAAGCTGCGCCTTCAGCTCCTGGGCGGATTTCTGCTGCTCGCGCTGCATTTGCTCAGCCTGGGCGCGTGCCGCATCCAACTCGCGTTGTGTGATGCCCAGTTTCTCTTTGACCACGCTGAAGTCGGCACCCAGATTCAGGACCCGTCGATCGGCGGCATCCAAACCCTTGGTCAGTGAGGCGATATCTTCATTGCTCTTTTGCAGTGACTTTTTGGCGCCATTCAAATCAAACGCGACATAGGCAAGTAACAAGAGCGATACCACCGCAACAATCAGGCTGATGATGCCGAGCGGGCCCGAAGAGCCGGAGGGGGGCTTGGCAACCGGAGCAACAGGCGAAGAAGGTGGCCGTTGCCCGCTGTCCATAGGTTTTCCATCCAATAACGTATTCATGCGATTATCCTTTCAATTGGCGAAAAGCGGTTCGAATGCAAACTGTCAACATCGATTTTCACACAGGAAAGAGAGGCTCAAATTATAACGTGGAATCCGCACAGAGGCAAACATCTGTTAAGGGACGCTGAGGGCCTATCCCTGGGTTTCCTCGCGAGGCTGTTCGTCGAGCCATTCCTTCAACGCTCCCTTCCCGTTGGCGATAAATCCCTTCTTAAGGGAGGCGTGGGCGGGAATAACGATGTTAAAGGGGTAGGTCAACAACTTTCGGGCGCTTTCAAGCTGCCGCTCCCAATTCCAAGTCCACTCGAAGCGAACGGGACGCACCAACCCATGGTCATTTCCAAGGAGGTGATCGCCACAGAAAAGAATTCCCCCCTCAATGTTCAGCAGGAGGCACGAGGTTCCGGGGCTGTGGCCGGGGGTGTGGATCAAGGTCACTTCCTGATCAAACTGAAAATCGTCCTCATAGGAGATATCCACACCGCACGGCACATGGCTGCGTTCACTCTCGTGCATGAGGATACGGGCGTCAAAGTGTTTTTTGAACTTGCACGCATCGCCCACATCGTCCCGATGACTCAGAAAAATGTACCGGGCTCCCCCAAAAAACTCCAGTTCAGCGAGCATTCGAGGGATGAATTCCGGAACCTCAACAAGGATATTCCCTCGTTCTGAAAGAATGAGATAGGCATTGGCCTCGTACGTCTTGGGGCTGGAGAATTCACAGGAATAAATGCGGGGAAGTATTTCTCTCATGGGTCGACTAGAAGTTTTCCAGAATAGCGCTCACCAGGGTCTGGGCGAACTGATGGGCCAGTCGATCCAGCGCGGCGCTGTCTTCCTGGAAAAACTGGGATGGATCGCGGCTGATTTCGTATTCTTCACGAAAGGAAAAGTTCTTATTCTGATAGTACGTGGTCTTCTTGAGGGGATCGGTCATAGTCACAGAGATCCCGACGCTGACCAGGAATGTGGTGGCCCGGCCTGACGGATCGAAGATCACCGGCGTCGCCCCCAGATTCATGACCCGCCCGGAAATCACCGCATCGGCGCCGTTTTCAGACGAAACAATCCTGTACTTCGTCCGTGCAATGAATTCTTCAATCAGCGCGCGCGTCAGCCGCTGCTCCACTTTGAAATAGGTAGTGTTGTTGGAGAAGGTCGGAATCGCAATGGTCTGAATGTTGGAGGGGAGCTTCGTGGTCTTGCCGGCGAGATGGTAACCGCAACCCGCCCCAAGAGCGAGAAGCAGAAGAAGGGACAGCCGAGGGGCAAGGACAGTCAAACCACGCATGAGACTCCCTCCCGAGATTGAAGGGTTCCATTCTTTGAAACCCACACGCCATTTCAACATCCTTTTGCTCCCGGCCGGGGACGACCTTCGAACCCAGCCTCCATCCTTCGACGAGTGCAGCATTCTAAACAATTCCCTGTCAAGACTCGGCGCGACTTGTCATCCCGCGTCACTTCACGACGATATTGACAAGCCGTTTAGGAACCACGATGACCTTCACCACCGTCTTGTCCCCCACCCAGGATTTCACCTTGGTATCCCCCAGGGCCCGCTGTTTGATTTCATCCTCGGAAACGTCAGCGGACACCAGGATACGACCCCGCACCTTTCCGTTGATTTGGATGGGGATCTCAATTTCCTCTTCGGCGGCCAGCGCCTCACTATATTCCGGCCAGGCCGCAACGGTCAGCCGTTCGGAGTGACCGACCAGTTCCCACATTTCTTCGGCGATATGCGGGGCAAACACGGACAGCATCCGGATCAAAGCCTCGCAGCTCTCTTTGAAAACCATCCGGCCTCCAGGGTTTTCAAGCTCCTTCGCGTCCATGTCTGACATCTTGTTGTTGAGCTCCATCATCGCGGCGATGGACACATTGAAATGAAGGCGATGTTCCAGGTCGTTGCTGACGCGCTTGATCGTCTGATGCATCTTCCGGCGCAGTGCCTTCGCCGGAGCCGTCAACGAGGACTCCTGCAGGGTTCCAGAAAATCCCTTCATCCAATCCACATTCTGGACGACCAACCTGAAAACCTTCTGGAGGAACTTGAACATCCCTGCCACGGCCGCCTCATCCCAATCCAACTCCTTTTCCGGAGGCACAGCAAAGAGAATAAACATGCGGGCCGTATCGGCGCCGAAGTCCGAGACAATCTCGTCGGGATCAACAATATTCCCCTTCGACTTGGACATAACGGCGCCGTCTTTCAAGACCATCCCCAGGTGAAAAAGATTCGCGATGGGCTCATCCACCTTCACCACGCCCAGGTCACGCATCATTTTCGTCCAGAAACGTGAATAAATCAGGTGCAGGATGGCGTGTTCGATGCCGCCGATATACAAATCGATGGGAAACCAATGATCGATCAATTGTTGCGAAAACGAGCGGGTCGAGTTACGAGGGTCGCAATAGCGGAAGAAATACCACGACGAATCCACGAAGGTATCCATGGTGTCACTGTCACGCCGTGCCACACCGCCACACTTCGGGCATTGTACATTGATGAATTCCGGGACGCCGGCCAGCGGTGAGCCTCCGGCCCCGGTAAATCGCTCGACCTTCGGCAGAACGACCGGTAAGTCTTTTTCAGGCACGGGAACAATTCCGCAGTGCTCACAGTGGATCATCGGAATCGGGGTTCCCCAATAGCGCTGCCGGGAAACTCCCCAGTCCTTGATTCGAAAATGGATTGCGGCCTTCCCGAATCCTCCCCGTTCCGCCTTTGCGGTCATCTCCGTGCGCGCCTCGCGAGAGGAGCGTCCGGAAAACTCCGCGGATGCAACCAGAACGCCATCTTCCACAAACGCCTCGTGCATCTCACCCAGGGCCAGCGAGCGCTCCTGGTTTTGAACCACCAAGCGAACGGGAAGCTTATATTTCAGAGCAAATTCAAAATCGCGCTGATCATGTGCCGGCACCGACATCACGGCGCCGGTCCCATATTCCATCACAACAAAATTCGCGACCCAGACCGGCATCCGCTCCGCGGAAACAGGGTTGATGGCGTACCGGCCCGTGAAGATGCCCTCTTTTTCCTGGAGGGCAGACACCCGGTTGATCTTGTCTTCCCGCTTGATCCTTTCGCAGAAACCCAAAACCTGCTTCTCCTCAGGTTGACCCGCGACGAGTTCCGCCACCAGCGGATGTTCGGGGGCCAGCACCATATAGGTCGCACCAAAAATCGTGTCGATCCTCGTGGTAAAGACCGGAATACGGCTCGAGCTATTCTCAACAGGAAAATCGATGTTTGCTCCGACGGATTTGCCAATCCAGTTTCTCTGCATCAACAGGGTCCGCTCAGGGAATCCGGTCAGCTTGTCGAGATAGGCATCCAATTCGTCCGCGTAGTCGGTGATCTTCAAAAACCACTGTTCAAGTTCACGCAGCTCCACGAGGGTGTCCTCATGGCGCCAGCAACATCCCCCCACCACCTGCTCGTTCGCCAGAGTCGTTTGACATTGCGGGCACCAGTTGACCGCACTCTTTTTCCGGTAGGCCAGGCCCCGCTCAAACATCTTGAGGAAGAACCACTGATTCCACTTGTAATATTCCACATCACAGGTGGCAAACTCCCGTGTCCAGTCCACACTGAAGCCGAGCCTTTGCAACTGCTGCTTCATGTTAGCGATGCATTGTCGCGTCCACACCTCCGGATGAATCTGGTGCTTGATGGCAGCATTTTCAGCCGGCAAACCAAAGGCGTCCCATCCCACCGGGTGGAGGACATTGAACCCCTGCATCCGCTTGTATCGGGCGACCGCGTCCACCAGCGAGTAGTTCCGCACATGACCCATATGGATGTTGCCCGATGGGTATGCAAACATTTCCAGGGTATAAAATTTCGGCTTGGTTGATTGCGGGTCGACTTCAAAATCGCGGCCTTCGATCCAAGCCCTCTGCCACTTGGGTTCAATTTGGTGAGGATCGTATCTTCTCTCAGCCATAATAATGCTCTTCAGCAGCCTATCTACAGGATCTATGCCGATAAAGGCAGGCACACCCTTTCGCAAAGAAGCCAGGAACACAGGAAGTTAAGAACCTTCGCTCTGACAAAAACTAGATGATCTGAGACTCCTCTGCTGACGACAAATCCCCTGGCTTTTCGTGTTTCTAATAAGACCCGGTTTGGGTTCCCGCCCATTTACACCAGGAGTTTGAGGGACGCCATTTGGAAACACTCTAAGCACGGTGAATCCTTTTCCCTTTTCCATTCGGCCGTCCCATCAAGGACCGTAGGACTTTCAGGTTGTGGCGATCATCCCCCGGCTTGTCGATGGGCGTCTCCAGGATGAACGGAAGCCCTCTAAAGGCGGGATGATTTACGAGTCGCCCGAAGGCTCGCTGTCCAATCCTCCCCCGCCCGATATGCTCGTGCCGATCGACCCGACTTCCCAGGGATACCTTGGAATCATTGGCGTGGATGACCTTGATCTCCTCCAGGCCCATAGTTTTTTCGAGATAGCCGACCGTTTTCTCCAGCCCCTTGGACTCTGCAATGTCATATCCAGCCGCAAAGGTGTGTTGAGTGTCAAGACAGCATCCCATTCTCAAATTCTTCTTCCGGGCAGCCGCGATGATGCGCGACACCTCCGCAAAATCAGAACCCAGGGCTGACCCCATCCCCGCGGTGTTTTCGACGAGGATCGTCACCCCCTCAAGCACCAGCCCTTTCGCTGCTTCTTCCAGCCCGGCGACCGTTCTTTCGATCCCTTTTTCCCGCCCCAGGGATCGGGGATTCCCCGGATGAAAGACCAGGTAATCGGCACCCAGGCGCTCCGCCCGCATAAGCTCGTCACGAAAAGCAAGGACTGATTTCTTCCAGATCTCCCCGTTTTCGGCCGCGAGATTCACCAGGTAGCAGTCATGAATGACAAGGGGCGAAAGTCCTGTACGCCTCCGTTCCAAGACAAAAGCTTCTGCCTCAGACGGTACCAAGGGGGGAGCCCACCAACCCCGAGGGTTGCGCGAAAACATCTGGAAGCAATCACAGTCCAGCTCTTCCGCGCTCAGCACTGCGTTCTTAATCGTCCCTGAAATGGATGTATGTATGCCGAGAATACCCATATGTAGAGCGCAGAAAGAGCGGTTGAGTGTAACAAAGGGGTGGGGGGGCGTCAAGATTACGGGAGCGCCGATTACGGGAGCGCCGGTGTCACGACTCCTTGAGCATCGCCTCATGAAAACTCCTTAGAGATAGTCTCTGTCTTATGGATCGAGTTGAATCTGTTTCATCGGCGGGCCAGAATTCGCTCCCCTTCGGTTCTGTCAAGCCTTCTGAAAGCACTCGTCTTCGACTCACTGAAAGCCTGGCTGGCTCCTCTTGTCACGGAGGATCCGCCGGCCACCGATGAAGCAGGACGATCCGACTCAGAGGACATTTCTAAAGAGTGTTGACACTTGATGGTGCGAGAGTTGATTTTTTACCTCCCATCGCATACTATTACGAGAGTTTTGAAGTCGACCACACTCTTGAGCAGGGCAAAGAGAACCCAGGGATTGTTCCCAACATTATGAGCAAGCCTCCGAATACGGTATCTTCAACGATGGAAGAAGCAAAGAAGCGCTGGGAAGAGACCACGCTCAAGCAGTCGCTCCAGAGGCTTCCCGAAGTGAATGGCCCCTTTACGACAGTGTCCATGCGCCCGGTGGATCGGTTATACACGCCGGCCGAGCTTCCGGATTTTGACTTTGAGCGGGATGTGAGTTTTCCCGGTGAGGCGCCCTTCACCCGGGGTATTCACGCCACCGGCTACAGGGGAAAACCTTGGACGATGCGCCAGTTTGCCGGGTTCGGCACGCCCGAGCAAACCAACGAACGATTCAAATATCTCCTGCTCCACGGGCAAACCGGCCTCTCCGTGGCCTTCGACCTGCCGACGTTAATGGGCTACGATGCGGACCACTCCGTTAGCGAAGGAGAGGTCGGCAAGTGTGGTGTCTCCATCTCGTCCCTGGCCGATATGGAAACCCTTTTCGAAGGGATTCCTCTCGCCGATGTCACCACATCCATGACCATCAATGCGCCGGCTCACGTCATCTTCGCCATGTACCTGGCCGTCGCAAGGAAGCAGGGTGCGGACTGGAAGCGGATCTCCGGAACCATTCAAAACGACATTCTGAAGGAGTATATTGCCCAGAAGGAATGGATTTATCCGCCGCGACCTTCCATGCGCCTGATCACGGACGGCTTCCAATTTTGCGCGAGGGAAGTGCCACGTTGGAACTCCATCTCCATCTCCGGCTATCATATCCGGGAAGCCGGAGCGACTGCCGCGCAGGAGTTGGCCTTCACCCTGAGGGATGGGATTGAATATGTCCAAGCGGGCATGGACGCCGGCATGGACGTCGACGACTTCGCTCCCCGTCTCTCTTTTTTCTTTAATGCCCACAATGACTTCTTTGAAGAAATTGCAAAGTTTCGCGCCGCTCGTAAGATATGGTATCGCACGATGAAGGAGCGATTTGGAGCCAGGGACCCGCGGTCCTTGCTCTTGCGCACCCATGCCCAGACGGCCGGGGTCAGCCTGACCGCCCAGCAGCCTTACAACAACGTGGTTCGAGTGGCCCTCCAGGCGTTGGCAGCTGTGCTTGGAGGGACTCAATCCCTGCACACCAACTCACTCGACGAGACCCTGGCACTGCCTTCGGAGCAAGCGGTTACAATCGCCCTGCGCACCCAACAGATCATCGCCCATGAATCAGGGGTGGCTCATACCGTGGATCCCCTCGGGGGCTCTTATTATCTGGAGCGGTTGACGCTGGACATGGAGAAGGAATGCTATGATTACTTTGAAAAGATCGATTCCATGGGCGGGATGATCGCGGCGATTGAGCGGGGCTTCCCCCAGCGCGAAATCCAGGAAAGCGCCTACCAGTTCCAAAAGGCCGTCGAGCGAAAAGAGAAAATCATCGTCGGGGTGAACGATTTCATGGCCGATAACGATCCGCCGATCGATGTGCTCTACATCGATCATACCGTCGCCGACCGCCAGAGAGAGAAACTGGCACGAGTGCGGAAAGAGCGGGATCACACGGCGGTCGCGCGGACGCTACGTTCGTTACATCAGGCTGCCGAAGGCAACGATAACCTGATGCCTCCGCTCGTCGATTGTGTGGAGGCTTACGCCACACTGGGGGAGATATGCGATGAGTTGAAGCCAGTCTTCGGCGTTTACGCAGAGCCGGCATTCTAGCGTGCGAGGGATTCTTTTTGTGTTCTTCTATAATTGATTCTTGATGAGAAGTGCTTTTCCGGATTACGACCGGGTGGCTTCGGGATTTCACTTCGACCGGGATCACCCGGGCGCTCTCCGGGCGGGTTTTAAAGGTCCTTGAATAAATCCAAAGATCCAGAGGGGGGCTTGACCATGATTAAAAGATTGGGAGTGATTTTCACTCTCCTGATGTTTTTTGCAGTGACGGCGGCCAGTTTTGCGGCGCCTGCAGACGCCGTGACAAAGCGTCGCGTCGCGATCATGAACTTTGACTTCGGCACCGTCCAGCGCTGGTGGTCCGGGGACTGGGATGTCGGCAAGGGCATCTCAGACATGCTCGTCACCAAGCTGGTCAAAGATGGAACCTATTCGGTCATCGAACGGAAGATGCTCGACCAGATCCTGGCAGAGCAGAATTTTTCAAATAGCGACCGCGCCAACCCGTTGACGGCCGCCAAGATTGGAAAGATCCTGGGGGTCAATGCCATCATCGTCGGGAGCATCACCCAGTTCGGGTTTGACGACAAAAGCTTCAAGCTGGGTGGCGGTGGAGGCAACTGGGGCGGATTCGGGCTCGGTGGACTCGGGAAGAAGAGCATGAAAGCCATGGTGGCTATTGATGCCCGGATGGTAGATACCAGCACTGCCGAGATCCTGGCCGTCGCCCAAGGGAGTGGTGAATCCAAGCGTGGTGGTTTCTCCATGGGTGGCGCCGGTGGCGGTCACGGTGGCTGGGGCGCCGGCGGAATCGACATGGGAAGCAGCAATTTTCAGGAAACCATCCTTGGGGAGGCCACCCGTGCTGCGGTGGATCAGGTCGCGGGAGAGATTATCAGCAATGCAGAAAAAATCTCCACGACGAAGATCGAAATTAATGGGGTCATAGCCGATGTCGAAGGGCAGAACGCCATTTTGAACATCGGCAAAGACCAAGGGGTCAAGATGGGGGACACCTACAAGCTGGAACGCGTCACCCGCACGGTAAAAGACCCAGCGACGGGGAAGGTGTTGAAACAAGTCACGAGCCTGATCGGGACGATTAAAATCACCGAGGTGGATGCAAGCTCCTCATCGGGCGTTGTAACCGGAGGCCCTGCCAAGGTGGGCGATGTCGTGAAGAGCGTCTCGTCCAATTGATCCGAGTCATGGAGGTCAAGGAAAGGTTGGACAGGTCTCCTGCCTGGTCCAACCTTTTCTATTGCCCGGCCACTGCGGCTGACCTTTGGGTCAAGCAATCCTGAGGGAAAGAAATTCGGACGATGGAATAACACGGGGCCAGAGGCGGGTTTCCCTTTTTTCAGAAAGGCCGCAACCCGCTCTGGGAATCCGGGCCAAAATCAATTCGTCGATGAGGGCAACCATGGCCGTTAAGGAAAGGAAAATTCGCGTCCTGATCGCAAAACCCGGACTGGATGGCCACGACCGGGGAGCCAAGATTATAGCCCGGGCGTTGCGAGACGCGGGTATGGAGGTTATCTACACCGGTCTCCGGCAGACACCCGAACAGATCGTCAACGCGGCTTTGCAGGAGGACGTCGATGCCATCGGGTTGTCCATCCTGTCGGGCGCCCACAATACCATCGTCCCCCGGGTCATGGATCTGCTCAAGGCAAACAAGCTGGATGATGTCCTTGTCGTGGTGGGTGGAATCATCCCGGAACAGGACGTGAAAGAAATGAAGTCTATAGGTGTCGCGGCGGTTTTCTTTCCAGGGACGACGACGGAAGACACGGTCAAATTTATTCAGGAGAACGTGAAAGCACGACAGATGTGAGCCTCTCAGAAGAATCCCGGCCGAGGGATCCCGGCGTTGATTGCTTGCAACCGATGAACCGGATGTCTCCTCTGCACGAACTACCCGATCAGCGCGATATCGGTTCTCGGGAGGGATCTGTCACCTGCACTCCCAGGAATCCCGCAGAACAAGTTTCGACGCCACGACAGTCCATTGCAACCCTGAGGTAATTTTGACCCGGAAAAAGATACCGCGGGCGCTCGTTTTTCTCACCGCCCTGTTCCTCCATATCAGCTTTGGGTTGTTCTCTACCGCCCAGGAAAGCCCTCTCACTTCGAAGCAAGAAACCGAAATTCTTGCACAAGCCGACTCCATCCTGAAAGAACTCACGACGATGCGCGGCCAAGCCCCGCCTCGACCCATCCACAGGGAGTTCAAATCCAAGGAACAACTGCGGGACCTGCTGTGGCGTTATAGCCAAGAAGAAAAGAACCAGAAAGCACTCCAAGCAGAACAGAAGACTCTTTTGAAGTTTGGGCTCATCCCCAAGGATTTTCCTTACGTCAAATTCGCCCTCGACCTCCTTACCGAACAGGTGGCGGGTTTTTATGACTTTCGATCTCACGAGCTGAATCTACTCGATAGCACCCCGATGGAAATGCAAGTGCCCGTCCTCGCCCACGAGTTGACCCATGCGCTTCAAGACCAGCGATTCAATTTGAAGAAATTCACCGAGCCAATCCCGGGGAACGATGATCTGACCGAGGCACACCACGCCCTGATTGAAGGAGAGGCAACGGCGATGATGCTCGATTTCCTTTTGAAGCCGCTGGGGAGGAGCCTGAACACGCTGGGCTTTGATTTTCGCGAGATGATCGATCAAACCACCCAAATGGCCACCGCCAACACGAAAGTCTTCCAACAGGCTCCCCGGGCTATTCAGACCACCCTGACAGCGCCCTACCTTTATGGGACGAGCTTCTTTCAGTACTACCGGCGTCATAACGACTGGTCACGAGTGGGCGCGATCTACCACGATCCACCGTCCTCAACCGAACAGTTGATGCATCCCGAAAAGTACTTCGACCGCCGGGATGATCCAATTCAGGTGACTCTGGCAGTGCCGAAACAGGAGTTCCTCAAGCGCTGGAAACTCGTGGATACTAACACCCTGGGGGAGCTCGGCACGTTGATCGTCCTCCAGCAGTTCCTGAGCGATGCCAATGCCCGCATTGCCAGTGAGGGCTGGGGGGGAGATCGATATCAGGTCTATGAAGATGACTCCGGCCGGCTCCTCCTGCTGCTCTTCACAACCTGGGACACGCAGGAGGACGCCCTCCAGTTCTACAATAGTTACCGCGTCGTGATCGATCAGAAGTACAAACGGTTGAAGGTGGTCACCGCTGAGGAGCGCAAGTTGCTTCGGTTGGACTCGGAAGCCGAACAGGTGGGGTTGGAGATTCGTGACCAAGACGTCATGGTAATCGAAGGGGCACCAGCCTCGGACTTTGAAGCCCTGCGGGCCCTCCTGTGGCAGTCAAAACGAGACCGAAGAGGACCCCCTGAAGTTACGAGCAGCATCCCATGACCCACGAGACACGAACCAGGATCGTTACCGTGTTCGGAAGCCGGTCTCCTCAACCGCAAGATCCCGACTATGCTTCGGCTCGCCACCTAGGCAAACTTCTCGCTGAACGGGGCTATACGATTTGCACGGGAGGATATACCGGCATCATGGAAGCCACATCGCTTGGGGCCCGTGAAGCTGGAGGACACACCATTGGGGTGACCGTGGAGACATTCCGCGGGACCGCTAATCCTTTTGTGGTGGAAGAAATCCGGACCCAGAGTCTATTTTCCCGGCTGGAAAGGCTGATTGCTCTCGGCGAGGCTTACGTGGTATTTCGCGGGGGAATGGGGACCCTTGCGGAACTCTGCCTGGTCTGGAATCTCCTCCAGATGGGACAAGTGCCCTCTCATCGCCCGGTCTTTCTGTACGGAGGATTCTGGAATCAGTTTCTTGAGGGGTGGAAGCAGTTCACCGACACCTCGCACAAGGATTATGCCCTGCTGAATGTCGTGACCACGCCGGAAGAGATTGTCGAAGGGCTGAAGCTGCTTGCCAACTCGGAAAAGAAATAGGTCCTCTGTCGGGGGACCCATCTCATCGCCTTGCAAAATTCAATATGACACTACCCTTCTGACTCTTATCCAAAGATCCGTCGCTCTTCATTTACCCTTGTTAAGAAAACCGGAGACACCTTTCTTGCAGTCCTCCGTCATCCGCGCCAGGGTATTCACATCGACTCCCACCTGCAACGCTTGTTCCCAGGGCATCCCGTCGGTGGCATAGAGAAGCGATTTTGTCAGTGCGACCGCAGAAGCGCTGAGTCGAGTGAAAGCGGAAAGAAACTTCTCGGCTTCCATCTCCAGGCTCTCGTCGTTAAAAACCCGGTTGATTAACCCGATGCGTTCTGCTTCGATGGCCGTGATGGGCTCGGCAAGCACCAGCAACTCAAAGGCGCGTCGTTCGGTAACGGCGCGCCGCGCGAGGGAGGAAACCAAGGCGGGAACGAAGCCGATTCGGGTTTCCGTGTACCCGAACTGTGCGCTTCTTGCCGCCAGGATAAGATCACATGCGGTCGCCAGCCCACACCCCCCTGCCAAAGCCTTTCCTTGAACTATGGCCACAATGGGCTTAGGAGTCTTTCGCATCAGGATAAAGAGGTCCATCAACGATTGGGCATCCTCCCGATTCTCCATGACGTCGAGCTGCTGAATTTTCTGGAGGACGCTTAGATCCATGCCGGCGCAAAAGTCCTTCCCTGCCCCTTTTATCGCGATGGCCCTCACAGCCGGATTTGATGCGGCATCCCGCAGGGCCCTCTTCAACTCTTCGATGAGTTCGAAATCGAGTGCATTTCGCTTCTCAGGCCGGTTGAGGGTAATGTGTGCAGCGGAATTCTCGATCTTAAAAGTCAGCTTGTTATAACTCACGGGTGCACGACCTTGGTCTTAGAATGATTCTGCGATCACCCTGTCGATTTATCTCTTCTTACGAGGCGCCATCTTGGGACGATGTCCACGAAAGAGCTTTCGAGGCACATCAATCTCCATCCGAAGCAACGCAGTGGAATAGGTCTTCCCCTGCGCGTCGGTCTTTAGTGAGACGGTTCCACCCCCGCCCAGGGATTCGTGAAGCAGGAAATTTAACGCCCCCAGATTGGGAATCTCAAACCGCTCCACCGGGCCTTTGCAAATGCCCCGAAAATGTTTCTTGACCCGCGTGGCGGTGACTTCCTTGACCAGGGCCGGGTAGTACTCGGGCTTCAGCGCAATGAGGCCAATATTCGCGGTATCGCCCTTGTCGCCCGATCGTGCATGGGCCAGCTTGAGCAATTGAACTTTCATCAAATCCTCGCGGCTGCGGACGGGATGCTGGTGCTGACTCTCACAGGATTTCCACCACTGAAGCTACTTCGGCTTTCGGGATCAACGCAGGCCAGTAGGCTATAATCTCTTCAACCTTTGGGCGGCCCCCGGCGAATCCAGTGACTGTTGGCGGCCCATTCAGCACGAGCGGGACGATCTCCCGTGTAAAACGCTCGACATCGTCCCTGTTTTGCGAACGAACCCCGATGCGAAATTGAACTTCGGCAATGTCCGGAGACGGGTCCCCGGAAAGCGGGCCATGACACGCATCGACGCCCACAAACTCGGTCAGGATTTCCTCAAACTTCAATCCCATCGATTTTAGTCGCTCCCGGACCACCTTGTCGGCGACCTTCGCTTTGGCGTAAGCCTCCGGCCAGGCATAAACAAGGGTCCCCACCGCCTTCCACCCCGACGAATAACTCATTGAAACCTTATAGAACTCCGTTGCCGGTCGGCCCTGAATTCCCGAGAAACGGACGCGGTCCTTGCCATCCTGGCGCAATTGGATTGTCGTGAAATCGGCAACGCAGTCAGGAGTAATGTAGGCACGCGGATCCCCCATCTCATAAACCAGTTGCTCTTTCACGGTCGGGACATCGACACGGCCGCCGGTTCCCTTGTGTTTCGTGATCACAAACGTCCCGTCTTCAAAGGCCTCGATAATGGGATAGCCGATCTTTGCGAGAAGAGGAACCTTCTGCCATTGGACGAGAGAGTTGCCGCCGGTTGATTGCGCCCCACATTCCACCGTATGGCCGGCCACCGTTCCCGCTGCAAGCAGATTCCAGTCTTCCTCTTTCCATCCAAACTCAAAGGCCATGGGCGCCAACGAGAGACCGGTGTCCGTACAGCGTCCGGTCACAATCACGTTGGCCCCTTTCTTCAACGCTTCCACAATCGGCCAGGCCCCGAAATAAACGTTGGCGCTTTGAACCCTTTCCCGGATGGCAT
Source organism: Terriglobia bacterium (assembly GCA_041494885.1). Taxonomy (GTDB): domain Bacteria; phylum Acidobacteriota; class Terriglobia; order JAIQFV01; family JAIQFV01; genus JAIQFV01. The sequence goes on from JBGQBO010000006.1 coordinate 93,526, forward strand.
GCATCGACTCGCCGGTCTCCATATTCTCGAGGTTCACACCCCGGGAGAGGAAACTATCCAACCTGCCGGAAATGTCATCGCCTGCAACCGTTCCCACTCTAATGCTGTCTGACAATCCGAGTTTCCCCGCAACGCCTCGCACCGCTTCTGCACAGGCGCGTGGATTCACCCCGCCCGCATTGGCAATGATTCGGATGCTCTTCTCGACACAACGGGGCAGGATGTGTTCCACCAGGGGGAGGAAGTCTTTGGCATAACCCAGCCTCGGATCACGCGATTTTTGCTTTTGCATAATCGACATCGTGATCTCAGCCAGATAATCCATGACGAGATAATCCAGCGGGCCCCCTTCCACCAGGCGCACGGGTGCCTCCGGCCAATCGCCCCAGAACCCCTGCCCACATCCAATTCGAGTGCTTTTCAAATTGTTGCTCACCACGGTATGCCGCAGAGACCGCAGATGAAAATTGGGGGAAAACACCTTACCCTTATAATCCTCGAATGCCGTTTAGATTCGGTGTCTGTCCCTTTTCTTGGGCGCTTGCCGTCGTCGCCCCATAGAGGTCTTGCGCCGGAAGCTTTCCCTGACAGCCCAGGAGATTCCTCAGGAAAATCGTCCACTCTTGCCCCGCAGTCGCCTACCCTTAATATCAGCGTACTTTGCGTCCTCTGCGGTGGATAAGGTTCTCTGTCTTAATCAAAGCACAAATTGACCCAGATGCGGGCCCGGGTTGTTCATCGCCGTCCGCAGGGCCAATTCAAGCGCCGTGCGGCTCTCCTCTGGGGCGATGATGGCATCGACGAAACCGCGCGCGGCGGCAAATTTAGCGTCCAATTGATGCTCGTAATCCTTACGCACTTTTTCGATTCGTTCTTCCAGCGCCGCCTCGGGTTTTTTCCCTTCCCGTTCCAGCTTTTCGAGTTCTGTACCGAAGACGGCCTGAACGGCGCTGTCGCCTTCCATGACCGCCATCCGGCCCGTTGGCCATGAGAAAATAAAGTCCGGATCAAAGCCTTGTCCCGCCATGGCGTAATACCCGGCGCCGGAGGCATGATTGAGCGTAAGAACCAATTTTGGAACCCCGGCACAGCTCATGGCCTCTACAAAACGGGCTCCCGCCCGGATGATTCCAGATTGCTCCGCCTCGGTTCCCACCATGAAGCCGGCCACATCCTGAACGAACAGGATCGGAGTTCCCTGCCGAGAGCAGGTCTCGATGAAATACGCAACTTTCTCCGCGCTTTCAGTATAAATGATCCCACCAAATCGAGTCTGCCCTCCCGTCGTCGTCGGCTTTACAATGCCTCGATAGTTGGCAATCACCCCGATCGAGAGTTCAGACACCCTTGCATGCCCGCAAATCATTTCGCGCGCATAGTCGGCCTGAAATTCGTCAAATGAACCGGCATCCAGAATACAATCCAATACCGCCCGGGTGTCGTATTGCTGACGATGGTCCGGGGGCAAGAGGTCGTAAATATCTGTCAGCGGCCGCGCGGTAGCCGTATGTTTCTCCACCTCCGAAAGACCCGTAATGGATGGGATGTTTCGCATCCCCTTCCCTGCGGGAAGCTGGGCCACCATGTGTCGAATTTTCTTGAGACATTCATCGTCGTCTTTCGCGCGATAATGGGCGACCCCGGAAATCGCATTGTGTGTCCACGCCCCACCCAGCGATTCTCCGTCCACCGTCTGACCGGTCGCACCTTTGACCAGATTGGGCCCTCCCAGGCCCATGAAAGATGTGCCCTCGGTCATGATCATGACGTCCGAGAGGGCCGGCAAATAAGCCCCGCCGGCGACGCACTGGCCCATCACTGCGGCCAACTGGGGAACCTTTAGATAACGCCGCATGATGGAGTTGTAATAAAAAATCCTTCCTGCGCCGTACTGCCCGGGAAAGACTCCTCCCTGGTAGGGTAGGTTCACGCCCGCCGAATCCACCAGATAAATGATGGGAACGCGGCATCGCATAGCGATTTCCTGCGCGCGCAGGATCTTCTTAATGGTCTCGGGCCACCAGGACCCTGCCTTGACGGTGGCATCATTGGCCACCACGACACACTCCCGCCCTTCAATCGTTCCAAACCCCGTGACCACGCCTGCGGCCGGCGCCTGCCCCCCATACTGGTCGTAGGCGACCAGGGAGCCCACTTCTTGAAAGTACTTGCCGGCGTCAAACAACCGCTCGACACGCTCGCGCGCCGTTAATTTACCCTGCTTGTGTTGTTTCTCGATCCGTTCTTCGCCCCCACCCCTCCTCACGTGCTCCTCGACGGCGCGCCATTCACAAACCAGATTTTCGAGCCGTTGCCTTCCGGTGTTGATCGCAGGCCCTTCTTTGCGCATAGGGTTCTTGACTTTGAATTTGGAGGTTGTGGTCATCTTCCGTTGAAATCACCGGGCTGGTTTCCGAATCAAGCCAACAATAGCATAGCCGCACAAATAGAGTAAAGACGCCTTCCGTATCCAAATTCTTCTCTGAAGTTAACCATTTCGATTTATAATCGGCACCAACTACTCCGGACGATGACTGTGATTCAGGGACTCCCGGTCGGGCTGGGTCCTCTCCGGGGAAGCTTTTTGCGTCCGGCAACCCATTTTGAGGAGGAACCATGAAGGGCAATCCGAAGATTCTCAAGTTACTCAATGAAGTCCTGAAAGCTGAACTCACTGCCATCAACCAGTATTTTGTGCACGCGAAAATGTGTGAGAACTGGGGATACCTGAGGTTGCAGGAAACGGTCATGAAAGAGTCCATCGACGAGATGAAGCATGCGGATCGTCTGGTGGAGCGGATTTTGTTCCTCGAAGGCTCTCCCAACATGACCGATTATTTTAAAATCAACATCGGGGCCGACGTCAAAACGCAACTCGAGAACGACCTGGCGCTGGAACACGCTGCCATCCCGCGCTTGAATGCGGGAATCAAAACCTGCCTGGAGGAAGGTGATGGCGGCTCGCGCGAGTTGCTCGAACATATCCTGGTAGACGAGGAGGAGCACACCGACTGGCTGGAAGCCCAGCTTTTTATGATCAAAGAGATTGGGTACGAGAATTATCTTGCGGAGCAGATGAAAAAATAAGGTGCCAGGTGTCGGGTCTCAGGTGTCAGAGAAGCTGCCAGTTCTTAGTTGCCAGTATTTAGATCCTACTTCCCAGATTTCGGCTGTCAGGCATTGGAGATGACCTTTGTAGGACTGAATTGTAACCTGCTCCGATGAGGAGCGCGGTATTGAAGCGATTTACTCTCTTAATTCGTTCCAATCAGAAGGTCCAACTGAGGGCCTCCCTGACACCCGACACCTGGCACCTGACACCTACTCTTCGGATCGCAGAGAAACACTTGTCCAAGCAAATCATTGAAACCACCCTCCGCGTCCGTTACGCCGAGACCGACCAGATGGGCATTGCGTACTATGCCAACTACCTGGCTTGGTTTGAGGTGGGGAGAACCGAATGGTGCCGGGCGACCGGATTCACCTACCGCGAGATGGAGCAGCAGGAGGGAATTTACCTGAGGGTCGCTGATGCGCACTGTCGTTACAAAACCCCCGCACGCTACGACGACGTTTTGAGGATCAAGACGAAGATCAACTCATTCAAGAAGCGGCTGATTGTCTTCGGGTACGAGATCTACAATCAGGCCTCCGGGGAACTTCTGGCGACGGGTGAAACCACGCATACGATCTCGGACATCCAGGGTCGCGTCCGTTCCCTACCCGAGAAATATTCGAGTTACTTTGAAGGCTGAACCGAATCACGAAAGCAGCATCCCGATTCATCGGTTTTGGGGAGCGCTTTCGGAAACCATGAAGGTGGTTGATCCCCTTTTTGGCTTTACCCTTCACCCCATCACTCGGGGTGAAGCCCACGATTTCGAACCAATCGATTTTGATTAATTCGCAGGATGAAGAGAGCCGCAATCCTTTCGGGGCAGGTTGCCTAGACCCATACCAAGCTCATATGAAAAAACTCCGACTCACCGGCAACGATCTTACGTTGGAACAATTCCTTCTTGTCACCCGAAATCCGAAATCTGTGCAGGTGTCGCTGGCACTCCGCGCCCGGGCCGCCGTCAATCGATCCCGTCGATTGATAGAAAAGATCCTGAAGCAAGGCACTGTGGTTTATGGAGTCAACACGGGTTTTGGCAAGCTGAGCGAAAAGAGGATCCCGGATGCTCAGATTCGGGAGCTTCAGCTGAACCTCGTGCGCTCTCATGCCTGTGGGGTGGGAGAAGCGTTGAGCGAAGTCGAAACTCGCGCGATGCTCTTGTTGAGGGCCAACGTGCTCGCGAAAGGATTTTCCGGGGTCCGGCCCCTCGTCATTGATACCTTGTGTGCCATGCTGAATCGCGGGGTGCATCCGGTGATTCCTTCAAAAGGTTCGGTGGGGGCCAGTGGAGACCTGGCGCCCCTGGCTCATTTGGCTCTCATTCTCATCGGTGAAGGGGAAGCGGTTTTCAGAGGGCGGAGAAGCAACGGGGGCGACTGTTTGAAGAAGGCTGGCATCCAGCCCATCCGATTAGAAGCCAAGGAAGGATTGGCGCTGTTGAATGGGACGCAGGCGATGCTGGGGTTGGGATTGCTCTCCCTGGCACGGGCGCGCAATCTTACCGACAGCGCTGATGTGGTCGGAGCCTTGACGCTGGACGCGCTCAAAGGGACTCCCGCGGCCTTCGATGAAAAGGTCCACAGGGTCCGTCCCCAGCAGGGTCAGATCCGTTCGGCTTCCAATCTGAGGCGGCTCAATGCCGGCAGTCAAATCCGGGAATCTCACCGGGATTCCGTCATTGATCCGCGAGTCCAGGATGCTTACAGCCTCCGTTGCATGCCACAGGTCCACGGGGCGGTTCGTGACACCATCGAACATGCTGCCCGGATTTTTGAGATTGAGATGAACAGTGCCACCGACAATCCTCTCGTTTTCCCGACGACGGGCGAAGTGATCTCAGGAGGAAATTTTCATGGCCAACCGCTCGCGCTGGCGCTCGACTTTCTTGCGATCGCAATCGCTGCACTCGCCTCGATCTCGGAGCGGCGCATTGAGCGGCTGGTGAATCCGGAGTTCGGCGATCTCCCGCCTTTTTTGGCGCGTAATCCGGGTTTGAATTCGGGGTTTATGATCGCGCAGGTGACGGCGGCAGCCCTGGCGTCTGAAAACAAGGGGTTGGCGCATCCTGCGTCGGTTGATTCGATCCCCACTTCAGGCAATAAGGAAGATCATGTGTCCATGGGGATGGGCGCCGCCCTCAAGTTGAAACAGGTGCTGACGAATTGTGAAACGATCCTGGGGATTGAGCTGTTGTGTGCCGCTCAGGGACTTGATTTTCTCGCACCCAGAAGGACCGGACGCCGGGCTGATAAAGCCTACCGAGCGCTGCGCCGAGAGGTATCCTCTCTGCAAAATGACAGGGATATGCATGGCGACATTGAAGCGTCAGGGAAGCTGATCAGGGACGGCGTCATCGCGTCGGTCATTGGATAGTTAGATCTCGAGCAGTATTACCTCCAGCAATCTGCCAATTAGGAGTGAACCATGGTCAAGGGATCCGGAACCGAAACAAACAGCCTGATCAAGAAGGCTGATGCGGCCTACGTGCCGGTCAAGGCCCCTCGTGGAAATTCGATCTCCTGCCAGGGATGGGGACAGGAAGCGGCGATGCGCATGCTGATGAACAACCTCGACGAAGAGGTAGCTGAGAACCCCCAGGAGTTGATCATCTATGGTGGCACCGGAAAGGCGGCACGGAGTTGGAACGCTTATCACGCGATAGTGCGGTCGCTCCAAAACCTCAAGAATGACGAGACGCTTCTTGTGCAAAGCGGAAAACCGGTTGGGATCTTTCGGACCCACGAGTATGCGCCCCGGGTGCTCATCGCCAATGCCAACCTCGTGGGGAACTGGGCCAACTGGGATTATTTCCATCACCTGGAAAAACTGGGTCTGATCATGTACGGCCAGATGACGGCCGGCAGTTGGATCTACATTGGGAGTCAGGGGATTATCCAAGGGACCTTTGAAACTTTTGCGGCCGCAGGGAAGAAGTATTTTGGAAACGATTTGAGGGGTCGCTTAATTGTGAGTGGCGGCATGGGGGGCATGGGCGGCGCCCAGCCGCTGGCGGCCACAATGAACGGGGCAGTCTTCCTTGGAATTGATATCGATCCCGCGCGCATCGAGCGCCGGGTCCGCCAGAAGTATTGCGATCGCATGACGGCCTCCCTGGAAACGGCCCTATGTTGGGCCAGCGACGCGAAAAAGGCTGGAGAAGCTCTCTCGATTGGCTTGGTGGGAAACTGTGCGGAGATCATTCCCGAGTTGGCCCATCGGGGAGTTGTTCCCGACATCCTGACCGATCAAACGTCCGCGCATGACCCCTTGAACGGGTATGTCGCCCGCGGGATGAGCCTCGAAGACGCCCGGGAGAAACGCCAAAAAGATCCCGAGGGATATGTCCGACAGTCCCTTGAATCCATTGCACGGCACGTGGAAGGAATGCTGGTCCTCCAGAAAATGGGCGCGATCACGTTTGACTATGGGAACAATATCCGGGCGTTTGCTGAAAAAGCGGGGGTCAAGAACGCCTTTGATTTCCCGGGGTTTGTCCCAGCTTATATCCGCCCGCTGTTTTGTGAAGGCCGCGGGCCATTCCGGTGGGTGGCTCTTTCGGGCGACCCCAAAGACATTTATGAGACAGATCGGCTCGTCTTGGATTTGTTTCCGAACGATGAGGTATTACACCGGTGGATTCCGATGGCGCAGAAGCGCATTCCTTTCCAGGGCCTTCCCGCCCGAATCTGCTGGCTCGGGTACGGCGAGCGAGCGTTGTTTGGCGAGCGCATTAACGACCTGGTGGCCCGAGGGAAGATCTCAGCACCGATCGTCATCGGCCGCGACCACCTCGATTGTGGCAGTGTGGCTTCTCCTTACCGCGAAACAGAGGGCATGAAGGACGGCAGTGACGCCATCGCCGACTGGCCCATTCTCAATGCCCTGCTCAACACCGCCAGTGGCGCCAGTTGGGTATCCTTTCATCATGGGGGTGGAGTGGGGATCGGTTATTCCCTGCATGCAGGTCAGGTCACAGTCGCCGATGGCAGCCCGGAAATGGCCCGGCGGATCAACCGGGTCCTCACCAACGATCCGGGGATTGGAGTCGCACGGCACGTCGATGCAGGATATGATGAAGCAGTCGACACCGCGCGACGAAAAGGCATTGAAATTCCAATGCGGGAGGAGAATTAAACGACCTCAATCAACGCCATGGCGCAAGGAGCGCCGAGGTCAACGCCATTCCCACGACAAACTCAGGGCCTCCGCGGTTCATCTTCCCTTTAAATCAAAAGCCCGGGTCCGTGATGGATTTTTTCTTCACATCGCCCGCCAGCTTTCGGGCGACGGGCTCGATCACTGAACCCTTCCCAATCAAAACAAAATCCAAATTATTCAGCGGATAATACGTTTCGATGATTCGTTTCGCATCCGCCAGCGTCAGGGCATCCACCTTGTCAAAGTAGCTGTTAATGTATTGGGGCCCCAACCCGTAGAATTCGAGCTCCGCCATGAGATTGGCCAGTTGATCATTCGTCTCGATGGTCGGTCCGAATTGGCCTTTGATGTAATTCTTGGCGGATTGAAGTTGATCCTGGCTGATACCCTTTTCGTGAAAACTCTTTAACACATCCAGAGTCATGTCTAGCGCACGCTCCGTGCTTTCGTTCGGGGTATACGACGCAATGACGAAGGAGCCGCGCGTACGCCTTGAATTGAAGAAACTGTTGGCACCATATGTGAGTCCGGATTGGATCCTAAGCGCCGTATTGATCATTGAGGTAAAGCGGCCTCCGAACAAGGTATTCACAACGTGGACCGGGATCCAATCCGGGCTGGTCCGCGCGATACCTACGTTCCCGAGGCGGAAGAAGGTCTGAGTGGAGTCGGGTTTATCGACCACAAGAACATGTCTGCCCTGGACACTTGAAGCCTCTTTCACGTTAAGGGGGGCGATCATTGAGGACTTCAAGGAACCAAACTTTACCTTCAGCGCGGCTTCCAACTCCGACGTTGAAAAATCTCCCGCGACGGCAAGAATGAACTCGTTGGGAACAAAATGGGCTTGATAAAAACTCACGATCTGATCCCGTGTTATCTTCGCCAACGTTGTCTCCGTGCCTCCCACCGGGCGTCCGTATCCCTGTGGCCCAAACAGGAGGCCATCAAAATAATACTGGATGACCTGCTCAGGCACCGCCTTGTCCTCTTTGATCCCGTCGATCTCCTGCTTGATCATTTTGTCCACCTCGTCAGGTGGAAACGACGGGTGCAAGAGCATATCCGACAGGAGATCCACTGCAAGGTTCAAATCTTTTTTCAGAAACTCCGCTGATCCCCAGGAATACTCCTGAGTCGCCCTCGAATGGAAATTCGCCCCCACAAAGTCCAAAGCTTCCGAAATCTGGTCCGCAGTCCGTGACAGGGTGCCTTTGCGGACGAGTTGGGCGGTCAGAAAAGCCAATCCTTCACAGCCTTCGGGATCGCCGATGGAGCCACCTGACTTCAAAGTCCAGCGGAAACTGACCAGGGGAAGCTGGTGGCGCTCAAGGAGAAGGAGCGTCATTCCGTTGTCCATTTTCACGGTCTTGTATTTGGGCAGTACGATCTTCCCTGTGATCTCCGCCGCGAATGAAAAAGCAGGGAAAAACAGAATCAAGGTCAACAGCACGAGATGTTTGGGTAGCCATCCACTGGATATTTTCATTAGCACCTCATCCAAGGTTTTTAGAAGAAATCCCTCTGGTGCGACTTATCCCTATTTCTCAGGGGTCCGGGTTGGTTCCGGAACCAGGATGGCAACGGTTCGATTACGGGCCTTGATGTATTTTTGCGCCACTCGCTGGACATCCTCGCGAGTCACCTGATTGATCAACTCCGCCGCTTTGAATAGCTTTTGGTAATCCCCAAGAACCACATCATAAACCCCGAGGACGTTGGCTTTTCCGCTAATCGTCTTCATCGACCGGTAAAAGTCGGCTACCGCCGTATTCTTGGCCTTCTGCAGTTCCTTTTGGTCGACCAGGTTGTTCTGAGCTTTGTCCAACTCGTCATACAAAATCTTCTCGACCCGATCCACTTCGACTCCGCTTCGCGGCTGAACGTCGATCTCAAAAATGAACGGGTCAAGGTGTTCCGATTGCCCCCCTTGCACCGAAACGGCCACTTGTTCTTTGTCGACCAAACGCTGATAAAGGCGCGAACTCTCGCCGCGCAAAAGGATATAGTCGAGTACGCTGAGCGCGATGAAGTCCGGGTCCACAGCCGCCGGGGTATGATAAGCCACCTGAAGCAATGGAAGTTGCGCAAACTTATTGAGGAAAACCCGGCGCTCCCCCAGCTGTTGGGGTTCCTGCGTAGTGACGGGACGAGGCGGCTCCTGTGCCGGGATCGGTTCGAGGTACTGCTGGGCGAGCCGGATGACCTCGTCCGGTTGAATGTCCCCGACGATAATCATTTCGCAGTTGTTGGGGGCGTAATAGGTTTTGAAATAATTGATCAAATCCTCTCTTTTCCATTTTTCGATATCCACCATCCACCCCAAGACGGGCCAATGGTAGGGATGAGCCGTAAAGGCCGACGCCATTAACTGCTCCCTCAGGAGATCCTCGTTGTTATTTTCAACGCTCATGCGCCGCTCATTGGCCACCACACCCCGCTCCGACTCCACCATTTTAGGATCGAAGGACAAAGAGCTGGTGCGATCCGCCTCGAGGTCGAAAATAAGCGGTAACGCCGAGGTCGGAAACCAATCCTGATACACCGTCAGATCCTCGCTGGTATAAGCGTTGTTGGAACCTCCGTTGTCCTCCATGACACGGTCGAACATCCCCGGGCCATACTTTTTCGCCCCATTGAACATCATATGTTCAAAAAAATGGGAAAGCCCGGTGATGCCGGTATGTTCATTACGCGAGCCTACACGGTGGAAAAAATACAGTGCCACGTTGGGGATGGAGTGATCCTCCAACATCAGAATCCTCATCCCGTTCTTAAGTTGATGGGTCTTGACGTCGAACTGCTGAGCCTGAGCAGTGGTTCCGAGATACAAGAATGTTGCGATCACCAAGATCCAACACTTCGTCTTATGCGATTTCATCGTTTCTCCTCAGAGGATCCAATCTGAATTCCGAGACTTACACGGGGGAGCCACAACGGTATCCCCCCACCAGATACCTTGCGTTTCAATAACTTCCCGCCTGGATCCAACTTGGGGCCAAAGCAACTCACAAACCGAAAATAAACCAAAACCAATGAAAAGCTTGCACTTCCACTTACTAGCTTCTACACTGAATGTGTTTCCTCACGTAACAAATGGGCTCGAGGTCCAGGAGTTTATGACCAAACTATCGATTTCAGAGATTGAAGAGGGATTGAAGACATTACCCGGGTGGATCATACGAGACGGCAAACTCACCAAGCAATTTGAGCTTTCAAGCTTCCCCGATCTGGTTTCGCTTGTTGTGAAAATCGGGTTTGTTGCGGAAGCGGCAGATCACCATCCTGATATGTTGATTAACTACAGGCGATTGACCTTCATGCTTTCGACGCACACCCTGGGAGGGGTAAGCGAGAAGGATCTGGAACTGGCAAAACAGATCGAGGCGGCCCTCAATCGCTACTAACGATCACTTAATCCACCCCACACATCCCTCGTTGGGAGGCCCCGCAAGCGCCGCAGGGACCTTCCTCCGGTCGCGAAGAACCGGAGCGGTCTCCTACCACTGCGAAGACTGAAAGCTGTTGTTCTACCCTTGTGCTTTCACAGCTCTTGCACACCACCTGTTCGTCGTGGTCAAACACCAGTTGTTCAAATTTTGCCCCGCAATTCACACATTGATATTCATACATCGGCATAGAACATTCTCCCAATCCGCGTATCCTGAGGCAACACGCTTGGATCTTACGACTCTCTCGGCCCCACTGGTCCATTGATCATGAGCCGGCGCTCGATGAGGGTACAATCCAGTGGGTCGTGTATTTCGCAAAAATAATTTCGGAAGATGCGAATGATTGCGGTATTATTTTTCGTCCTAATGCGTCTGACGACGTCTCACGCACAGCCATTTTAATGAATATACCGGATTAGTCAACCACTGGATCCCTTCGCCTCATGTCAGGACGACAACCTCCCCGCCTCATCATCCTCAACGCCGCCCAGGTCATCACCCCGATATTCCAGGATTCGGGTTCTGTTTCGAACTCCACCCTCCGCGTTATTCCCGACGGTGCGGTTTTGGTTGAAGACGGAACGATCCTTGCCGTGGGAACGACTGAAGCGCTTCGGGCGGACTCCCGTTCGCAGGGGGCGGATCCCGTCGATGCTTCCCATTGTGTGGTCGCCCCAGGCTTTGTAGACAGCCACACGCATCTTGTCTTTGCAGCAACCCGCCAGGAAGAATACGAAATGCGCCTTGAGGGGGCCAGCTACGAGTCGATCGCTGCGGCAGGCGGAGGGATTCGTAACAGTGTCCGTCGGCTACGCGAGGTCACCGAAGATGATTTGTTTAAGATGGCACGACAACGCTGCTCCCAGTTCCTGGATTATGGGACGACCACGATTGAAGCCAAGAGTGGCTACGGGCTGGATCTTGAAAATGAGCTGAAGATTCTGCGGGTGTTGACCCGACTTAACGAAGATCCGCGGGTGGCTCTTGAAATCGTTCCGACTTTTCTTGGCGCCCATGAAATACCGGACGAATTTCGCGATCATCCTTCGAAATATGTTGACCTGGTTTGTGAAGCAATGATTCCCCGGGTGGTGAGGGAGAGGCTTGCCGATTTTTGCGATGTGTTTTGCGAATCCGGCGTCTTCACAGTTGAACAATCTCGCCGGATCCTAACGGCAGCGCAACGCTACGGCCTTAAGATCAAGCTCCACGCAGACCAGTTAAGTCGGAGTGGGGGAACGCGCCTCGCCGTTGAACTGGGGGCCGTTTCAGCGGATCATCTGGAACAAATCGATGAGGAGGACATCACGCTGCTGGCGAAGTCCAAGGTGGTCGCCACCTTGCTCCCCGGAGCCTCTTTCCACTTGGGGATGACCCGCTTTGCGCCCGCACGAAAGCTTCTGGACGGGGGGGCTTGCGTGGCGCTCGCGTCCGATTTCAACCCGGGAACTTCGCCCACCGTGAATATGCAAACGATCCTGGCGATTGCTTGCTCTTCCCTCCGGATGACCCCGGCGGAGACCTTTGCGGCGGCGACTCTCGGGGGCGCCCGTGCCCTGGCGAGCGCGGAGCGTCTCGGTTCACTTCAGGCTGGAAAACAAGCTGATCTTGTACTTTTTAACGTGAACGACTACCGCCTGGTTCCTTACTACTACGGCATGAATATGGTGCGCGCCGTCATCAAGAAAGGACGGGTCCTTTTCGACCGCCGCAATGCTTGGGGGGAGGAGGCGCTTTGATGCGACGCGATGGCAAGATCCTTTCAATCAATGGAGGAACCCGTCAAAAACGCTGTTTTCGGGAAATGGTCCTGTCCGGCGGCGACTGCTGATCAATGCGACCCAGCGGATCGGAAGGAAAGCGCCATTTTGGTTGGCCGGAACGACCCAGGGAATCACAGAATTACTCAAAAGTTCTAAATCTCATTAACGAGGTGCGCATGAATACCCTAATTGAATGTGTTCCTAACTTCAGCGAAGGACGCCGGACAGAAGTAGTTGAAGCACTCATGCAGGTCATCCAGGGCGTGGAAGGAGCGACCATTCTCGACAAGGAGATGGATGCCGATCACAATCGAAGCGTCATCACCTTCATCGCGTCCAAAGAAGCGGTGGTCGAAGCTGCGCTGCGCGTGGTCGGCAAGGCTGCCGAATTGATTGATCTCACCCATCACCAGGGGGCGCATCCCCGCATTGGGGCCACTGATGTGCTCCCCTTCATCCCCATCGAAGGGGTGACCATTGAAGAATGCGTGGCGATTTCCAGGCGGGTCGGGGAAGCTATCTGGCAACGGTATGGGATCCCCGTTTATTACTATGAGAGTGCGGCGAGCCGTCCCGATCGCGTCAACCTGGAGAATATCCGCAAAGGTCAATTCGAAGGCCTGCGGGAAGACGTGAAGACTCATCCTGAACGCAGACCCGATGTCGGGGAGGCGGCTTTACATCCCACGGCCGGTGCCACCGTGGTGGGCACACGGAAATATCTGATTGCTTACAACATCAATCTCGGAACGAGTGACGTCTCCGTGGCCAAGACCATCGCAAAAAAGATCCGGTTCTCCAGCGGGGGCTTCCCTTTTGTCAAGGCCATGGGGGTGGATCTGAAGGCGCGCAATCTGGCCCAGGTCTCAATGAATCTCACCGACTTTGAACAGACACCCATTCATGTGGTCTTCGATGCGGTAACGCGCGAAGCAGCGGCCGTTGGAACGGCCGTCGTCGGAAGTGAGATCGTGGGCCTGGTTCCGAAAAAAGCACTGGAAATGACGGCTGAACACTACCTCGTCATCGAGAACTTCAGGCCGGATTTGGTCCTGGAGAATCGTCTGGCCACGGCTCTTGCCGAAAGAAAACCAGCATCGGCTCAGGGACCGCCCCTTTCCGACCGCCCACTCCTGGCCGGGTGTGAATCATTCATTGATGCCGTTGCCGCGCCCACTCCCGCGCCCGGCGGGGGAAGCGTGGCGGCTGCAGCGGCCGCCCTGGCAGCAGGACTAGGCGAAATGGTGGCTGCCCGATCCAAGGGGAAAAAGGCGGCGGCCGCCTTTGAAGACGAGTTGTCCTCTATTCTCCGCGTGCTGGCCGAGCTTCGAGCGGAATTGAAACGAGCCATCGACGATGACACAGGCGCCTATAATCTCGTCACAGCAGCCTACAAACTCCCCAAAGAGTCGGAGACGGATAAGGCACAACGACAACTGAGGATCGATGAGGCGTTGAGACAAGCTACCCTGGTTCCCTTCCATGTGGCTGAAGCTTCAAAGAAGGTTCTTGAAAATATTCTTCGGCTCGAGGTCATAGGCAACAAAAACATGATCTCCGATATACGAGTTGCTCGAGAGATGGCCAGGACCGCCCTGTTCGGCGCCCTGGAAAACGTCAAGATCAACCTCGAGTCGACCGGGGATCGAGCCTTTGCAGAGCAGACCACAGGTAAGCTCGCCCCATTGGAATCCGCGTTGAAACAATGAGAGTAAATGATCCCTTTGACAAAAGGAAAAGGGAGAGGCCACGATGGGCACGTGGCGGAAGACAAGGGAAAGGCAATCGGCGGCAGCGCGGACACCTCCGGTGATCCCAAGATTTCTCCCGATCTGAGAAAGCCCTCACCGGCTTATATTGGCCTGAGAGTGGTCCGGGGAGCGCCCGCGCCAGTGGCGAAGGCAGAGGCGCCCGGGTCAGGAAAGAACCCGCGACTTTTCTGTCGAGGGTTCATCCTACCCAAACCTTCGCCCCTGCGCTATCATGGTTCCTTATGTCAAAGAAGGTGAAGCTGGCCGTTGGAGCCGTCTTTGTTCTACTGGTGGGGATTATTGTGTATTCCACGATGAATTTGAGTCGCTATGAATGTGAGGTGTGCGTGGAGTTTAAGGGGCAGACATCCTGCCGAATGGCGGCGGGTTCAACACGCGAAGAGGCGGTCCGGACAGCCACTGATAATGCCTGTGCTGACATCGTCTCCGGAATGACCGATAACATCGCTTGTGGTCACACTACACCGAAAAGCATCCGCTGGGTGCGCCCATGAATTCCCACTTTGGAAGCCCACTTCGACGCCGCGGTTTGTCGTCGGCCCCCTCGGTCATGCTCATCAGCTTTCCCTTTGTGCTGGAATATGGTGGATGTGATGATCGGGCCTGTACTCTGCCGGGCCGCGACTCCGGGTCGCCTGTGCTATATTATTCGCGTTACAGTTGAACGGTGGCCGCGGGCAACGTAGAGAGTTAACACCAATCAGGCCTCGGCACGAAAGCTAATTCAATTGCGGTTGCTATTTTCCCCATTCTCGAAGCTCCGGGACGGAGGTTTCAGGCGATATCCGATCGTCGTGGAGTTTCTTCTCTCCCTTTTATTATTGAGCTTTTGGGGATTCATCTCGACTGCGGCTGAAAACATCATCCTGTACACGGACACCCAATCGAGAATCCTTGTCGTTACCTCGGTGGAAGGCGAGCGGTATGTGGCATTAAAGGATCTGCTTTCCACTGTGGGTCCGCTGACAGAAGTGGAGAAGAGTGCCACAGTTTTGCAGGTCAAGGTAGGTAAGCATTCGCTCCTGTTCCGGCCGAACTCCACCCTGGTCGTCGTCGACGGCATCTTGACTTCCATGGGTGATCCGGCGCTGGTCATGCCTTCGGGATGGATGGTCCCGGTCGATTCGATCTCCAGGATCCTCCCGCGGCTGACCGACCGAAAAGTGACTTTCCGACAAGACGGTTCGCGCGCGTTCGTTACAGCCCAACCGCCTCCGCGAGTTCTTTTTGAAGCGACCAAGGGGATCCTTTCCTCTCGCATTGCCATTCAAGTCACTCAAGCGGTCCCTTTCGAATTGAAACAAGACGGAAAGCAACTTGTCATCACTCTCGGCACTCAACCCCTCGAGTCCGCTGCCGATAAATTGAATTATTCTGACGATCGAATCAAGTCGATAGTATTTGACGATTCGGACTCAAGACCCAAAATTCGGATCACGTTGTCCTCCTCGAATTTCGATGTGAAATCCTCGACGACCCAGGAGGGCAGAATATTTGTGGCGGTGATTTCTCCAATGCCACAAATCACCCCCCCTCTTCCCAGTGCCCCCGCCCCACCTTCCGCCCCGCCGGCCGGGACCGCTGTTCCAAGTGGGGGTGGGGTCAAGACTCCGGAGAAGGCACAAGCCCTTCCTTCTCGCGGAATTTTAAGGATTGTAACTATCGATGTCGGCCATGGGGGCCTGGATAGCGGGTCACGGGCTGCCAATAACGGGGCGGTCGAAAAAGATCTTGCCTTGGAGATCGCTCAACGGCTGCGCTCACACCTGCAGCAGCGCCTCGGACTCCAGGTCTATTTGACACGGGACACTGACGCTGACATTTCTTTTGACCAACGCGCCTCTGCGGCCAACACGAATCACTCTGATGTGTTCATTTCGGTTCATGTGGGCTTTTCGCTGGATCAAAATTGGAAAGGTACCCGGGTCTATGTTTATTCCCCCATCAAGGAAGCGGTTGCCTCTCCACAACCGGTGGCTCCGGGGGCCGGGTCCCCCACGCAGCCTCCGCCGGAAAAATCCCCGGTCGTCCACTTGTATTTTCGTGATTGGACAAAAGCGAATGCCGCCAATTTTCAAATGAATCAGGCCCTGGCCGAGCTTTTCGAATCGGAGCTAGCGCCTCTTTGGAGCCAGGAGCCCAGCGCCCCACGGATTGCTGCTCTCCGGCCCCTGGCGAACGTGGTGATGCCCTCCGTGATGGTGGAGCTCGGCAATCTGAACTCGGAGACCGATGTTCAGCAGATCGCCAACCCCCAGTTTCAGGCCAGAATTGCTACGGCCATGACCAACGCCATCCAGCGGTTCAAACCGGTTTACGAAGCCCAGGGCGGCTCGGCACTCGTGGCACCGAAGCCTAAAGGGGGACCTGAGATTGCACCGGGCAAGCAAGAGAAGCCCTCCCCGCGATAGGGAAAATGGACGACCTCAAGATTAAAACAATCGATGCGGCGACATCTTAAGGAAATCATTGTAGTGGCCCTGCTGGTGGCGAGCGCCGTGGGACTTCATTATTTTCGAGGCTTCTCACGCATCGTGGAGCTGTTTCGCCGCGAGAGCGCTCAGCCCGCGAAGCCCTTTCAGCCCGCATCGACCCTTTTGATCACCTCGGCGGCCTCCGTGCCGGTCAAACTTTACTTTCCCTCCCTGGCCAGCGCGGGCATGCTGGAGGAGGAAGGCGCCGAAATTCGGGCTTCTGAGCTGGACCAGAACCGCGCCAAGCAGATCATCTTGAAACTCATTGAAGGGTCAAAGAAAAACCGCGGCCGTACAATCTCACAGGAGACTGTGCTCAAGGAGCTTTTCCTCACTCCCAATGGAACCGCTTTTGTCGATTTTTCAGGGGCCCTGCAGAAAAACCATCCCGGAGGGATCGAATGCGAGTTACAGACGCTTTATTCGGTGGTGGATTCCCTGACGGTGAACATTCCCAGCATCATACGAGTCCGTTTTCTGATCGATGACGCGGAAGTGGACACCCTGGTGGGGCACACGGATCTCACGCAGGCCTTCACCCAGGATCTTAACTATGTTGTCAGATCCCCGGTCAGTTCCGCCGCCCCAGCCTCTCCGATCCCCGCTGCCCCGGCTCCCGGTCCCGACCCGAAGGAGAATCCCGCAAGGAGATTATTAAGTGCGCACTGACCAACGAGCTCCCGACGCATTGCGAGCGGTCACCATTATCCCGAACTTCATCCCGACCGCTGAAGGTTCGGCCTTAATTTCGGTGGGCCGGACGCGGGTCATTTGCACTGCGTCCGTCGAGGACACCGTCCCGCAGTTCCTGCGAGGTCAAGGCAAGGGCTGGATCACCAGTGAATACGCCATGCTTCCACGCGCCACGCTGACGCGCTCTCCTCGCGAGGTTACCCGCGGGCGCCCCTCCGGCCGAACCCATGAGATTCAACGATTGATCGGGCGCTCGCTGCGCAGTGTGGTAGAATTGAGCCGACTCGGAGAACGAACCATTTACATTGACTGTGACGTCATTGAGGCCGATGGCGGCACCCGGACCGCATCCATCACGGGCGCGACGGTGGCTCTGGCGGCTGCCCTGAAGCGTCTCTGCGCCGAGACACGGCTGGAGAGCTCACCGCTGAGAGAGATGGTCGCTGCCACAAGCGTCGGCCTGGTCAAAGGCGAGGTAATGCTGGATCTCGATTACAGCGAGGACAGTTCCGCGGAAGTCGATATGAACGTCGTCATGACCGCGGGAGGGCGGTTCGTGGAAGTTCAAGCGACGGCCGAGGGAAATCCTTTTGCAAAAGATCAGATGGACCGACTCCTGCTCCTGGCGGAGAACGGCATCCGACAACTCATCGAGATGCAGAAAGAAGCCATCCAGAAGGCGTAACCTCTATGGGCAACCCTGAAAGAACAAGACTGTTTTTGGCCACGACGAATGACGGCAAGATCCGGGAGATTCAACATGCGCTGGAGGAGTTGTCGATCGACTTCTCCACCTTGAAGGAAATTAAAGACGCGGAGATCTCTGCCGAGGAAAAACCGACAGTCCTTGAGAATGCGATTTACAAGGCGTTACATTACAGCCGATATTCTGACGCCCTGACCCTGGCCGACGATACCGGACTTGAGGTCGATGCCCTCGGCGGCGCCCCAGGAGTTCATTCGGCACGCTATGCCGGCGATCTCGCCAACGATCCGGAAAATACCCAAAAGCTCCTGCACGCGCTGGCCGGCATTCCGGAAGAAAAGCGGACCGCCCGGTTTGTTTGCGTCATGGCCATCGCCTTTCGAGGCCGCCTGATCAAGTCGTTTCACGGCCATTGCGATGGTCGTATTCTCGAGGCCCCGCGGGGGACAGGCGGATTCGGATATGATCCGGTCTTTTTCCTTCCCTCCCTCAGCAAGACCTTTGCGGAACTCACCACTAAAGAGAAGAACAAGATCAGCCACCGCGGAAAGGCCTTGGAGCGCGTGCACGACTATTTCTTGTACGCCACTGAAACCGCCTGATCCCATTGACCAGGGTGAGCGCTCTTTCCAGTTCTGAATACACCGGATCCCCCCTCCAATCCCCCCTCCAAGGAATTGACAACTCCTGAAAACTCTTGTAGGTTGAGTGCGATTTTTCGGTTACGGGGCGTAGCTCAGCCTGGCTAGAGCGCTTGCTTTGGGAGCAAGAAGTCGGAGGTTCAAATCCTCTCGCCCCGACCAGCCCTTTCCCCGGGTTTTTTTCATTCTAAATCTTTTGTGAGCCGAGCCTTGCGACACTCGATAAGTCTGAGATCATTCTCCCTTCGGACTGTCCTAAAACATGACTGCCAAGGTGGCCTTTGCCCCAACACGGTTTCTCGAGACCGACCAAAGGAGCTACATTCGGGTCAGGCCCAACCTGTTGGGAGAGGGCAAAAACGTAAGCCATCGAAAATGTTACACAATCGCGCTTGAATCTATGTAGGGGCGTCCGCCTCGACGGACGCCCCTACTGCAAAAATTTCACAATCGCCCCAAGTAACCCTACTTCCAACGCTCTTATCAGTTCGGGATTTACGCCACAATCGAGATCATACCCAGGATGTGAAGTCCCAACTCGGTGTCCCCACTTACTTGGACTTGAGACATGGCGGAGTCCCGGCTAATCCCCTTTGTAAAAATCCGCCAAGCGATTTCCTGTGGGATAGTGGTGTCGCAAACGTTTTCACCGAGAGGTGCTTGCGTCAGCCTCCAGCTCTCCCTGTCGCGATAGAGATACCAGGTCCCTCCACACTCCCCCGAAACATTGAACTTCGCGTATGACCCTACTTTTGCGGTTTGAGTTCGGTAGGTGAACGGCAGGGCGCGCATGAAACAATCCAGAACCGGATGGTAAAACTCGCGTGTCATGATTCCTGGCCTGACGACTGCAAGCCGGATCTGCTGCTGGTGATGCCATCGCTCCGTAAATTCGCGGGCTGTGTTGAACCAGTTAGCGGACTGGTCCTCACCCGCCCAACTCACAGCGAACGGTGAAGCCGCAAGTGGATTCAGGGAGGCGTGGAATTCGCTGAGCAGCCTGGAGGCTACTTCCATCATTGAAATCAAAACAGCCGGGCTCAACCGACGGTAGAATTTGACGCCTTCCTCATTCAAGCGATTAATGAAAGCGGCCAGTTCCACGTTCGATGTGATGCTGGGTGTCTCGTGAGAATATCCGTCACGGGCCATGGAGACGCCGCGAAGCGCCGTATCGAGCAGATGCGCAGCGACATCTTTGACTTTCCATTGGGGGGCTAGGGTCTGCTTCTCCCATTCCTCAGACCCGAGAGAGCGCAGCAATTCGACCAGCATGTGTTCGAGCTTTGGAAAAAGATGGACGGTAACGATGGGCCTCAGGGACTCCACTTGATCATTCATTTCCGCATTCTAACCTTGGGTGCCGCCTTCTTTCAATTCCAAGAACCAAACTCTCGATCGGTAATCCGGGTGTCACGTGCCCCCTTTGATTGGGGTTGCGCCACAGAGGGTCGAACGGCTCTCCCTGACGAAGTGAAACAAGATGCCATAGAATACCGTACCTGCTCACTGCTTAACCACGTCCGAACGTGTGCTTCACTCGATCCATGCCGCCGGGGCTTTCGACTTGCAAGGGGGAGGGCAGGGCCGTAAAATCCTGGCGGGCATACACCCGGCTGACACGAAGAGCCAGAGCGCGCCTTCGGGTGACGCGCCATCTCGTTAGGCGGCCACACGTGAGGAGTTTACGATGACGGTATCTGTCTTTGTCGGCACCAGCCTCGACGGGTTCATTGCGCGACAGAACGGTGATTTCGACTTTCTGCTGGAGGGCGGCGGCGAACCCCACGGCTACAAGGAGTTCATGGCAAGCGTCGATGCGATTGTGATCGGTCGCAAGACCTTCGAGAAGGTTCTGACCCTTGAGGCCTGGCCTTATGGTGACAAACGCGTAGTGGTCCTGAGTAGTCGCCCCATCGACTTTTCCGCGGTCGTCGGAGGCATTGTTGAACAGATGGCCGGGCCTCCGGCGGAGATCGTTTCGCAACTCGCTGCGAGTGGTACTCGGCACCTCTACGTGGACGGTGGGATCACGATCCAAAGATTCCTGCGCGAGGGGCTCGTCCAACGTCTCGTTATCACTCGCGTGCCTGTGCTCATTGGAGACGGGATTCCTCTCTTCGGCGCCCTCCCACGCGATATCCGGCTCCGTCACGTAGCGACTCGGCACTATCCGAGCGGCTTGGTTCAGAGCGAATACCAGGTTGCCGCCTAACAATCGCCTGGAGGTGTCACAGCGTATGATCGGGTTAAGGTATCGTTCATATTCCATACTGCACAACCTAAGCGCGATCCATTAGAAACATAGCTTGCCGACTTCGTTGTCCCCCGGCGCTGGAAAGAGGAGAACACCCTTGGCCACCATCACTGTCATCCGCAGCATTCAGGCCCCCGCTGAAATCGTCTTCCAAACCGTTGCCGATCCCAGGCGGTTTGCCCAAGTGATCGCGGGTGTCACCCAAGTCGAGCTCTTGTCTGAGACAACGTCAGGAGCGGGCACTCGCTTCCGCCAGTCTCGAGTGATGAACGGAAAAGAGACCACCATGGACTTCGAGGTAACCGAGTACGTCGAGAATCAACGCATTCGAATCGTCAACGAGACTCACGGCACCGTATGGGATTCCCTCTTCACTCTCGATTCCTCGAATACATCCACCAGACTGACGATGCGCATGGAGACGAGAAGCCGACGTCTCCTGCCCCGGCTCCTGATGCCGCTGGTTTGCCTGTTCGTTAAGAAGGCAGTTGAGAAGGACATCGATGCCGTAAAGGCGTACTGCGAACCGCGCGAAAGCTGACTCACCGCTCGACGTTGCGCGTAGTTCGTGAGCTTCGGAATTAGTCTTCTGCAAAAGGAAACCCCCGAACATGGAGCCGATTCTGACCACAGATCCAAAGATCATGGATACTCTGAATGAACTCAAACTACGGGAGTCTATCTTCCATCGTCCAGAGTCTGGAACGACGCGGGCTGACTTCGAAAGCATGACGGAAGCCACGTTTTGGGAAGTCGGAGCCTCCGGCCGGCGTTACAGTCGAGAGTTCGTGTTGGACGAGCTGGAGAAACGGCGCGCTAACCAAGATGAAGACACCTTTGAGACCCGCGACTTTCATTGCCTTGAGATTGCCCTCGACACCTACCTGCTCACCTATACCCTGATCCAGGCTGATCGCGTCACTCGTCGGTCAACCATCTGGCGACGAACGGCCCGGGGTTGGAAGATCGTGTATCACCAAGGGACCGTTGTAGAAGGTCGCTGAATCCAATGCCTGCCCGGCTTACCCAGTAGGCGCCTGACCATTCGTCGCAGCGGCCGGCGTTCGGCCGCCACCGAAACCAGTATCGCCGAAATCACGAATCCAATCCGAACTACCTACCGGTTTTTATGACTAGTCCCCCGCCGCCTCTGGAGAATGAAAAACAACCCTGCCTCTCATCACCTGTGGTCTGCATCACAAAGCGATCCCCATAGGTTAGATATTCTTGACTCATGAATCGGGTCGACATCCATAAACTCCAAGGAGGAGCCAGACCTTGAGCAGGATTCCGGGTGAACCATTTATCAAAATCGGTTGGGTGGAATTGAAGAAAATGGATTTAGTCTTTCTTGTTGTTTTGGCGGCTTATTTGGGCGTCACGGTATGGCTAGCATTGGGGTTGCTGAATTCAAAGTAGTCGGAGAGGAAAACAGGAACTAATTTTCTTTATCAGGTTTTTGGAATCAACTGGGATCAGTCACGGACCGTGTTCCGCGGCTGACCCATTTTCTTTGCCTCGCCTTTCGGGGACTCTAACGGCGCGCCGATCGCGGCCGATTGTCTTCCCTCGCGCGCCAGTCCATGGCCGCCTCCGCCCTTCTCTCCATCCACAATTTGATCCTCACATTTTTCTATTGCTTTCCCATAGGAACTGTGCCAATCTTTCTATTGGTACCCAATAGGAGAATCATGAGCGACAAAACAGAGGTCTGGCAGGGAACCCTGGCCCTGATGATCCTGAAGACCCTCGAAGCGATGGGCCCGCTGCACGGCTATGGGATCGCCCGACGGATCGAGCAGACGAGCGGCAATCTCCTGGTCGTGAATTACGGAACCATCTATCCGGCTCTCCTGAAACTGGAGCAGGAGGGCTTCATCGATTCCGAGTGGGGCATGTCGGATAACAACCGCAAGGCCAAGTACTACCGCCTCACACGCGCCGGACGTAAGCACGTTGAGAAGGAAACCCAGGATTGGGAACAAGCCACGGCCATTCTCGCAAGATTTCTGGCGCCCGGAGAGGAGCACTCTTGAGACGACTACGCGCCTGGTTTCTGCGCCTCGGCGGTTTGTTCAACAAGGAACAACGTGACCGGGAGTTAGCGGAAGAGCTGGAAAGCCATCTCCAGATGCACATCGAAGACAACCTCCGGGCGGGCATGCCTCCTGAGGAGGCGCGCCGGCGGGCACTCATCAGGTTCGGCGGCATCGAGCAGGCCAAGGAACTTTGCCGGGATCGCCGCAGCCTCCCCTGGCTGGAAACCCTCTGGGGAGACATCTGTTTTGGCGTGCGGATGTTGCGGAAGAATGCCGGTTTCACTGCCGTCGCTGTAATCACCCTGGCGCTCGGCATTGGCGCTAATACCGCCCTCTTCAGCGTGATCGACGCCGTCATTCTGCGCCCGCTGCCCTTTGATTCACCAGAGCGCCTCGTCGCCGTCTGGGAAACGAGCCTCCGCCTCGGCGCATCCCGGACGGTCCTTTCCTATCTCAACTTCGTCGACTGGAAAGAACAGAACCATGTTTTTGAACGCATGGCCGCATTCCACACCGCCGATTTTACTCTAACGGGCGTGGAAGAACCGGCGAACCTTTCTGGCGCAGTTGTGTCCTCGGACTTGTTTCCCCTCTTGCGCGTAACACCCAGGCTGGGAAGGGATTTCCTGCCGACTGAGGATAACCCCAGCACGGCGAAGGGTCGACCGGTCATGCTGAGCTATGGGCTCTGGTCGCGTCGCTTCGGGTCGGACCCGCACGTCATCGGCCGAGCCATCAATCTGGATAATCAACCCTATACCATCGTCGGCGTCATGCCACAGGGCTTTCAATACCCCATCCAGTCCAAGCCGATCGAACTATGGACGACAATCCTGGTGGATATGATCACGACCGATCAGTCCAAGCCCATCACCACACAGCGCGGCGCCCACTATCTTGGAGCCATTGCCCGCCTGAAACCGCACGTCAGCCTGCAGCAGGCACGGGCAGAACTGGAGACTCTCGCAAATGCCCAGGCCAAACAGTATCCGGATACGAACAAGTACCGCGGGGCGACCGCTGAGCCGGAACTGGATCGTCTCGTGGGAGACATTCGTCCGGCTTTACTGATTCTATTCCGCGCGGTGGGGTGTGTGCTGTTGATTGCCTGCGTGAATGTGGCCAACCTGCTGTTGGCGCGTGCGACGGTGCGCCAGAAGGAAATCGCAATTCGTTCCGCACTTGGCGCCACCCGGGGCCGGATTTTGCGCCAGATTCTGACAGAAAGCGTCCTGCTTTCCCTGCTCGGCGGTGTTCTCGCGTTGCTTCTGACACTCTGGGGAACGAACGGGCTGCTGGCGATGAGCCCGCAGAACCTCCCCCGCCTGAACGGAGTTCATCTGAGTGCCCGCGTCTTTGCCTTCACGGCACTCGTTTCCCTGCTGACCGGCCTGCTCTTCGGCGTGCTTCCGGCGATCCGCGTCTCGATGTCGGGCGCGGCGGAATCGCTCAACGAAGGGGGACGGAGCGCCACCTCCGACAGCAGGCGCCACAGCCGCCTCCGCACTACGCTGGCTGCGGCGGAAATGGCCCTGGCGCTCGTGCCGCTGGTGGGTGCCGGATTGCTGATGCAGAGTTTTTTGCGCCTGCAGCGAGTCAAACTTGGATTTGATCCCGCCAATGTCCTCACCGTGAATCTTGGCTTACCTGAAGCTCGGTACACCGCAGCCCAGCAGGCAGCCTTTTTCCGGCAACTGTTGCCGCGCCTCCAGTCCTTGCGAGGTGTGCGATCCGTGAGTGCTGTCTATCCCTTGCCCTTGGGCGATGACCAGATCAGTATCTCCCTTGAAATCGATGGGCGTCCGGTGGCCAAAAGCGAACAGCCCAGTACTAACTATCGTACTGCTGCGCCGGACTATTTCCGGACCATGCATATCCCGCTGCTGCGCGGGCGGGATTTCACCGAGCGAGACGATGAGAAGGCCCCGCCGGTGATTATCGTCAACGAGACCTTTGCCAGGCGGTTTTTCCCGAATGAGGATTCCCTCGGAAAACGGATCAAGCCGGGGCTGGCGACCCTCCCAACCGGCGCGGTGATGCGCGAAATTGTCGGAGTCGTAGGCGACGTGAAGCATCATGGATTGAATTCCGAATCCGGGCCGGAAGTTTATGAGCCTCAAAACCAAATGCCGTTCAGTGAATTGACGCTGGTCATCCGAGGCGACAATGACCCCCGATCCCTCATCAGCGCGCTAAGGGAACAGGTGCAAGCTCTGGACAAGGACCTCCCCCTTTTCGACGCCAAGTTGTTTGAGGAATACCTTTCCGCCTCGGTCGCCGAGCCACGATTCAATACCCTCCTCCTTACGATTTTTGCTGCAGTGGCGCTGGCGTTGGCTGCGGTCGGACTCTACGGAGTCATGTCGTATTCCGTCGCCCAGCGGACGCATGAAATTGGAATCCGGATGGCGTTGGGCGCCGGGCGGTGGAACATCCTGAGGCTGGTCATCGGCGACGGGCTGCTTATCATCATCTTTGGAATCGCTTTTGGCCTGGTGGGTGCCGGGCTGGCCACCCGGTTGATGGCCGGGTTGCTGTTCGGAGTGGGGAGTCTTGATCTGCCCACGTTTGTGGGCGTCGCGCTGTTGCTCGGCCTCGTTGCACTTTCAGCGTGCTACGTACCCGCCCGGCGGGCAACAAAGGTCGATCCCATGGTCGCCCTCCGTTATGAGTGAACTTAAGGTTAGGTCCATCGAAGGGGCCCGACTTACTCGGTAAATCTTGGGGAGACGAGTATCTCTGCCCCATAGATCCATTGAGGAGTTATCGTGAGACAACTTCGCGCCTTGCTTCTGCGCCTCAGCGGATTGTTCAACAAGGAACAGCGCGACCGGGATTTGGAAGAAGAACTGGAAAGCCATCTTCTGATGCACGTTGAGGACAACTTGCGTCGCGGGATGACTCGAGAAGAAGCACGCCGGCATGCCCTGATCCAGCTGGGCGGCCTGGAGCAAACGAAAGAGCGTTACCGCGAACGATGGGGCCTGCCGCGGCTCGAAACGGTCTGGCAGGACGCACGCTTCGGCCTGCGCATGCTGCGTAAATCACCCAGTTTCACCGCCATCGCTGTCCTCACCCTTGCACTCGGCATCGGAGTCAACGCGGGCATCTTCCAGATCTTCAATGGGCTCGCGTTGCGGCCGCTGGAACTCCCCGGCTCGCAGCACGTCCTCACTCTGTACCAAACCTTCCATCTGAATCAAGGACCGATGCATCGAAACGTCTTCGGCTCAGGAAACTTGTTTTCGTATTACGAATACAAGGAGTATCGAGACCAGAACCACGTTTTTTCCGGCTTGCTGTCCTACGCCCCGTTCGTTGAGGTGACATTGGCTGGCGAGCAACCCCGGCAGCTCCTGGGCACCCTGGCGTCGTGCAATTACTTTGAGGTGCTGGGCGTTCGACCTGAGTTGGGACGGACTTTCACCGAGCCCGATTGTGATCAAACCGGTAGCGGCGCCGTTGTCGTTCTCAGTGATGAGATGTGGCGCAACACCTTCGCTGCAGACCTTGCCCTCATTGGAAGGGCTGTCTCGATCAATCGCGTCCCCCTGACGATCATCGGGGTTGCACCTCGTGGGTTCGCGGGAACCGAGGTGGTGCCTTCCGCGTTCTGGGCACCGCTCACCATGCAGCCTGTCATTTATTCCAGCCGGGAACAGGAAGGAGATATGCTGGCGGATGACGAGCTGAGCTGGCTGCAGCTGATGGGACGCGTCCGTGGCGATTTCTCAAATGGGCAGGTCCTGGCAGACCTGAGAGTCATCGCGGCCCGCCTTGACCGACGTCATCCCGGGTTCGAGTCAAAGCTCGCCGTGGCGACTTCCACCCTCTTCGTCCGGCCTGAGGAGCGTCACCTCCTGCTCGGCGGCGGGGTCGTGGTTCTGTTTGCGGTCGGGCTCGTCCTTCTCATTGCATGCGCGAATGTGGCGAGTCTTCTGCTTGCTCGTGCTGCCACACGCAGGCGGGAGATCGCGATCCGCCTTGCGACCGGCGCCAGCCGTGGTCGCCTGATACGTCAGCTCCTGACCGAGAGTCTCTTGCTCGCACTGTTCGGGGGCGCGCTGGGCTCCCTACTCGCATTCTGGTCATTCGAAGCAGCCCTGAAGTTCACGCTTTCGCATCTACCGGAAGGATTCACCGCCTCCAATCTAACGGTTGCCCCAGACCTCCGCGTTCTGGCCTACACTCTCGCCCTGACGTTGCTCACGGCAATCGCTTTTGGCCTTGCCCCCGCGTTCGAAGCCTCTCGCATGGACCTGTCTTCACAACTTAAGGATGTGGGCGCGGACTTACAAGGCGATCAAACTCACGGCGGGCTGTTGCGACGTTCACTTGTAGGATTGCAAATAGCGGTCTCCATGATCCTTCTGTTGACCGCCGGATTATTGCTTCGAGGACTCTACCGGGCCCAGACCATCGATCCCGGCTTTTCCCTCGAAAACACCGCAGCGGTCTCCGCCGATCTTGCGAGCCAGGGCTACAGCGGGGGGCGCGCAGCGGCTTTCCGAAGCGAACTGATCGACCGTCTTTCCGCGCTACCGGGGGTGGAAGCCGTGGCCCAAGCTTCATCTCTCCCTCTGGGCAACTCGCACCAAGTCGCCCAGGGTTCCCTTCCTGGCCATGAGGGAAGTCAAAGGGTTGAATTGAACGCTGTCTCGCGGAATTTCTTCGCCACCATGGCGATTCCGATTGTCCGCGGCCGGACCTTCAGCGATGCTGAGGTTCAGACTGATGCCAAGGCCATCATCGTGACGGAAGCTACGGCGCGGCTTTTCTGGCCGGGTGAAGACCCGGTCGGCAAACGGCTTGTGCTGTACAGGCCCGGCAATCCCGTCTACGACGTCGTTGGCGTTGCAAAAGACGCTCAGGTGTCGCATCTCGGTGAAGCCCACCCCATTTACCTATACATCCCCGCCGGAGCCGATAAGCTGGCACAACTCCATTTGCTGGTTCGCACCGCTGGAACCGGCGCTTCGTTGAAGGACATACGCACCACGGTTCGCGCGCTCGACCCTCAACTCGTGGCCAATGTGGTTGGACTCGAAGACTATCTCGAGTTCTGGCGCGCCCCGGCACGGGTGGCGGCGGGTTTTTCTGCGGCACTGGGCGGGTTGGCGCTTCTGCTGGCATCCGCGGGCGTGTATGGAACGGTCAGTTTCGCAGTCAGCCGCCGCATTCGCGAAATCGGGATTCGCATGGCCCTCGGAGCGAACGGCCAAGATGTCATGCGTCTTATACTTCGCCAGGCTTTGCACCCGGTTATGATAGGCGCCGCTGTTGGCATCACGGCGGGCACAGGCGTGTCCCGGCTTCTCTCAACCGTTCTCTTCGGGCTCAGCAGTCTCGATCCTATCGCCTTCTTTGCGGTCCCGGCGTTCCTGCTGGCTGTGGCCTTGCTGGCAAGCTACGTTCCTGCTCGCCGGGCCTGCCGCGTGGATCCGATGGTGGCATTGAGGTACGAGTGAGGATTAACCTGTGGCGAATGGCAAGTCATGGGATCGAGGTCGGACGTCAGAGGTCAGAGGTCGGAAAGAACCTGGAGGCCAGAAGTCAGAAGAAAGCTGGAAGCCAATTATGGTTTTCCGACCTCTGACTTCTGACCTCTGATTTCAAAGGGCAGTTGGCGACATACGCTGGAATGAGGATCACTTATGCGGCAACTACGGGCGTGGTTCTTGCGACTGGCCGGTTTACTCAACAAAGATCGGCGTGATCATGAGCTGGCCAGCGAACTCGAATCCCATCTTCAGATGCACATCGAAGACAATGTTCGATCGGGTATGAGTCCGGAAGAGGCGAGGCGGCTAGCCCTGATCAGGTTGGGGGGCATCGAATCGACCAAGGAAAATTATCGCAACCGTCGCGGGCTGCCGGCCCTGGAGACGCTGCTGCAGGATGTTCGATACAGTCTGCGCATGCTCGGCAAGAGTCCCGGTTTCACTGCCGTCGCCGTGATCACCCTGGCGCTTGGCATCGGTGTTAATACTGGTGTCTTCACTGTGATCAATGGTCTATTACTCCGGGCTCGTGTCGACAAGGACCCGGGCAGTTTCATCCATCTCTCTCCGCAGTATTCCGGGCAGGCTAAGGAATTTGGCCAACCCGGAGCGATTTCGCTCTCGGACTTCCGTTCGTTTCAAGCCGGCACTCACCCCTTAAGCGATCTCGCCGCCTGGGCCATCACCCGTGTGAAGCTGGGGGAGGGTTTTGATAAGGAGCTGGCGCTCCTGGTCACACGCAATTTCTTTTCGGTCTATGGATTGGAGCAGCCCAAGCTGGGAAGATTGTTCCTTGCTGATGAGTGCTCTACTTCCGGGGCCGCAGCCGTCGTTATTCTAAGCGAGGAGATCTGGAGGAATCGGTTCGGTGCGGATCCGCAGATCATCGGCTCCGTCATCAATCTGAACCGACACCCATTTACCGTGGTGGGCATCGTCCCGGCGCATTTTTCGGGCCGGCTCCGGGGGATGGGCATCTGGATCCCTTACACCATGCAGCCACAGGTCTCATTGTGGGACAGAAACCTGTTTCAGGAAATCGGCACGCCATGGTTGATGGTGGATGGACGGATCAAATCAGGCCAATCTCATTCCGCCGTACAAGCTGAACTCGAGGTCATGGCGAAGCAACAGGATCGGCTTCAGCCGGGCCGCACGACGAGGATGATTCTGACCAACGGCTCGATGATCGAAGAGCCAGCTCTGCGCGCGAAGGTGTTTTGGGTCTCGCCGTTAATTATGGGCGCACTCTCACTGGTGCTGTTAATCACGTGTGTGAATGTGACGGTGCTGATGCTGTCGAGGGCGGCGGTGCGTCAGCGTGAGGTTGCCATCCGGTTGGCCCTGGGAGTCGGTCGCGGGCGATTGCTCCGCATGCTGTTGACTGAGAGCTTGATCCTGGCGGGGGCCGCAGGTGTGATCAGCGCTTATCTGGCTTATCAGGTTCCGAAGATCTTTGAAAGAACATTCGCGGAGGCACCGAATTATCCACTCCAGCCTGACTGGCGGGTGTTTGCTTACCTCACTGCGGTGACGATGCTGGCCGGGTGTATCGCGGGGTGGGCACCGGCGCTCGAATCTTTGAAGGTCAATCTCCTGGCATCCCTGAAGGGATGTGAGAGTGTGTTTGGGGCCGGCACGACTAGATGGCGGGCGGGAGATGTCCTGATTGCCGCGCAGGTGGCCCTGAGCGTTGTGCTGCTCGCGACCGCAGGACTCTTCATGCGCGCGCAATACACGATGATCAACGCTGACCCGGGATTTGAAAGCAAGCAGGTGCTCCTGGTCCCGTTAGAAATGGAGCTGCCGCACTTTCCGGCGGGTTCTGCGACCTCGTTTTACCGCACCCTGGAACGACGTGTGCGCGCAATGCCAGGCGTCCAGGCAGCTTGCTATGCCAGTTCGCCACCGGGCTCGAGCGGGGAGGAAGCCGCGATGGAGGAAGTCAGACTGCCGGATCAACCGAAAGGAACTGAAAAACCCGTTGCTCTCAATTCCGTCTCACCGGATTTCTTTGAGACCTTCCGCATCCCGATCATTGCCGGGCGGACGTTTCTCGAATCAGACGCCCCCTCTCAAAGCACCGCTCCCGTCATCGTCGCCTCTGAAACCTTTGCCCGCACATTCTGGCCGGGCGATGACGCACTGGGTAAGGTGATCGAGGACTCCAGGGGCAGCCGGCTGAGGGTTGTGGGCGTTGCACGAGACACGAAGTCAATGTTTGGCGCCCTTGACAACCCTCGGTTCTACTATCTGTGGAAACCACAAACCTCCGGCTATTCCCTGATGGTCCGGTTTGTGGGTGACGCCCGTCCCGCAGCGAAGGCAGTCAGAAACGTGATCAGGGACCTGGATCACGAAATGACCGCCTATCCTCGGACGCTTCGCTCGCTGATGGATGAGGTGGTAGCGAGATTTTGGGTGGTCGCCCGGATGATCCTCTTTCTTGGAGTGGTGGCGCTGGGGCTTGCGGTTATCGGCGTGTATGGCGTGGTCGCTTTTACTGTGAGCCGGCGGACGAAGGAGATGGGCATCCGCTTGGCGCTGGGCGCGACCCCGGGCCAAATTTTCCGTTTGGTTTTAGAGTCGGGTGCTAAGCCGATTCTCGCCGGGCTAGTCGGAGGATTGATCTTGGCAATGGTCGGGGCCGAGGCGATGGCCCGGGTGTTGCGAGAGATGCCCGTCCCGCTTGAGGCGTGGGACCCACTGGCCTATTTGGCGATTTCAACAGCGTTGTCGGGCTCCGCGATGACGGCGTTGCTAGGGCTTGCACAGCGGGCGAAGAAGGTGGATCCCATGGTGGCGCTGCGGTATGAATAGGTGTTAATAGAGTGACAAGAGACAGAGTAAAATCGGAGGTCAGAGATTTTCAGGATCGAGAATCCCTTTGACCCCCGATTCATGAGATGAGGGGATAACTTCACACTAAATCGAAGAGGCGTTGCCTTCGGACAGCCCATTCCTCGCTCGACAAGATTCGAGGACCTACTTCAATCAAGCGTGGCAGAAGATTGAATACCGAGACGGGGCTCCATTTCGATCCCTGGCGGGTTCGGAATCCCTGCTGGTTGAGTTCGTCCGCCACTTGAGTCAAATTCTTGTCCAGGACGATTAATTCCATCGTGCGCAAGAGGATCTGCTTTTCGGTCTGCTCTTCTTCGAGCGTCGTGCAATCGCTGCCAACCTTCAGGCCAAAAGGAACCTCTCCATTTAGTATCCCTCGTTCCTGCTCTTCTCCAGCCCCTTCGCGCTCCCATTCAACAGCAACCAATCTCCAACCCGCCTCTGTTTTCTGTCTTATGGCTTCCTGGGTTGGAGGAGCTGAAACGACTTCCCGGATTCGTTCAACCTTTATCATAGTGCCTCCTAACAGGTTTTATGTGGTCCACAAATGTGTCGTGTCCGGTTCACTACGATAACCCGAAACGCAGTTGCCTTTGCCATCAAAATGCGGCTGGCCAGCAATTCAAAAATGCAAGGGCCACTACGCGGACCTGATGATGAAAGCAGGTGGTGTCTTGCCGGGGCGACTTTGGCATAGCGCCTCAAAGACAGCTCATGGACACTTAGGTCTTAGGGATAGAACGGGATTACAGTTGCAAATGCCATACCAATCTTCTTTTGAATAAATACATTGAAATGGCAAGGGTTAGGCCAAAATAGACCTTGAACCGGGATCCATGGATGTCCGCTTGTGGGATTCCCTTTCCCATATCCGGCCACGGTCTGAAGATCAGAGGACTTCTGGCGCTGGGCCCCTCTCAAGCTCTACACAGCTATCATCCAAGCAAAGAATGGGATGGTTCACGTGTCCCGAACTAAAGACTGAAAGGCAATTCGATCCACTGACTGATGCAATGGGTTGGTTTGCCATTCCTAGGGATTTCCACCCCTGCGATTTGTTCTTACACAAGACTCTGAGATGGTGACTGGAATCTTGTGTTCCTAAAGAGTTGACCCAATCTTCATCATTAAGACCTTATGATCGCACCCAAACCATTGGCCTCCTAGTGAACCTATAGTTCCAAGCCTCCACACCGAGAAACTACTTTTATCAATTTAGAACAAATTACGTTTATTGTATCATTAAACAACACGATGGGATATCGTATTATCCACTAATAGCAATCTAATACATTTATAATAAACACTTTATAAAACATTTTTAGATTGGCACTACGGTTGCTGTTATTTCATTGTGTTGTTACTGGTTGGTTGGCAAACGCAAGGCTTGGAGGAGGGTATATGTTAAACGAAAGGGTAGCTCAACTGCTTGTTACGGATATTATGAAATCGTACTGGGATTCACGTGAGATCGACAAGGTCGACACGTATTTGACCACCGAAAAGTTTGTACACAATCTTGACGATTTCCAACTCCAACTCGAGTTTGCCCTCTATTTCCTTTGCGGGTATGAGAAAAAAGCCATCTCCAAGTTCCTTCGCAGAAACAAGGTCAGGGTCGAAAATGAAATCAGCCGGATGCAAGAAATGTACTTGTTGCTGGTCCGTCCCAGGGGCAATGCGTAATCCACTTCGAAATGAGAAGAGGATCCAAGCCAGGTTTGAATGGGATGTGAAGTTCTAGCTCAATTTTTAGAGTAACTCTTTAGGAACGAAATTTAAACTGAGGCACTGATAACAATGAAACTTAATCAGAAAAATCTCCTACTTTCCCACCTCTAAACCCCATCCCAAAAATAGCGGCCCCGCTTTGGCGGGGCCTCTACCTAAATGCGTACCCCTGATGCCGCTCCTCCCCAACATACAGCCTGCTTGAGCGAAAAAAGACCCACTATTGGCACTCCGTTACAGCTCCTTTGCTATTGACCATAGAGGAAACCCCGTACACCAAGTGGTCTGTTTGGTCCGGCGGGTTCAACCCTGACGGATTCCCCATTCAACTTCCTGCCTCTTCTTCGATACACGGGGCCTGCATCAAATCTGTTGATGAATCTTTTCCAGCGGAAATTGGTTCGAGTTTATTTGCTAAATCCCAGCGCCGAGCCGTCGTCGCTGAAGAGATTGAGCGTGGCGGTCGTCGAACCCGCGGTATTCAGCATAATAAACTGAGTTCGGAATCCTCCCCCGTCCGCGATTTGAGGAAAGATGACTGGGACGGGAGCCGCCACGTTAGCATCCGCAACGGGAAACGTTGTCAGGAGAAAATCACCTCTGCTGTTCGTCAAGGAGCGAAGGGTCAGTGCTACAAACGGAACAGGAGATGACACATCGAGTACTCCTGTGAACCCAAGTGGGAGAGACGGGATGAGTTCATTGATAAACTTTGCATCATGGCCATTTCCCTTCAAATTCAGTGTGCCGCTCCCCACTTGAATGGTGCCGTCAGGCTGAAAAGCGGTCACACTGACCTGGAAAGGCACGCTGCTGGGTGAGGCGAGGGCCAGGCCGGTACTATGGCCCCCAGACTGATCGATATAGATATGTGCATGGGTTGTGGGAGTCGCAGGTGGGATCCCTGATTCTGTCACCAAAACCCCTGCCGGGGCGAAACTCACAATGCCCGTGCCGGCCGGCGTGTTGGTGCCCACAGCTGGCGTGATTTGAACCGAGCCCGTATTAATGACACTGGGAGAGCCATCCGTAGACAACACGAAAATCCCGAAAGGCGGAATCGTGTACGCGAAGGTAGCTGCCAAACCCTGTGGATCCCCCACCCGGTGTATTGCCAGGGGAAGGCCGTTGTTATCCAGAATTTTCAGTGCCCCTGTCTCAGTAAAGTCAGAGGTATTCATAAGAACCAGAGTGGTCGTAAACCCCCTGCCGTCCGCGAGTTGTGGAAAGAAAAGGGGTCCGGCAGTTAAGGTCTTGCTCAGGTCCGCCACGGGTGTAGTTGTAAACAGCGACTCTACACGCTGGTTGGTGGTCTGACGTAATGCCAGGATTGAAACCGGTTGGTCGCTAAAGATTTCCAACGATCCAAATTGGGTGGCCGTTGGAAAGTCTGTAGGGAGGACGAATCCCTGCGCGAAGTCGCTGAGCTGGTTAATAAACCTGGCAATATGCGTCCCTGGGAGAAGGACCCCGCTCCCGAAAGCCAGGAGATTCCCGCTGGCGCCAAATAACTCAAAGGAAACGTTCGCCTGCGAAAGCCCTGTGTTGACGACGGCCAGCCCGGTGTTTATATCAAGGGTGCCGGCGTTTTCTGAGCCGGATTTCGCGGGAATCCCTAATCGATAGTCGACAAAAATCAGCGCGTCGGTCGTCGGTGGGGATGCTGGGACACCCACTTCACTGATCACCACGCCGTTCTGAGTCACCGTGAAAACAGCTGTCCCGTATGGGGCGCTCACTGCGGAGGGATTCCCCCCACCGTGGACAGCTTTTTGGGAACTCAAATCCAACGTGGCATAGCCTGTATGGACAAAACTGTCGGTTCCGAGCGTAGAAGCAGTATTGGCGCCTGCCGCAGGAAGAAGCAGGTCAAGCTGGGAGTTCCCCACTCCAGGGGGCGTCTGAGTCACAGTGAAAATAAATCCCGCGATAGTCAGCTTGGCGGTTCGCGTGGTGGAGCCAGAATTCGGCAAGACAGTGTAGCTCACCGACCCATTTCCCGTCCCTTCGGTCCCTGAAAGAAAGATGACGAACGTAGAATTGCTCACTGCCGTCCATGGACAGATCGACGGTGTCGTTATTGTCACACTGCCGTCTCCGCCAGTGGATGTAACCGATCGGCTTGTTGGGGAAATCCGTGTTGGGTTGGAGATGGTGACTGAAACGGCGCTCACATTGTTGCTCGGGTCAGGATCAAAGAAGGAGTTCGGATCGCCGGGGGCGGTACCGATGGTCACCTCGTTACTGAAGATAGCGCCATCAGGCAAGCTGCATCCCACGGTGAGCGTTAGAACAATCAGGTTTGTTCCACCCACGGCAAGCGATTGGTTCGTACAGGTAATTGTCGTGTTGATCCCCACCGGTGGGGCCGCGCAGCCCCAGCCCGGGGGTGAAGAAAGGGCACGAAAGAAGGTGTTCTGAGGCATCGGGAGGGTAATGATGACGCCAGGGGCGGCGTTCGGTCCCCGATTCAGAATGGAAACTACATAACTAAAATCAGTAGCCGTTACGGCAATAATGGGTGAAGCGGAGATTGTGATCTGCACATCCGCAGTGGGGGGTTGGGCCTTTAGAACAGTGGGACCGCCGAAGAGGCATGTCAATGCAAACACCGTCAGTTGAAACCAAATGAGAACGCAGCTCATAGGCCGAGGGTGTTCTCCAAACAGGTTCATATTTCTCTCCCTCCAAAAAATCGAGTATGGCTCCACGCAATTCAGGGCGTCATCCCCGACGATCCGCCTCTGTTCATTCCGGCTGGACCAAAACGGTCTCTCCCATGAAAAACCCTGGAACATACCGACCTCCCATTTCATAGCTTCAGATAAAGCCCCCCATGAAGCCACGATCATGCTACGCCAGAAACACTTTCGACTTCCGGCCCTGAACCCTCGCAGTCGCGTTCCGTGTATCCACGACCCGGCGGGCGCTGGCCACAATAGCTGGATAATCATAGCTTGAGTGATCGGTAGCGATCACCACACAGTCGTAACTCGCGACATTCTCAGGAGTCAAATCCACGGACGTCAATTTGAAGTCGTACTTCCGCATCTTATGGAGAGAGGGGAAATAAGGATCGTTGTAGTCCACCTTGGCTCCCCGCATCTGAAGCAGCTGAATGATCTTGAGTGAGG
Source organism: Terriglobia bacterium (assembly GCA_041494885.1). Classification (GTDB taxonomy): domain Bacteria; phylum Acidobacteriota; class Terriglobia; order JAIQFV01; family JAIQFV01; genus JAIQFV01. Next base: position 129,809 of record JBGQBO010000006.1, read on the forward strand.
GGGACTCGCGCAGGTCATCGATATCTTTTTTGTAAGCTACGCCCAGCACCAGGATGCGGGATCCATTCACACTCTGGCAATTCCGATTGAGGATTTCGGCGATCGACTCCACCACATGAAAGGGCATGGCGGTATTGATTTCACCAGCCAACTCGATGAACCGGGTTGGGAAATCATACTCCTTGGCCTTCCAGCTCAGATAGAAAGGATCGATGGGGATGCAGTGCCCTCCCAAGCCGGGACCGGGATAAAAGGGGGTGAAGCCGAAGGGCTTTGTCGAAGCGGCACTGATTACCTCCCACAGGTCGATATCCATCCGCTGACAGAGAAGCTTCAGTTCGTTTACCAGGGCGATATTCACGCATCGATAGATGTTCTCCAGCAGTTTGCTCATTTCCGCGACGCGGGGCGAAGAAACGGCCACCACTTTCTCGAACATCTTCTCATACACTTCCTTCACCAGGTCCCGGGATTCGCTGTTGATTCCGGAAACGACCTTAGGAATCTGGTGAGTCTTAAACTGCTTGTTGCCCGGATCTTCGCGCTCCGGAGAAAACCCGACATAAAAGTCTTTCCCGGCGCTCAACCCACTTTTTTCAAGGATCGGCACCAGCAACTCCTCCGTGGTTCCTGGATACGTCGTGCTCTCGAGAACCACCAATTGCCCTCGTTGCAGATGCGGGAAGATGGATTCTCCTGTACTTACAATGAAAGTCAGGTCCGGTTCCATCTTTTCCGTGAGGGGGGTAGGCACACAAATGATGATGGTTTTGACTTTCTTGAGCTCGGCAAAATCAGTGGTCGCACGAAATTGCCCTGACTGTGTAATGGATTGAATTGATTCTTCAGGGATATGCTTGATATAACTCTTTCCCCGGTTGAGCATCTCGATCTTGCGTGAATCGATGTCGAACCCGTACACCTCGGATCCTCGCGTTGCAAATCCGATGACGAGCGGCAATCCCACATAACCCAATCCAATAATTCCGATCGACGTAGGGTAACTAGACATGAGGGCTCCAGGAGAATAGGGTCAATTTTTGGTCAATCGAAAGGTAAGAGCTCCACGATGGCATTCAGAGAGATTTTAACACGGGTGGCGGGACGGAGAGAACCCTTTTAGCCTCAGGGGGCCGGGTTGGCAGTCCGCCCGCTCTTCCCTCCAACCGTCTTGAGCTTGGCCGCCTCTACAGGGTTCAAGATGGAGATCAGGGCGCTCATGGGCGAAGAGATGATGCGGCCCTTGCGGTAGATGATCGCCAGAGGCCGTTCAAACCGGAAATCCTGGATCTTTAGGCTTCTCAATTTCTTGTTCTTGACTTCCAGTTCCGCCACCTGTCGAGGAACCAGGGAGAGGCCCAGTCCCATTTCTACGGTCCGCTTAATCAACTCGAAATTGTCGTATTCCATCTGAGTATCCAGTTGAACGCCGAGCCGGCGAAGTGCTTGTCGGATCGCCTTTCCGGTCGGAAGTCGTTCGGGCAGGAGAACGAATTTCTGACCCAGGAGATCACTGAGACGCACCCTGGAGCGTCGCGCCAGAGGGTGATTGGGCGCGCAGATGAGAACAATCGTGTCGGTCACAAAGGGGAGCGAAGCCACCTCGGGCTTGGCGACCGGGTAGGCCACTACACCCAGGTCGAGGTCTCCCGCCGCAATGCTGGCATAAATTCTGTCGGGCAGGTCATATTCGACATGAAGATCGATCTTGGGGTAGTGCCGGATAAACTTTTTCAGGTAGGAGGGCAAGACATAAAGCCCGATACTGGGAGACGCCGCCACCTTCAGACGTCCAATGGGTTTGCTGTCACTGTCCAACATCTCATGGTGGGCCTCCTCCAAGCGCGAGAGGATGTCCCGTGCGTACGGCAGAAAAATCCTGCCGTTCTCCGAAAGCAGCACCCGGCGCCGGCTGCGTTCAAAGAGACGCACCCCGAGCTCCAGCTCCAGCTGCTGGATGCGCCGGCTGACGGCCGGTTGAGTGAGGAAGTTGTTGCGCCCGGCGCGCGTGAAATTTTTGATGCGCGCCAAATCGATGAAGAGCTTCAGTTGCGCCGTGTTCATATGGCTTATCCAAGTTTGGTATCAGTTTGATGATTTTAATTCATTTTTGGCATGGAAGGAACTAATGATATTATGAAAAGCTGGGTTTACCTTCGAGCTGACCGCCTTACGGCGTGTTTCTCAAACTCAAGGAGTGTGCACGATGTCCAATGGAAGCCCGACCGCTCTTGTCGACGTCATCGTTGAACGGGGCGGTCAAAAGGAAGTTGTGAATGATTTTTCCATTCAGGTGGCCACGATTAACGGTTCGGGAAGCCAGTCCGCGAACAGCGTGTTAATGCGTTCCATCTTCCTGATGGGGGTGCCCGTAAGCGGGAAGAATATCTTCCCTTCCAACATCGCAGGGTTGCCCACCTGGTATACGATTCGGGCCAGTCAACGCGGGTATGTGGCCCGGCGCAAGGAAGTGGATCTCTGCATTGCCATGAATCCCGAAACAGCACGCGAAGATGTGATGAATGTGCGTCCCGGCGGCGTCGCGGTGTTCGAGGAAGCCCTGAACCTCTCAACCCTCCGTCAGGATGTGACTTTCTATCCCGTCCCCTTTGCCAAGCTTGCCACTCAAACGTCGCCCGAACTCAAGTTGCGGAAACTGCTGACCAATATGATTTATGTCGGGGTGGCCTCGGAGCTCCTGGGCATCGGTCGGGAGGAGGTGGTGGCCGCGATCAGAACACAGTTCAAATCGAAATCCAAGGCGGTGGATTTGAATGTGAAAGCAGTCGATCTGGGCATCGACTACGTGCGCACCCAGCTGCCCAAGAAGGATCCTTTCCGTGTCGAGAGGATGAACAAGACCGCCGGCCGGATCATCATTGACGGGAATTCAGCGGCAGCACTGGGAGCGATGTTTGCAGGATGCACGGTGGTCACCTGGTACCCCATCACCCCCTCTTCGAGTCTTTGTGAGACCATGATCGAATACTTTTCCCGATATCGCATCGACAAGGAGACGGGAAAGGCCACTTTTGCCATCGTGCAGGCGGAGGACGAACTCGCCGCGCTGGGAATGGTGATCGGCGCGGGGTGGGCGGGGGCCCGGGCGATGACGGCAACTTCGGGTCCGGGAATATCACTGATGGGTGAGTTCGCCGGCCTGGCCTACTTTACCGAGATCCCTGCCGTCGTGTGGGACATTGAGCGGATTGGTCCTTCGACGGGACTTCCCACCCGGACTTCGCAGGGGGATCTCCTCTCGGCCTTCTATCTCTCCCACGGCGACACCAAGCATATCGTTCTCCTGCCCGCCTCGATTGAAGAGTGTTTCGGGTTTGCAGGCGCCGCCTTTGACCTGGCCGAACGGTTTCAGACCATTGTCTTCGTGCTCAGCGATCTCGATCTGGGCATGAACAACTGGATGGCCCATCCTTTCCAATACCCCGACAAGCCGATCGATCGCGGCAAGGTGCTCACCCGCGAGGACCTCGAACGCCTGGGAAAATTCGAGCGGTATCGCGATGTGGACGGCGATGGAATCCCATACCGCACCCTCCCTGGGACGCAGCATCCATTGGCCGCTTATTTCACCCGCGGGAGTGGCCACAACGAAAAAGCCGCCTATAGTGAGCGGCCGGAGGATTACAAGAATCTCGTGGACCGGCTGGCTCGGAAGCTCGACACGGCGAGGGCCTATGTCCCGAATCCCATTGTGGAGATCAATCCGAAAGCCCGGGTTGGGATCATCGCGTATGGCACGACCGACTGGGCCGTGGTTGAGAGCCGCGACCAGTTGAAGGAGGAAGCCGGTCTTGAGACCAGTTATCTCCGCATTCGCGCACTTCCTTTCACCCCGGACCTGCAGGAGTTTGTGGACCGTCATGAGCGCATCTACGTCGTTGAACAGAACCGCGATGGACAAATGGGCGACTTGATCAAATTGAAAGTGGGTCGGCAATGTGACCGCATCCAGAAGATCCTGCATTATACCGGTTACCCGATCGATGCACGCACCGTTACGGATGCCATTTCAATCGCTGAGAGACAGTTGAAGGAGGGAAAGTAAATCATGACAACAGGGAATCCCATCATCCCGTCAAAGACCAATCGCCTCGGCATGCCGATGACAGATTACAAGGGCCTCGAGTCCACGCTGTGCGCAGGATGTGGGCATGACGGGATTACGAGCCAGATCGTCAAGGCGTTCTTTGAGTATGGGGTGGAACCGTATCGGGTGGCCAAATTCAGCGGGATCGGTTGTTCTTCCAAAACCCCGGCCTATTTCATCGGCAACTCCCACGGGTTCAACGCCGTCCACGGCCGTATGCCGGCCGTCGCGACCGGCGCGATGCTGGCGAATCGAACCCTGCTCGGAATCGGTGTCTCAGGTGATGGCGATACTGCCTCCATTGGCATCGGCCAGTTTATCCATTTGCTCCGCCGGAACATCCCTCTGATTTACATTATCGAGAACAATGGGGTGTATGGATTGACCAAGGGCCAGTTTTCGGCCACCGCGGATGTGGGGTCAAAACTGAAGAACGGAGTCGTTAATGAGTTGCCCCCCATCGACTGCTGCGTGCTGGCTATTGAACTGGGCTGCTCTTATGTCGCCCGATCGTTTGCAGGAGATCCCAAACAACTGGTGCCGCTGATTAAGGGCGCCATTGCCCACAAAGGAACGGCGCTGTTGGATGTTATCAGCCCCTGTGTCACTTTTAACAACCATGAGGGTTCAACGAAGAGCTTCAAGTACGCCAAAGAGCACGAGGAACTCCTTCATGAGATCGGCTTTGTCCCCTACTTCGAACAGATTCAGGCGGACTACCCCGAGGGAAGTGTCAAGGAGGTCGAACTGCATGATGGATCACACATCCGGCTGCGAAAGCTGGATCGAGAGTATGATCCGTCGAACAAACCACAGGCATTGCAGTCAATTAGAAAATCGAACGAATCGGGGGAAATGGTCACCGGCCTTCTCTTCTACGACAAGGAAAAGAAGGACTTCATCGAGGAACTCAATATGGCGGATGAACCGTTGGCGACCTTGCCTGCCGATCGAGTCCGCCCCAGCCGACAGGCCCTGACGGAGATCAACCAGGAGTTTTTATAGATCGAAATCCCCGTGGCTTTGAGGTCTTTATACGAAGGCCGCCCCAATTGTCGGGGCGGCCTTTTTTTTGAAGGTCACGGGATGGATTTTGAGTGGCGATCTGATCCCCTGATATTTTTGTCAGGGGGAATACCTGCGGCGCAAATTGACCACCTTCAGCTTCAAAGAGGTATCAACTTACCGCAGGAAGAATTCCTTCTCTTCCTTCAAACCTCCGAGGGCCCGACGATCCGGTCTTAAAACCCCGAGGTGCGACCGGCGCCCAAATAAACGCGGGCCCATCCGAGCTGCATAGTTGCACCCGGCTCGTCGGTTCCCAGTGCATGGCTCTTCCCTTCCCGCCCGGCCGTCTCCGAGGAGAGGGTTAGCGCCGCGTCTCGCTTCTGGGGGGACTTGTTGACTGGCTTGGGTCCTCGTCCGATCCGGCCACGACTGTATCTTGGATCACTGGTGATTCTGATCTTTTCTGTGGGCCTGCCATTAATTGCCGGAACTCGTGGAACCAATCCAGATCCACCCGGATATCAAAAATCGAGAACTCGTTCTCCCCCTCTCCATCCGAGGCGCCTTTGTGAACGAGGGGCGCCAGAGGGTCGGATGCAAACACGGCATTCAGATCCACGAGAGGAAAACTGGCCCCATATCCGGCGTTGATCGCCTTCAAGATTTCATTGGCGAGAAGGGCATAGCCGGTATTGGTCGGATGGATGAAATCAAGGGCGATAATCCCGCCGAGAAAGTTGGCAGTAAGTTTTCTTCCTCCCACCACGATCCCGTTGGCCTTGACTCCGTTCAGCACTCCGAAAAAGTCGGCCATGGGAATCCCCAGCGAGGCCGCTGTCGATTTGATGAAATCGTTTTGTTTGAGGAGGGCAGCGCGGATGGTCGCGGCATCTGCGGCCTTCAGTATCGCACTGCGCGGAAGAGGTCCGGGAACCTGCCCCGTAAGGATCGAAGTCACAAGAGGGATGGCCGGGGCATATACACCGTCGCCTGCGGCGATTCCAAGCGCCGGACCAATTACCGAAAGCGGGGCCCCCGCGCTCGCTGCCACCACTTCGGCGGGGATCACCAAAGGCGAAGCAGTGACATCGGGGATATTGGCCGTCACCACCTTAGCCCCCACCGCCTGGATTCGCTTCATGGCCGTCACGTAATCCGCTGAGAACGAATCAAACGACGTAATCAGAGAGACGTTATTCGCAGTGAAGGCCCCCAGAACGTCATTTCCCCCAAACCACGCGATAACAAAGGTGGGATGCAGGGCTTCGACCTGTTCGATCTCTGACCCTGTGGTAACGGCGCCCGGCACCGCAAGCCCGGGCACTCCCAGGATTAAATCGCGAAGAATATCACCCGGTCGATTCACCGGATCGGGAAGTTGAGGGCGTTGAGCCAAGACATCGTGGACCTTGAATCCGGGAATCGCCACGTTAAAGTGAAAGGAGTTTCCAACGGGAGGAAGCAACATAGAGCCCACCGAGGAAGAGGAAGGCACAATACTTCCATTGGGGGCGATCGTCAAGGTCGCGGGTATTCCCGGTCGCGTGATAGTGGGCAGCGGAAGAAAGGCGCCCATCTGCCGGGCGACGAACGCGGGAAAACTGTTCCGCTGACCGTCGATCGAGAGTCCTCCACTCTGAAACCCGGCTACAAAACTGTCACCCACGGCCATGACCAGGGTGGTGTCGACGCCCCCACTCTGGGCAAACGTAACGCACGAAAAAAGAACAACGAGGACAACGGTCAGGCTGCCCTTACAAGACGGGCCTTGTCTTTTCATCGCTTGTCTCCTTAACGGTTCTTGATTACTTATTCGATCGGTTTGGGGGGATTCTTCATCAATCGGGCAAATTTCTCATCCTTAATCAGCGTGGCAAACGCATGGTCCTTATACAACAGATCGGTCTCTTTGAAACCTTCTTCCATGGCCCGAGCGAGATAGTCGATCGCCCGGTCGACATTACCCATTTCCGCGTAAATCTTCGCCAGATAAAAATGGTACTTGGCCCGGTTAAATCCCGTGGTGCGCACCATGCTTCCCGTGGCACTAATATGTTCCAATAGCTCCGGGTCCTGTGTAAAGGCGATCTGGTACTCCCGGAACGCCTCGTCATACTTCTCTTTTGCAAACCAGGCACTGGCCAGATTGTAGTGCATGGTCGCCGTCTCGGGCTTCAATTTCACCGCTTTTCTATAGTAGCGGATGGCCTTGCTGTACTTTTTTTCGGTAAAGGCAATCGTCCCGAGATTATTGAGTGCTTCCGCGTACCCGGGATCTAATTTCACCGCCTTCTCATAGTTGTTCCGGGCCAATCCCAAGTCCTGTTTACGGTGATAAGCCACGCCGAGCCGGTTGTAAAGGGTAGCATCCCGCGGCGACAATGCAAGACACTTCATATAGGTGTCGATCGCATCGTCATACTGCTTCCGGGCCACCAGGGATTCCGCCCGCTTGATCAAGCTATCGAGTTCCGGGTTCACTGGACTGGCCTGAACCGTATCGGTTCGGCTGCCCCCGTTGAGCGGCAACGGAGTGGAGAAGAAGAAAGGAATCAAGAACGCAACAATCCATTGCATGCGTTTCATAAGTGCCTCTGCAGTTGAAAAGAGAGTAACACAACACCCTCCCTCCGTAAATGCCTTCAGGATGATTTTACAAAACCCGGGGACGGCTTCAGCGACATCGGGCCCCGGGGTTCTCGTGCCAGTCCATTTCCCTCCCGGGCTTATCCTGATCTTCAATACGCCATCGCGCGTTCCCATTCCGCACATTTGTTACATTGCCCGCAAGGGCGATGGTTCCGGATTGGAGCCAGACACGAGAAGGAGAGATGCAGGGGGAGCCCCAGGCGCCTTCCCAGCTGAATGACGTCGCCCTTTGAAGATTGAAGAAAGGGGGTCAGGACTCGAAGCGGGCGATTCAAAGCAGAGGAAAGGGCTTTCTCCATCTGGCGCAAAAATAGCGGAGTGGCATCAGGAAATGGATTCCCCTGGAGTTGCCCCATGGCGATAACTTGAATTCCCTCAAAGGCGCAAAAGACGGCCGTCTTTGACAATAGCAACAGATTCCTTCCCGGCAAGTAAACCTGATCGTCATTGGAGTTTCGGCCGGGAACCTGATTCTCCCGCAACTTCTTTTGTCTGGGACTTGTGCCCTTTTGATGAACCTCCGGCATAGACCAATGAGACCCGTAAACGTCCTGCACCGGCATACCGAGCACGGTCAGGGGATGGATGGAGGGATGCTGAATTACACGAGTTCTCTTCTGAACGGATCGAGATTGCTGTGAGAGTACCTTTAAGTACCTCCTTAGCCAATAAATCTCGGCGCTTTCCCAGCGCAACCCGCAACGCACATAAACCGGGAATATTTCTCGAAACTGTAATGCCATATGACCGAGCAGGACGCAACTGTCCACTCCCCCACTAACCAGGACACAGACCTTTGAGTTCGGCGGAGAGCCTCGGTCCCGCGATCTTCTTGGTGATTGTTTTTTCACAATTTAAATGGGTGATCAGCCAGATCTGAGAGGGGCCAATCAGGGGCAACCCACCCGATCCTCATTGAGAGGCCCCGCGGGTTCTTCAGTCTCCGCGTTCCAATATCCAGAGGCTCTTGATCCCCTTTGAATAACCCAGGCCCTTGGAAAACGGGTTAAAATCTTCCTTATGAACTATGCGAAGGTTCGCCCTGCGGGCAGGCTCCCGGATCTCGGCCTCCCTGAACCACCTCTCTTGGATAGAATCTTTGATCTGAACGTAACGATTTCCTCTCTTCAGAAAAATCACCAAATGCGCCGTGGCGCGGCGGCGCCTCCGGTCGATCTCATCGCAGCGGATTAGGAAAAAACGCGGCCGGCGTACCACCGACAATCCTCCCCAGACCTGTTCAAAGCAACTCCGATGGTTCAGATCAAAGATGAAATGGCCGCCCGGTACCAGCGCACGGCTCACCGCCCCAAACATGGCCCCCAAATCGCGTGTGGAGAGTAAATGATTGACGCTGTTGAAAACGGAAGTCACCAGGTCGAATTTCTGGTCTGTAGTAAAGGAGCGCATATCTCCAAGGATCCATTGCACGCGGGCTTTTTCTCTCCCTGCTTTGCGGCGGGCAACCTCCAGAGCGCCACAGCTCGCATCCAACCCTGTCACCTGCAGGCCGCGTCCCGCCATTTGGATCGCGAACGATCCCGTCCCGCAGCCCAGGTCCAGGAGCGTCTTTGCCTGGAGCCGTTGCGAGCGGATCAGCCGGTCAATTCGAGGGAGGATCAGCTCAGAGAACTCCGGGCCGAAGGACCGCCAATACTCATCAGCGACCGAAGCAAAACCATCATATTGAACGGGAGTGTTCACTCCGACGTCCTTCCTTCAACTGTGCCAGCGAGTAATGTGTCCCGCGCCAGGTGACCCCTCCGCCGTGCAAAGTGACGAGAGCGGAGCGGAACGTAATATAGACGACGATCAGGGCGGCCAGAGGATGAGCTGCCGCGTACAGAAAATAAATTCCCGTTCCCCTCGATGAGAGACGGTACAGAACGAAAAGCGCCGCGACGCTGGCGGCACACAGCCAACCGGATAAATGGGGAAGCCTTACCAAGCCCGCGAAAGGAACAACAGAAAAGAGCAGGATGCCCAAGGCCCCGGCGATAGTCTTTGTCAGGCTGTAATTGAACCCCGCAAAGAAATTCTTTGTCAGCCCCTGCACGATCCCCCTGGCACCCACCTGCCAGCGAAGATGAATCGCGCCGCGTCCGATGATCACTTTGACTCGAGCGCCGGCATGCTTCATCAGCCAGCAGAGCCGAGCATCGTCCACAATCTCAAGCGCGAGTTGCTTGTGTGTCCCCGCTCGCACGTAAGCCTCCTGCCGAACCAAATTAAAGGCCCCGGTCGCAAAATAGGCCCCTGATCTGGGATTGTTTACACGCCACGGTGCATATCCAATGAAGCTGAGCAGAGCGAAACATCCGAGCAGGGCATGCTCCCAGAACCCGCGGATGACGGCCCCAGGGTAAAGGGTCAAGAGGTCGATTCCATTTGAACCCGCATACCGCACGGCACGTTTTAGCGTGCCCGGTGTGTACACCACGTCGGCATCGGTGAATAACATCCAATCCACTTCACCGGCGCGCTGTGCCCCTCTCCACAGGGCATGCGTTTTGCCAAGCCAGCCCGAGGGCAACTCCTGGACGGCTTCGATAGCAACGTTTGGGAATTCGTGAGCGAGACGCAGAAGAACGGATGATGTTTGGTCCGTTGAACGATCGTCTACGACGACGATCTTCAGGCGAGGGTAGTCCTGGGTCGCCAGACTCCGAAGGGCGGGTTCAAGAGAGGTTTCCTCATCACGGGCCGGAACAATGACCGCCAAAGAGGGCCAACCGAATCCGGGTAGTTCTTCCGCTGGCTGCTCCGCTAGCCGAGGTATATCCCGCCCCCGAATCAGCCAATCGAAAAGCATCCCCCACCAGAGTATGACCGGAGCCAACAGAGCAACTAGAAAAAGAGCGTGCAGAAAGACCAATTCTTCCCCTACCCTTCATTGAGTCGCGGATTCATCTTTCCAGTCGAATCGAAGCTGCTTTTGTGTACGATATTTAACGGACCCGGTTGTTACTCCGATTGTGGGAGGATCGGCGGCGGGACGTATGTGGAAAAGACTCGACCCGGCTCCAGTAGCTTCGATCAATCAGTTCTTGGACGCGCCCAGACGGGATTTCCGGGGTCACTGAAACAGCCACCCATCCGTTGCGGGCCAGCCGGGTAAAACTGTGCGGGTGCACAAAACCCAGCCCGAGGGCTAGCTCTGCCTCCCGGTCTGGAAGCTTCATCTCGAGGAGCACGGTCCGAGGCCGCAGCGTTAGCGTGAAAAAAACCTGATTATCGTAACGGTAGACGAGGCCTCCCCAGAGCTTGCCCTCACTGAGTCCTGAAAGCTCGCGAAAAGTATCGCGCAGGGATTCGTGTAATTCCGCGAGTCGTTGATGTTTCTTTAACGCAATCGCGCCCTTCGGTGTCAATCGTTTCTTCATGGTGGTTCAGCCATCAGCGGTCAACTGTCAGCAATCAGCCATCGGCGCCAAGAGATCAATCCCTGGGTTCCAATGGACTTGAGGCACTCCAGTTGATCGCTATTTGCTGATGGCTGAAAGCTGATGGTTGAAAGCTTTCCTCATTGCTTGTAAATCTTCCCATCCTTCATCACAAACGATACCTTCTCCATCAAAGAAATATCCGCGAGCGGGTCGCCCTTGACCGCTACGATGTCCGCCAGTTTCCCCATCTCAATCGACCCGATCTTGTCATCCATATCCAACGCCTTTGCAGCGACCGAGGTAGCCGACTGGATTGCCTGCATAGGGGACATCCCATACTTTACCATCAGGGAGAATTCCTTGGCTTCATTCTCGTTCCAGGCGAATCCCCCCGCATCGGTTCCAAAGACAATGGTGGCCCCGGCCTTCAGCGCTCGACCAAATGACTCGCGGGCGATATCCATCAATTTGACCCAGATGGGTGCACCCGCCTGGGCTCGACCCTGGGCAACGTACACCCCGACGTAAAGCGTGGGGCAATAAAAAACATTCTGCCGCTTCATTTGCGCCAGAATCTCATCGCTCAAATAGTCCCCATGCTCAAGAGAGTCGACACCCGCGTCCAGCGCAGTTTTCTGTCCGGGAGTGGCCATGGCATGCGCGGCGACTTTGTGGCGTTCCCGATGCGCTTCATCAATGATTGCCTTCATTTCTTCCGGCGTGAATGTAGGAATTGAGGAGAGTGTCCCGTCGGGTTTGACATAATAGCTCCGATCGGCATACACCTTGATCCAATCGGCGCCATACTTGATCTGCTCTCGCACGGCCCGCCGGCAATCCTCCGGACTGTCGCACGTTTGGACCCCCACCGGCACATGCACCTCCGGGGCATAGCCAAGCAACGGATACGCGCCCGTCACGTCCAGCGCCCGGGTGGCGACGATGAGCCTGGGGCCGGGGATGATGCCATTGTTGATCGCCCGCTTGACATCGACGTCGGAATATCCGGCCCCTTCCGTTTCGAGGTCACGAAGCGTTGTAAACCCGTTCTCGAGGGCCGTCCGGGCATTGACCGTTGCCTGAATGGTCCGGTACTGGGGAGATTGTTTTAACAACTGCTCGTCGTAATCTGCCGCCGTAATGTCGCCCTGTAATAATAGGTGTGTATGGGCATCGATCAATCCGGGCATCACTGTCGAACTGGAAAGATCGACGACTTTCGCACTGCTGGGAATGGCAATATGCGTCCCCACGCTCGTGATCTTGTTGGCCTCCACCAGGATGGTGACATTCAACTGTGGAACACCGCCTTTGCCATCGATCAGCTTTCCGGCCTTGATCGCAATCACCGGCGATTGGCTCTGGGCGTTAATCAGACACGGATTTCCAAAGCAAACCAGGGACAGCACGGCGGCCAGCGACCAAGACCAATTTAGTTTGAATTTCATGGTGCTTCTTTCCTCCTTTTCAGGCAACACATCATTAAGGCGCTCCGTGGTACGAGACCTATCTCACCGCAGGAAGGATTCCTTGGGGAGAAAGAGATTCATCTTGCAGTCACTTTCGGAACCATGGATTCGTAGTCTGCGAATTCTTAGCTAAATCTTTCTTTCCCAGATCCGGCCTAATCGAACGACCTCATCCACCAGAATCTCCAGGTCTCGCTCTTCGGTGCGGTACGAAAGGACACAGGCCCGCAAGGCAAACCGGCCTTTGAGCACCGCGTTGGAAAGATAGGCCCTGCCCTCACGCTGGAGTTGGGTCATGATTCCTTCGTTCAGGCGGTTCAGTCTCTGCTCAAGCTTTTTCTTTTCAGCCGGGCCGGAGTGACGGTAGGCCTTCCGAACCGACACCGGAAAATACCGAAAACAAACGATGGAGAGTTCGACCGGAGCAAGGATCTCGAGGCAGACACGCGCTCTGACGATCGATTCCAGTGCCCGGGCCATCCTCAGGTTCTTTTCAACGCAGGCGGACAAGAGCCGCGTGCCATAACACTTGAACGCCATCCAGATCTTTAGCGCGCGGAAACGCCGAGACAGTTCAATTCCATGCTCGAAGAAGGCGAAATCCTCACCCGGGATTCCACCGATCACTCGCGCATAGGCGCCGCTCCCACCAAAGGTTCGTTGGGCATGGCGGCGATCTCGTACCAGAACACAACCCACGTCGAGAGGCTGGTAAAGCCACTTGTGGGGGTCGAGCGAAACCGAATCGGCTTTTTCGATCCCACGAAAACGCTCACGGCCGGCCGGCACGAGCGCAGCAAATCCTCCATAGGCGCCGTCCACATGAAACCACAACCCCTCCCGCCGGCAAATCCGTCCCACCTGTTCGAGATCGTCGATCGCACCCGTGTTTACCGTGCCGGCACTTGCCACCACACAGAAGGGTCGATTGCCGTGGGCCTTATCCCTTGCAATCTGCTTTTCCAAATCGGAGAGTTCAATCCTGTAAGCAGGATCAACCTTGACAATGCGTACGGAAGACCTGCCCAAACCGAGCAACGCTCCCGCTTTCGGAATCGACATGTGTCCGTGTTCCGACATGTAAAGAGTCAAGCGAGAGGGGCCCAATGCTTGCATTCCATCCCTGGAGACATTCCTTCCTGCCTTCACCTCCCGGGCGATCGCCAACGCCTGCAGGGTGGCCATCGATCCCCCGCTCGTAAACATCCCGATCGCTTCCCGCGGGTAACCCAGTATTTCCTTGATCCAGTCCGTTGCGAGCAATTCCGTTTCAACCGCTGAGGGTGCTGACCGCCAAGCCGTCACGTTTTGATTGATAGTGGAAATCAGGAGGTCGGCGATCACGCCGATCGGGTTTCCGGAAGAGGACACATAGCCGAAGAATCTCGGATGTAAATTATGGCGTGCATTCGAGAGAATCGTTTCGCGAAATACCCGAATCACTTCCCTGGGGGGCGTAGGGTCCAAAGGCAATCGTTCCCGAATCGAATGGCGAAGGCGCTTGCCCTTGATTCTGGGAAATACCCGCCAGTCGTTGACTGAGTTGAAATAGTCTTTTGCGACTGTGGCGGCTTCCCGGAGGGCAGAATTTAAACCCCCTTCGGTGAGATCGAGAGTGGCTTTTAATGGACGATTTTTCTTCGGTTGCCGTTCCAAGACGTCCGCTTTCTGACCGATGGGTGGGGCGCCGGTCCACACAGAAACCAGCGCCATCGTTGGCCAGCTTCGAAGCTGAAGCACCGCCACCCAAGTACGAAGAACAAATGGCTGATGGATGCGCTTGAGAATATAAATCGAATTCTCCCAAACGTCCAGTCCAGCGAGAAAGCGCCCTCCGACCCTCCTCCACGAGTCATGCTCAATCGACCTCCACGCAAGATTATTTGAGTCGTTCCGACCCACTTTGAATCAATGGAGAATGAAGACGGCCATGATTCGTTTCGATGCCCGTCAAACTTGCCGGTGTTGTGAATGAGGCTTCCCATGGAAAATGAGGTGCGTAAGAGGAGTTCTGTTGCTCGGTCCACCCGCAGAAGCCTATCCAGACTGAGATTTCAAATCCTTGCGTATCCCGTCGTTGTGTTCTTGGCCTTGATTGTTTTGCCAGGAAACAATTTCCATCCGCAGACCGCACCGGATTTAACGTCGCAAGCTTCGGGCCCTCTTACCTTACGTCAAGCCGTTGAACAGGCCCTCCAGAACAACTCCTCGCTCAAAGCGGCTCACGAGGGACTTGCAATGGCACAACAGAAAGTGCCCCAGGCGGTCTCGCACTACTTGCCCGAAGTCAATTTCGATGAGACTTTCGCCCGCGGAAATAATCCTGTGTACGTTTTTGGAAGTCTCTTGAACCAGCGCCAATTTGGCTCTCAGAATTTCGTCATTCCGTCACTCAACAAACCGCTTGCGCTCGACAACTTTCAAGCAAAGCTTTCCATACAGCAGGTTCTATATGATGCCGGAAAGATACGGGGCTCTGTGGCGCAAGCCAAGTTGGGGGAGAAAGTGGCGCAACAGGACGTTGAGAAGACGCGTCAAGAACTGATTTTTCGAGTGGCCAAAGCCTACATGATGCACTTGCTCGCCCGTTCAGGCCAGCAAGTGGCCGAGGATGCCGTGAAAACGGCTAAGGCTGCCGGGGCCAGAGCTGAGTCGCTCTATCAGGCGGGCATGACCGTGGAGTCGGACAAACTGGCGGCACAGGTTTTCCTCGCGCGGATGCAGGAGGAACTGCTCAAGGCGAACAACCAGGTGGCCCTCTCCAGGGCCAACCTTAACTTTGAGATGGGGCTGCCGGTTGACAATCCCATCGAGATGGCTTCCGATTTGAATGAGGTCCGGTTTGATTCGGAGCCCCAGGAATCACTTTTCAAACAAGCCCTCGAGCGACGGCCTGATTATCTCCAGACCCTACTGATGAAGGATATCGCCGAGAAGGGGGTGGGGATTGCGCGCGCGGAGTTCCTCCCCCAGATCGGGATCTATGGTTCCTGGGAGGCGGACTCACAAACCCTTGCCGATCGCGGAGGAAACAATTGGGCTGTGGGGGCGCGCCTGCACTTCAATCTTTTTCGAGGTCGCAACGATAAAGCGCAACTGGAAGAAGCCAAGGCGATCCTGGAACGCTCCATGGCGATGAACAACTATGTCTCAGCGGCGGTTAGATTACAGGTGAAGCAAGTGGCCTTGGACCTTGACAACACACGCCAGCGAATCGATGTCACGAAATCTGCCATTGCGCAAGCGGAAGAAACCTTGCGTATTGTACAAAACCGATATGGCGCCGGACTGACAACCGTTACCGAACTCCTGCGGGCTCAAACCGACTTGACCCAGGCTCGAACGGCCTACTTGCAGGCCCTGTACGACCACCGGATTGCCAAGGCAAATACCGAACTGGCATCGGGGGCTCTGACCGAGCAATCCCAGATTCTCAATCAATAGACAGAAAGAACGGGGATTTAGAGGGAACTCCAGTGATGATTAACAAGATGATACGGGTACTCCTCCGGCTCGCCCTCATCGGGGCATTTTCAGTTCTGCTCTCGTGCGGCGGTGGAATTAAGCCCGGAGAGGCCAAGGTCGACCATCCGGTTGTGAGCGGAGTTAAGGTCAGCGCGATTCACCTGCAAGCGGTTCCGGATTACTTCGAAGCGGTCGGCACCGTGAAATCCATTAATACCAGCGTAATCTCAAGCAAGGTGATGGCGACCGTTCTTGAGATCAAAGTGAAGGAAGGCGACCTTGTTCGCGCCGGGAAAGTACTGATGGTGCTGGATGATCGAGAAGCCACCGCACAGCTATCGAAGGCACATGCGGGCACCTCGGAAGCGCACCAGGCCCTCGCCGAGGTCGAGCAACAAATCCGGGCAGCCGATGCGAATCGCCAGTTTGCCAGCGCCACCTTGAACCGCTTCAAAGACCTTTATGAAAAGAAATCGGTCAGTCCTCATGAATTCGAGGAAGTGGAGGCGAAATTCAGGGGGGCCGAAGCCTCCTACCAATCGATGATCGCCCGAAAAGAGCAAGTATTGGCCAGGGAGAAACAGGCCCGTGCCGATACCGTCATGGCGCAAACCCTGGTGAGCTATTCACGCATCACCGCCCCTGTGGACGGCATCGTCTCCCAAAAGAACATAGATGTCGGCACGATGGCATCGCCCGGCATACCCCTGTTCGTGGTGGAGGACACCCGCAATTATCGTCTTGAAGTCGCCGTTGAAAATTCCCTGGTCAACCAGATCAAATTGAATGACCCCGTTCAAGTTTTGATCGATGCCCTAGGTTCATCAGAGATTCCCGGGCGTGTAGCCGAAATTGTGCCGGCCTCCGACCCCGCCAGTCGAACCGATGTGGTCAAAGTGAGCCTTTTGATGGATCGGGACAAATCCGGCCACCGGACGCTGGTTCGATCCGGCCTATTTGGAAAAGCCGTGTTTGCGGTCGGCCAGAAGAAGGCGCTCCTAGTTCCGCGGAAATCGATCCTCATGAAAGGTCAACTCGAGGGGATCTACGTGGTGGATGAATCCAATCTGGCTCATCTCCGCCTCGTCAAGACCGGAAAGCCTTATGGCGACAGCGTGGAGATTCTTGCAGGGTTGACGGGAGGAGAAAAAGTGGTCATTGAAAACGTCGGACTGGTCAGCGATGGAAGCCAGGTGAGGTAGCCGAGCGATATGAAAAAGGAAATCGGGTTCGCCGGGAAGATAGCGGGGGCTTTTATAGATTCCAAGCTGACCCCCCTGATCATTGCCGCCTCCATATTGTTGGGCCTTGGCGCGGTGATCCTCCTGCCCCGGGAGGAAGAACCTCAGATCATCGTCCCCATGATCGATGTCATGGTTCAGATGCCGGGCGCTTCCGCGAAAGAGGTTGAGGAACGGATCACCAAACCGATGGAGAAACTGATCCGCGAGGTGCCGGGGGTCGAGTACATCTACTCAACCTCGTCACCCGGCTATTCGATGGCGATTGTCCGGTTCTATGTCGGACAAAAAGAAGAGGACAGCATTGTCCGGTTGAACCAAAAGATGTTTGCCCATTTCGATCTGATCCCGCCGGGGGCCAGTCCCCCCCTGATCAAACCGCGTTCCATTGATGATGTCCCCGTTCTGGCGCTGACGCTTTGGAGTGACCGTTATGATGCCTTTACCTTGCGCCGCGTGGCCGCACAGATCCACGATCAAATCAAAGAGGTCCCGGATGTCTCCGAGGTCAGAATCATTGGAGGCCAGCGACGCCAGCTCCGTGTGACGCTCGACGCGGGCAAGATGGCGGCCTATAACGTCGCTCCAGCCCAGTTGATTCCCGCGCTGGATCAATCCAACCGCCAATTACAGTCCGGAAGCTTCTCCGCCCGGAACCGGGAGTTCCTGGTTGAAACCGGGGGTTTCTTGCACTCTTCGGAGGACGTGGGACGCGTCGTGGTAGGGGTATTCAACAATCGCCCCGTTTACTTACGGGATGTGGGAACGATTGAAGACGGACCCGAGGAGGCCAGCAATTATGTGCTCTTTGGTGCCGGGCCCGCAGCCCGGTACAAGGAAATCAATCCACCCACAGATTCGGGTCGGTATGCTTCCTTAAGATCCCCCGGTGCGAATGAATCAGCGCCCTACCCCGCGGTCACCCTCTCGATCGCGAAACGCAAGGGAACCAACGCAATCAAGATTGCGCAGGGAGTCATTGAAAAGGTGGATCGGTTGAAGGGCAACCTGATCCCCGGCGATGTGCATATCACGACAACCCGCAATTATGGGGAGACGGCGCGGGAAAAATCGAACGAACTGCTCTTCCACATGATGATCGCCATCCTCTCGGTATCTGCCCTGATCTGGTTGACAATTGGCCTGCGTGAGTCGGGGATTGTGGCGATTGCGATCCCTGTCACCCTGGCTCTCACGCTCGCGGTCTTTTATCTTTACGGCTATACACTGAATCGGATCACACTTTTTGCATTGATTTTTTCCATTGGAATTCTGGTCGATGATGCGATCGTTATTGTTGAGAATATCGTCCGGCATTTTCGACTCCCTGAGAACGAGGGCCGGTCGGTTCGCGAAATTGCGGTGGAGGCCGTCGATGAAGTCGGCAACCCAACGATCCTGGCCACTTTTACGGTCATTGCGGCCATTGTCCCCATGGCCTTTGTCAGTGGATTGATGGGTCCTTATATGCGCCCCATTCCCATTGGCGCCTCCGCTGCGATTATCTTTTCGCTGCTGGTGGCCTTTGTCGTGACGCCCTGGGCAAGTCTGAGACTGCTGAAGCGGCGGGGAGATCATGGGGAGGCCCGGGAAAGCTGGTCCACGAGATTGTACCGGCGGGTGATGTCCCATCTAATCCATGATTCCCGCTACCGCCTCGGATTCCTGTTCACCGTCGCCATTCTACTCTTAGGAGCCATGTCGCTCTTCGCGATGAAACTCGTACGGGTCAAGATGCTTCCTTTCGACAACAAGAGCGAGTTCCAGGTGATCATCGACATGCCGGAAGGGACGACCCTTGAAGAGACTGCGGCCGTGACACGCGAGATTGGCGACTACATCGCCACACAGCCCGAGGTCACGGATTACCAGATGTACACCGGCACGGCTTCCCCTTACAACTTCAACGGCCTGGTTCGTCATTATTTTCTGCGCCGCGGGCCCCACGTTGCCGACATTCAGGTCAACCTTGTGTCTAAGAGTGACCGGACATCACAGAGCCATGACATCGCGAAGCGCATGCGCCCCCGGATTGTCCAGATTGCCAGCCGGTATCAAGCCCGCGTCAAAGTGGCTGAAGTTCCACCCGGCCCGCCGGTGCTCCAAACGCTGGTGGCTGAAGTGTACGGCCCGGATTACAGCCGCCAAATTGAAGTCGCGCGCCAGATTCGAGATATCTTCGACAAGACGGCGGGGGTCGTGGATGTGGATTGGTATATGGAGGGCGACCAAACCCAATACCGATTCGTGGTGGACAAGGAAAAAGCCTCGTTGAACGGCGTCTCGGCCGAACAAATTGCGTCCACACTTCGCCTCGCTGTCGAGGGGATGAATGTGGGATTGCTGCATCAAGACCTGGAAAAGGAGGACGTGCCGATCCATCTGAGATTGACCCCCGCAGGCCGTTCCAGCGTGGATGACTTGAAACGGATCAAGGTTGTGGGTCGCCAAGGAAATCTTGTCCCTCTGGGTGAACTGGTGCACATCGAAGAGGGGCTGGGTGACAAGAGCATTTATCACAAAAATCTGATGCCGGTGGTTTATGTCACCGGGGACGTGGCGGGCCAGGAGGAGAGCCCGGTCTATGCGATCTTAAAGTTAAACAAATCCATCGATCAACTGAAACTTTCGGAAGGATACACCCTCGAACGCTACGTGGCACAGCAGCCCTTTCTCGCCGACAAACTCTCCCTGAAATGGGATGGGGAATGGCACATTACCTATGAAGTGTTCCGCGATCTCGGTCTGGCCTTTGCGGCGGTCCTCATCCTTATCTATATTCTGGTGGTCGGATGGTTCCATTCGTTTAAGACGCCTCTCGCCATCATGGCGGCGATTCCCTTCTCGCTGGTCGGAATCCTGCCCGCCCACGCGCTCATGGGGGCCTTCTTTACTGCCACCTCCATGATCGGGTTCATTGCCGGTGCCGGAATCGTAGTGCGAAACTCGATCATCCTCGTGGACTTCATCGAATTGCGCCTCCAGCAAGGGATGCCCCTGAGGGAAGCGGTCATCGAAGCGGGAGCGGTTCGTTTCCGTCCCATGATGTTAACCGCTGCTGCCGTAATTATTGGGTCAGCGGTCATCCTGTTTGACCCCATCTTCCAGGGATTGGCAATCTCACTCATGGCAGGAGAAGTGGCCTCCCTTCTGCTCTCCCGGATGACCGTTCCGATTGTTTACTTTTTGAGTGAGAAGAAGAAGTGGGAGCAAGCGCACGTTTAATCTGAAATCCTAAGCCATCAGGTCAATGCGAGATACCACGCCAGTCTCGAAAGGATGATTCTTATGGAACCGAAAAAAGCATTTAAAATCTTTTATTACGCCACCGAGCTCCGGTGGAGCGGCGAGCGCCGGGGAGAATTGTCATGCGAGGGCAAACCTGGTCTTGAGATTGCCGCCCCCCCGGAATTCAAGGGACACCCGGGTCGATGGACCCCCGAAGACCTTTTTGTCGGGGCGATCGAGATTTGCATCATGACGACCTTCCTGGCTTTCGCTCACCACAAGAAGCTCGGCCTGATTCAATATGAGAGTTCGACTCAAGGCACCCTTGAAAATGTGGATGGAAGGTACCAATTCACTCGGGTCATGGTAAGCCCGCGCATCACCGTCGCCACCTCAGATGAGATTGCGCTGGCGGAGCAGCTGTTTCACGATGTCGAAGGAAGTTGCCTGATTTCAAACTCACTCAAGACACAGGTGGAGATTCAACCCGTTATCCTCGCGGCGAATGCAAGCCCGGGACCGGTCATGGCGGTCTAGAGGTTGGCCACTCGCATGAGCGATGGTCAGGGGTTGAAGTAAATTAACGATTTCGTTTTTTTAGAGGTTTCTCAAACCATGGAAACTCATGGAATGATCACCCCGAGGGCGGGGAAGGTCAGTTGAACGGGGGTGCGTTTCATGCCGCGTCATTCGAAAGCAACTCAGCTCCAGGAATCGACCCGTTGCAAGAACTTATTGCGCATGTTTGCGGATTACCTTGACGGAGAGCTTCCCCCATCGCTTTGTGCGGAGCTTGAAAAGCATATCCAGAAATGTCAAACATGCGATTGCGTATTTGATGCCCTTAGGAAGACACTCGCGTTATACAAGAAAATGCCTGAGGTCAAGATCCCCCCAAGAACAAGACGTGACCTTGATCGACTCTTAAGGAAGAGGGGCCGCGGTTAAGAGGGAGATACGGTTAGAGCGGTGAAGGCATCCCGATACATTGGGATGCCTTGTTTATAGTGCTAAGGAAGGGAGCCCAGGAAGATCTTTGCGAATCCCCTGCAATTTACTTTGCGGGGGTTCCCATGCAAGGGCACTTCATTCCATCACCTTGCTTCTGCGCCATCATCTGGTGCATCTGTTGCATCTTCTCATCAGCCTTCTTTTGTTGAGAGGAAGCAACCAGGTCGGCCACGAGTTTCACCTGGCTGTCAGACAGACCCAGATCGGCTTTTTTGCTTTTGAGCAGAGCATTGATTTCCTCCGGGGACAGAGAGAACATACCGGCCATTCCATCCTTCATGGCAGGCATGGAGTGTTGCATCTGACCCTTCATCTGCTCCCCGTGCATGTGCGACATTTGACCCATCATGGGGCAGTTCATGGTTTCAGAATTTGATTGCTCAGCCGGCTTCGGCTCGGACTTGGTCTGGGCAAGGATCAGGGTGACGATGAACATCATGGCAACCGTAATGACG
Source organism: Terriglobia bacterium (assembly GCA_041494885.1). Classification (GTDB taxonomy): domain Bacteria; phylum Acidobacteriota; class Terriglobia; order JAIQFV01; family JAIQFV01; genus JAIQFV01. Next base: position 151,829 of record JBGQBO010000006.1, read on the forward strand.
ACGAGAGTTTTCTTCATACTCCTCCTTAATTTATGATCACAACCTTAAATTTGAATTGAGTCCTTTCGATTCTAATACCGTTCCCACCTGCCGGGGCGAGTATTTAGGAACTTCCTTCATGTCGCAACAATCCGCATGACAATCCATCTGCCCGATCCACTTAACTCCTGGGGCGGGCCAAGAGGCACCCTCTGACGGCAGGCTAAGCACAATGGCGGATTGATCACCGCCATCCTCCCAGACGCGCAAGGTTATTTCATGGCCGCGGCCGGCTTAACCCCAAAACGCATGAGGATTTTCTCCATCAGACACCAGTTCGTGAAAGCCGACTGAACCAAATTAACGCCCACGAAAGCCGTGAAAAGGAACCAATAGGGGCTCACAAAGTAACCCAGTGCGAGGCTGAAAAGCACAAACGTGCCGGCAATTGCCCGGATCCAATTCTCCAAGTACATGATTTGCATCCCTTCCCCCAGGATTTCCCGGATTGTCGAGGGTCATTTCCGAAACATCTCACCGATCCACCTCTCCATAACATAGATTCAAAAAGAGGGAAAAAGACTCATGGAATTTCCTTTTCCGATAAAGGGGAACGATTCCCAATCAAATCGATTGAGCCAACCCAAGCAGAGGACCTGAATTCCATTGCAGCGTGGGACCTTTTCTAAGGGTTCCCCATGATCCTCCTTCTTTCGCGAAGGGATTGGGGCAGCCGCCGGTGGACTTGAGGCGGGATGGGCACCCATCGTCGATCCTTGAATAACTTTGTCGTATTCGTTGTCGTGTCAAGAACAATCCGGCATCGGTCACATCCCTTGAGATGGTTCTCCAGACCCTTACAAAGATCCCGCTCCAGCTCACCTTCAATGTATCTGGCCATGCGCATGAGCAGTATTTTGCGGTTTGTTTCGTTTGCCCTTCTTCCCGTAGTAGGCCGTCAATCGTTCACGGAGCTCAAGTCGAGCCCGCATCAATCTCGATTTCACCGCAAATACCGACAACCCAAGCATTCGCGCCACTTCGGCGTTGGAAAACTCCTCTACATCCCGCAGCCAAAACACCGTTCGATAGATCGGCGGCAACCAGAGGATCGCTCGCCGAAGGATACGTTCGCTTTCCAACCGGGAGTACTTCTGTTCTGGATTCTCATACCATCTTACCACGCTCTTGGGATGAAATTCGTGAGGCCCATCGCCGAGATCGTCCATCGCGATCATATTGGGATGGGAACTCTTACGGAAGCGAATCAGGGTGGCGTTGACCGCTATTTTCATTACCCAAGTATAAAAGCTGGCCTCCTCGCGGAATCGCCGGAGATTTTCAAAGGCCTTCAAGAAGGTCTCCTGAAGGATATCCTCAGCGTCCTCGCGATTTCCACTCAAGCGATAGGCCACATTGTAAATCTTCCTTTCGTAACGATGAACCAACGCTTCGAATGCCTCGTAATTCCCCGACTTGGCATCCTTAACAAGTTGTTTCTCATCAACTTCTGTCTTGACCATGGCCACCGGAGAGCAGCGTACGGATGGAATCACCAATAAGAAGCTTATACAGCGAAATCTGAACTTATAGCCTGAACGAAGTATACCGCAAATGGATTCGCATGTGTCATAAGACCTGCTCTCTAAGGGTATCGTTTTCATGCATAATTTCAGTGAGATCCGTTCAAGTATCCAACGGATTCAGTAGATTTTGAGTCGCCAGGCAGATAATTGAATCCATACTCGTGGGTTGGAATTGCGTTCCACCTAGTTTTTTTACAGGGGTTTGTAAATGACAACAGATGCTTCAGTTAAGTGGGTTGACGGAAATCAGTTTGTGGGGGTTCCTTCGAGCGGACATGGAGTGGTCATTGATGCCGACAGAGCACGAAATTCAGGGATCGGCCCCATGGAACTCCTGCTCCTGGGGCTGGGAGGATGCACCAGTACAGATGTCATCAATATCCTCCGGAAGAAGCGGGAGAAAATAACTGGTTTGGAAGTCCAAATCCGTGGTGAAAGGGCCTCCGCACCTCCTACGGTTTATACCCAAATTCACGTCCACTACATCGTCAAGGGGACGAGGATTAAGGAGAAATCGGTTCAGGACGCCATTCATCTGTCGGAGACAAAATATTGCGGTGCAGCGGCCATGCTGGGGAAGACGGCCAAAATGTCTTTTGATTATGAGATCCATCAAGTTGAGTCCGTTGAGTCCAGCGCCATCGCTGAGGCAGGGTCTGAATGAGTAATCTGGGGGGATAACGGAATCATGCCGATGTTCGAATATGAATGCGCCCGGTGCCGACACGTATTTGAGAAGTTGGTGTTCTCTGCTGGCCCCCGCACGCCCAAATGCCCGAGATGTCAAAGCGTCAGAACAAAGCAACTTTTTTCAACATTTAATTCCAGGAACGAAGCCCGAACCCATGCCTCGAGAGCAGCAGACGGCTGTAGGAGCACGCGGTTTACTTGAGCGGGTTGAAGCGGGCCGTGCGCCGGCAGATCCTGGTCATTGGGAAGAGTATCTCCATCGTCAGTCCATGCGAGCGTGTGTTCAATAGAAGGATAGGGCTTGACTGGGGATGATTTGTGGAGCAAGGATGTCCGATGAGCGATTGGTGGATATTGGTTTTCATTGCGGTTTGGATTCTGTTGCAGACCTACATTTTGCCCAAGCTGGGAATACCCACTTGAGCTTCGAAGTCTTGTTCCACCGGGTCACGGTGGCCGGAGAAGAACAGCTCTGCAAAGAACGAAGGAACGGAAAGCAGGGGTAACGAGCCATGAGTCAAGATTGTTTGGTCCATCTCGACGCGAGCAATTTCGAAGAGGAAGTTCTGAAATCAACGGTACCTGTGCTTGTTGACTTCTGGGCCCCCTGGTGCCCCCCCTGTCGCATGGTGTGCCCCTTGGTCGAAGAACTGTCAAGTGAATATGCCGGAAGAATCAAGGTCGCCAAGCTCAACACAGACGATTATCCAGAGGTTGCCCGGCGATACCGAATTTCCAGTATCCCAGCCCTTTTGATCTATGACGGTGGGCAGGTGCAGAATATGATCGTCGGTGCATTGCCAAAATCAGAACTGAGGATGTTCGTCGAATCGGCTCTCCCCAAGGGACAAACCCATAGCTGATCGGGTTTCCATGAAAAGGTTTCAAAGCGTGGAGTGATGAGGCCATAAGGTGAGGATGACTCACCTCTTCCTCATGGATTCTGCAGTTCTGTTCTACCCTTTGCCACCATGATTTCCTTAAACAACTTCGTGGGGGACCCCACGTGGGGCCCATTGGAGGGGCCCATTGGGGACTGATCCCCAAGCGCAGCGTTTCCGCTCGACAGGAAGACTCAAAAAAATTTTCCCTTACTTCTCGCTTTTTCATTTAAGATTTAGACGATACGCAGTCTCCTCAAGCCATTCAAATCGAGGCTCACCGCCCATGAAAAAGTCACCGCTCATTGGTGTGATATGTTGTCTTGCAATGGTTTCAATGTGTACAGCCGGTCTGGCTCAAGACGTGAGCATCTGGTCCACCAAGAAATCGGGATGGCAGGAGCTGGCTGAGGCCGACCGTGCTGGCCTGGACTCCCTGAATGAAGACTTCAAGCGGTTCCTAAATTCATCCAAGACTGAACTCATGGCCACGCGCGAAGCCATCCATCGCGCCCAATCGTCGGGCTTCGAACTCTTCACAGAGAAATCGGTGGTCACACCCGGCAAGAAGTTCATTTTTAATAACCGGGAACGGGCCTTGATCCTGGTCCTCATAGGGCAGGAACCCATCGCCCGTGGGTTGCATATTATCGGAACCCACATTGATTCACCCCGGCTCGAACTTAAAGCCCGCCCTTTTGTCTCCGCCAGCGGATTCACAATTTTGAAAACAACGTACCATGGGGGAATCAAGAAGTATCAATGGGCCAATGTCCCCCTTGCGCTGGTGGGTCGGATCGACCGGAAGGATGGAACCCACGTGGATGTCTCCATGGGCAACCAAGCCGGTGAACCCGTTTTCTTGATTCCCGACGTGGCTCCCCACGAAGATAAAGAAATGCAGGATCGGAAATATACAGAGGTATTCAAGGGCGAGGAAATGGACCCGATTGCGGGATCCATCCCGGGCGACAACTCCACTCCTACTGAAACGGTCAAGGCGGTCCTCAAGAAGTACAACATTGAAGAGGAGGACTTTGTAAGCGCTGAGCTTCAATTGGTGCCCGCCACCTCGGCCGCCGATGTCGGCTGGGATAGAGGGCTCATCGGCTCGTACGGACAGGACGACAAACTCAGTTCCTTCTGCGCGCTCCGTGCGCTGCTTGACTTGGATTCTATTCCGAGACACACCGCGCTGGTTTATCTCACAGACAATGAAGAAAGCGGGTCCAATAACAATACCGGGGCCGACTCAACGTATCTCAGAGAGACGGTAGGACGTCTCCTCGCAGCGCAGTCGTCAGACCCCTTCAACGAAAACCATCTGCGAGAGGCCCTGCATGCCTCAAAAGCCATTTCTGCCGATGTGAATTTGGGCTTGAATCCGATCTTCCCTTCTACGGCCGAGGTGACCAATACGGCACGCCTGGGTTTTGGGGTTTCTATAAAGCGCTACGGCCATGGATTTGATGCCAACTCTGAATTCATCGGGCAGATCAGGAAGATTCTCGATGACCACCATATCCCCTGGCAAACGCAAACTCCAAAGGTCGACGTTGGCTCCGGTGGAACGATCGGCGGGTTCTTGTCCCGGGAGGAAATTGAGGTGATCGACCTGGGCGTTCCGATCTTGTCAATGCATTCACCTTATGAGATCTCTTCGAAAGTGGATGTGTGGAACTTCTGGCGCTTGATGAAGGCGTTTCTTGGGGAATGAAGGGGACATCGATTCAGTTCGTAAGCCACTACGGAGGTATTCATGAGGCTCGTAGATCAGGTGGCGCTTGTTACAGGGGGTGGTCAGGGGATCGGACGTGCCATCGCTTTGGCGCTAGCTCGCGAAGGCGCCGCAATCTCCCTTTGTGGCCGCAATCCCAAACCGTTGGAAAAAGTCGCCAAAGAACTGGCCGAATTTGGTGTTCAGGTCCTGGTGACTGCTTGTGATGTCTCACGCGAGGGCGAGGTGATTCAGTTGGTGGACACGACAGCGGAGCGGTTGGGAGGGCTTACCATTCTCGTCAACAATGCGGGAGTGGCCGGACCCACCGCTTCGATTGCTGAACTGACGATGCAGGATTGGAACGAAACCATTGGAGTCAATTTAACGGGCGCCTTCTTGTGCTCCCGGGCTGCGCTGAAATACATGGTCCCTCGTCGGCGCGGGAAAATCATTAATATTGCCTCTATCGCCGGAACGAGGGCCTATCCGCTCCGCGCCCCTTACTCGGTTTCCAAGTGGGGGATGCTGGGATTCAACCGGACTCTTGCAGCAGAGCTGGGAGAGTTCAACATTCAGGTGAATGCCATCTGCCCAGGACCCGTCCGGGGAGAACGGATGCAAACCGTTATTGAACGTCGCGCCACCGAAATGGGGTTGGGGATCGATGAGGTTGAACAATACTACATCGCTTCAACTACATTGAAGAAGTTCGTGGATCCCGAACACATCGCGGAGCAGGTTTTGCTGCTGACGTCACCCTCCGGAGACTCAACCACAGGACAGGTGTTCACCATCGATTGCGGGTTCGGTCTTTAAGGCCTCGCCGTACATGGATCTCAGAAATCGGCCCATCTACTTTTCGCTTGAGGCAGTGAAAAAATAATCTTCCTTGGGGTTGTCACGCTCCCCATTCTTCACCGCGCGTCAGGCTCACCAAAATCAATGTCAGGATCCGTTGGAACCTTCACCCTGCGTTCCGAAGTGATTCATTTGCCCTCGCCTTATTCATCCTTCAGAATTCTGGCTCAGGCAGGACGACCGGCCACTTGAGTGCCTAGTAAATTCTTCACTACGCCGAGCGCTTTTTCATAATCCGGATGATTGGCAACCTCGGGAACATATTCAACGTGCTGGATAGTATCCTTGTCATCAACCACAAAGATCGCGCGGCTGTCGATGTGAAGCTCCTTGATCAGGGTCCCATAAGCCTCGGAAAATGAGCGGTCATAGTAATCCGAGACCACCTTGATTTTGTCGATCCCTGCGGCTCCACACCACCGTTTTTGGGCGAAAGGAAGATCGACGCTCACGGTGACAATTTCCACTTTGTCACCGAGCTTCGCGGCTTCCTGATTAAACCGTCGTGTTTGGGCATCGCAAACCGGGGTATCGAGCGAGGGAACCACGCTGATCAGACGAATCTTGCCCTTTGTATCGGTGAGCGTGAACGGTTGTAAGTCCTGGTTGCGGACGGTGAAATTCGGTGCCCTATCCCCCACTTTCAATTCCGGCCCGATTAGAGTCATTGGATTTCCCCTCATGGTCGTGCCCTTCGGCCGTTCCGTAGCCATAAGAATCTCTCCTGTCCCTGGACTCATCTCGAGAACGGTGTACAGCTTCTCACTCAAGGATAAATCCAGTGTAAACGTAGATTGTTGTTAGTGGTTAAAATCTGAGTGTTCATTTTAACCCATTCTGCGGATTTTGCAACCCCCCTGGAGAACGAGGCAACTTGACAATCCACAGAGTTCTCGATATTTTGAGCTGACCCGTGAAGAAATTAAATGCAGAGCGGCGAGCCTCGTCGCCCTGCTAATGGACACATTGAGGATTTGAGGTGGACATGGCCGATCTGAAACTGAGTGACGTGAGAAGGTTTGCAATCGAACAGGAAGCATCAATCCTTATGAAATCACCCTCTCACGAAAGGGCAGCTGAGGTTTCCAGGCATGGGATCATTCAATGGGTTAGGACTGCACAGGAAGCAGACCAGGAATGGTTGCTGACTCCTGTTGACATTCGGTTTGAAGAAATTCTGGCCAATGCAGAGGAATTCGTAATTCAAAGACCCCAAACCAAGGCTCTGATTTGCAATCGTGAAAAATTCACCTCTCTTCTGGCTCCAAAGGTTGGGGCCCCTGTCTCCTCGACACACGGTGAGGAAGAATAGACCCCGCATACCCCCTTCACTTTACATCCCCTGCCAGAGACTCCGAGGACGAATCTGCGCGAAATGGATGTCACCGGGATATCCCCTTGGTTCGAAGGCCCGCAACATTGTGGAACTTCCTTGTAATTGATCCTTCTAAAATAATCTGCCTCCCCGAAGATAGAACCTAGCATCCTTCATTGGTTGTTTTTTCATCACCCAACATGACATGTGACTCACATTGAAACATAAAGGCCTTGTTATCTTATTCCAGCTCTCATACTAAATTAAGTTATTTCTTATGTTTAAGACAAGAATTCAATACTGGCATACAAGTTGCTTGTGAACATTGTGAAAGACGGTGGATGGGTAGGAAGCAGTCTTAGATCGATGCTTTAAGGAGTCCGCCATGGAAATTCAAACCACAGCAACCCCAATCAATCAACTCTCCGAACTTAACCCTGATCTGCGGAGCACGCAGATCCAAGACTTCGAAGACAAACTTCAAGATCGAGTGGTCGGTCAGGACCGTGCAGTCCGGCGCATGTCAGACCTGTTCCAGATCTACCAGGCAGGAATGACCGTTCCCGGCCGCCCGATTGGAAACCTTCTGTTTCTTGGCCCGACCGGCTCGGGAAAAACGCGCCTGGTCGAAGCGGCCGCCGAGGTCTTGTTTGGTGACACCAACGCCTATGTCAAGATCGACTGCGGAGAGTTTCAACACAGTCATGAGATTGCTAAGCTTGTGGGATCTCCTCCGGGGTATCTGGGCCATCGCGAAACTCAACCAGCGTTGACCCAGGAAGCGCTCGATCGATTTCACACGGATCGGATGAAGCTCACCCTCGTCCTGTTTGACGAGATTGAGAAGGCGAGCGACTCGCTCTGGAAATTACTACTCGGAATCCTCGACAAAGCCACCCTCACACTGGGTGATAACCGTCGTGTCGATTTCTCGAAATGCATCATTATCATGACATCGAATTTGGGCGGCGGAGAAATCAGCCGCATGATGATGGGGACCGGGCTGGGTTTTGCCACCGCACAACAGAAATACGATTCCCCGGAGACGGATGAGTTCATTTACCGGACCGCGCTGGAGTCAGCCAAGCGGAAGTTTTCTCCTGAGTTCATGAACCGCCTCGACAAAGTTATCGTGTTCCGTCCCTTGAAGGCAGAGCACCTCTCTAAGATCCTGGACATCGAGATAAGCTATGTGCAGCAGCGCATTTTGAATTCCCAGTCGGAGAACAAATTTGTTTTCCATTGCTCTGAAGCCGCGCGGGAATTCCTCCTGAAAGAAGGGACGGACCCGCAGTACGGTGCCCGCCCTCTTAAGCGGACCATCGAGCGGCACATCGTATTTCCGCTGGCTAATCTCACAGCGACGAGGCAAATTGCGCTGGGGGACTTTATCCAGGTGGATTACCGTTCCAACACCAACCGGCTCGTGTTCCTGAAGGCCCAAGAAGGCGCCATAATCCACACCCCGACAATCCAAACGGTCGCCACAGCGGAATGCACCGAGGCCCAAGCGGAGGTGGCTGCACCCGCACATGCAACCGCTGAAGAAAAGCCCCATGTGTTTCCCTATTCGAAACTGAAGATTCAATAACCTTGAATCTCTTAACCCTCGGGCACTGAATCGAACCAGGGAGAGAGAAGGACCTAACCGGGCCCCGAAGAGAGGGGCCAGCCTTTCTCTTCTTTGGAAGTCAGACAGTCTTCAATTCCGGATCCTCCACCCGCATTAACACTGTAGGGTCGCTTTACTAAATCCCCGACATTTTAAGGATACTTGCCGAGCCGGCTCTCCACACATTGAGGATGTCTTCCCCAAAAGAAATAGCGCCCTAATGGACCTGAGTTTTCAGGATTTTACTCTAGGATGGTTGAGTGGGCGCTCGCTTTGCAGACCCAAAGCCTCCTGGCCCACTGATTACGAAGGTCTTCTCCATTTCTTAGAGGTCTTCAAGAGGAGACAGTCAAAATTTCTCGTGTCTTATGAGTTCGCCCCCCTCTCCCAATCCAAATCTCAAGATTCAGGCAGAATCTCTATAAAAAATTGGCTAGGGGTATATCTATTAGAGCTTTATCATACCCTTTATTGTCGAAATAGGAACCTTCAATGAAGGATCCTCCCACGCTCATTCTGAAACACAGAGCCCTGAGTAGTGAATTCTCCTGATACACCCTTAACACATCCGGACATCACTCCGCCAGCCATGCAAGTTGCTTTCTTGTCCCCTTAAATCCTGGCCCGCTTCCACGTCCCCACAATGTCGCTTCCCCGCTTGACTCCTGACTACGCCAACTGCGCAAGCTGTTTAACACGTTATCGTTAGACTAGTAATTCCGGTTCCATCACCCTTCTTGATTATCGCTATTCTCCAATCCCGAGTTATCGAAGTTAGTTGCCGCAGAATCTCACCATAACGTTAAATTTACCACCAAACATGCGTTTGGCACTCCGCCTGCCCTAGAAGGAACGTACTTCCAAACCGCCGAGCTATTTGGAGGTGCGATTCTCACCCGCGGATTAAGGGTGACGGAGGGCGAAACAAAATACCTACTGCCTAGACGCTCTTGTAAATTAGAGAAAACAAAAAAAGGAGACTTTTATGAACTTCAATTTGAACGATCGAACCAGTCAGAGGCTGCAATGGGCGTCACGGGTTGTGGCGTTACTTGTGCTAGTCACGTTCGCTTTGACGAGCGCATCACTGGCCCAGCTGCCTATCCCTCTATCAACGCAGTTTGACATCACGGGCTTCCTCCAGGAGGCCACGCTGGCTACCCCAGGTGACGCACACTCAGGAGGCACGTTGAAAGTAAACGGCCACCTTGTGACCGTGCCTCGGGAAACCATTGTGATTCTCCCGGCTAACGCACTCACGTGGCAGGAACTCTTTGCTCAAGCGCCTGCCCCGTACACGAATGTCGCGACGGGCATGGCCATGGCCGACGTTCCGACGCCTCTCACCACCTATGAGTTCCAGGTCGTGGGAAATCGCATCGGGGACACCTACATTGCCGGGCTCATTTACATCTCCCAGCAGGGCCTGAATGCGGGTGCGGGCTACATTAACTATATCGACTACAGTCTCGGTGAGATGCGAGTTGGGGGCGTAATCGGGGATCAAACCACCGGTGCCCGCTTGCGAATCAACGACCCGACCGGAAAGTTCGGCCGGCTGATGTCGCCGGACATCCGCTTTACCCTCGATCCCGATAACCCGACCATCATGTCTGGAACTGGCTTCCCCATGTGTCTGCCGCGCGTCACAGCAGACCCGACGGTTGCCGGTAACGCAGACGATCCCCTGTGCCCCCTAGGCAATCGGCCGAGGGATTTGACAGGTAACTTTGTGGGTAACTTCACCACCAACGATCCGGTGGCATTTCCGGGTGTACCGCCGGACGCGACCAAACAGGCACCCTTCGAGGTGGGTGATTATGTCATCTACGCGGGAACGCTCGTTACAGATAACGCTGCGGCTCCCACCGTGGGCCCCAACCCCGGATCGGCCAGTACTTACATCTCTGCTCACACAATCACCAACAACACCGCCATCTTCACCATGCCGGGAACCAATCCTGCCTATGTGGAGACCGATGTGTTCATTCTGGGCACCGGAGGCCTGACAGTCCTAGGCGCCGGCGAGGCAACGATCCGAACCCGGTTCGAGGGTATGACCACCGATGTGAACCGGAACATCCACCTTTATGCCATTGATGTAGACCCCACAACTGGAGCCACGTCGGATCGTGACTGGGGCACCATTGGTGTGGATCAAGGTCCCCCCGCGGGTGCGGTGAAAGGCCGTTGGCGCTTCCGTCCCCCCTGTGCCGTCTTTGGGACAGTTCCAGCAAAACCTGACAAGCAATGCGTCATGAACGCGATTGGCACCTTCCTGCCGGCGCCAAGAGAAATGCGGGCTGTGATCGAAGGGCAACAGGGACAGAACCCCGCCAGCCCCACCGCGGTCACCTCCGCCAACGGGCTCTTTTACGGGCAGTACCACGCACCCATCCTTGAGTACATCTTCCCGGAGAACATCCCCGGAAGCCCAGTCGTGCCGAACAACTTTGAGAGCTTCCCCTTCCTGGCCTGTGGCGGATATACCTCGTCTGCAGGGACCATTGGAGGGCAGCTCAATCCCTGGCCCGGTGCAGCGGCTCCGACCGTTGTGAATTGCCCTGGGGCCATTACGGCACCAGTTGCCAACGCCGGCATAGCCCAGACGGTGGCCTCCGGTGCGCCCGTGACACTCGACGGCAGCGCCTCCACGGGAACAGCCCCCTTGACATTCGCTTGGACCCAAGCCGCCACAGATCCTATCCAGGTGCTCCTCACCAGTGCTGGCTCCAACGCGACCTTCACGGCGCCCAGTGTGGCAGCGACGACAGTGCTGAACTTCACCCTGACGGTGACGAATAGTGCTGGCTCCTCCTCTGCCTCCGTAACGGTCACGGTCAACCATGCAGCAGCTCCGACCGTCACGGCTCCTGCACCCCTGACAGTGCTTTCCGGAACGCCGGTGACTTTGACAGCCACTTGCAGCGATCCTCAAGGGCTGGCGTGCACCTTCAGCTGGCTTCAGACGGCGCCAGCGGCACCAATCGTCATCAACCCCAATCCCCACAGCGGCGCGACGATCAGCTTCACCCTTACGCTGCCGGTGGGCACGACCACCAACACCGTACTCAGCTTCACGGTGACGGCGACGAACTCTGCGGGTGTCAGCTCGGCACCGCAATCGACCTCGGTGACTGTGAAACCTTCCCCGGACGCTGTCATCATCACCTCAGCAGTGTACCGGACCTCCAAGCAGAGGCTGGACCTCACCGTTTCATCGTCAGTCATCAGCCCGAACGTGATCCTGACCTTACAGCCTTACGTCACGACCTCAGGAGCCACCTTCGACCCCAGGAGTTTGGGAAACAACGTGTTAACCAACAACGGTGGTGGTCTCTACGTCATGACCTTAGTGGGAGCGCCTGAGCCGGCTATTCCACCGGCAACGCCACTGAGAGTCAACTCCAATCTGGGAGGGAGCGGTACTTCAGCGCTGACCCTCATACGGCAGTGAGTTAGTCTGTCCCTCGCCGGTCGAAGAGCAGCGAATCTGCTCTTCGACCGGCTTCTTTTTTAGCGATTCCAGCCTGACCACCCTTCAGAATTACCAATCCCCCAACAAATGTAGTTGATGCATGAAGATTCATAAGATTCTTTATCTTAGGGTATATTTATTTCAGCTTATCCATACCCTACATTATCGAGAAAGTGACCGACTCTCCAACTCAGATCATTGTGGAATCGGTGACTATCTCTGGTTCTTGAGGATTCACACGGAGGAGTTATTTGGATCGAAAGGCAATCACAGGATCCAGACCAAAATTCAGGAGAAGAGGAAATTTACATGAAAAGAACTTTACGAACACTATGTATGGCAGCAATTCTCTGCTCGTTTGCAACAGTAATGATCCAGGCTCAAACAACATGCCCCGTAGCCCAAATGATTACCCCAACCAGCGGGTCGACGCTACCAGCAGGTGCAGTCACCTTCACGTGGTGCAATGCAGGCGCCGACTACTTCCTGACGATAGAAAGCGTGGTTGGCGCACATGATATTTTCTTTGGCTTCGTCGGGGGTGTAGGCCCCGGCGCCGGTTTCAATACCATAACTCTTGGCCCCGCGTGCTCCCCGACCTCTCCCATCCAGTGCATTCCCGCAAAAGGCGAAACCATCCACGTTACATTGGACACGGTGAGAGCTAAGACTATTATCTCCTCCTCCCAATACACTTATGCCGCGGCAAGCTCGGCTCCCGTCACCCCAGCCATTACGAGCACCGCGGTGGCCAGCCAGACAATGAGTTTCAGCAACAGCATTCAGAACGTCACGCTGACGGCGACGGTCGCGGGATCGGCGGTCAACGAAGGAACGATGACCTTCCAGGTGATGGATGGCGCCACCAACATCGGCAGCGCAGTCACCTCGGCCACGTTGACCAACGGCATAGCGAGTGTGATTTATCCCTTGCCGGCCGGAACCGGAGCAAAGACCTACACAGTCCAGGCCAGCTACTCGGGCGGGCCGAACTTCCAGCCCAGCAGCGGCACCGGAACCCTGACCATCAACGCCCCCTCGCCAACCGCAGCCCTGACGAGCACCGCCGTCGCGAGCCAAGCCCTGACCTTCAGCAACAGCATTCAGAACGTCACGCTGACAGCGACGGTCGCGGGAGCTGCCGTGAACCAGGGAACGGTGACCTTCCAGGTGATGGAGGGGGCCAGCAAGATTGGCAACGCGGTCACCTCGGCCA